>CAZGSQ010000025.1:0-41227 GCA_964528535.1 uncultured Tangfeifania sp. | reverse complement strand
GTTCGTCAAACAAGTAAAATACAATTGTAATGGATTTAATTAAAATTGCTGAAAACGCGTTTTTAGCTGAACAGAAAGAGTTCCCTGCATTTCATCCAGGCGACACCATCACCGTCAGGTACAAGATTGTAGAGGGCAACAAAGAACGTATTCAGAACTACAAAGGAACTGTTATTCAATTAAGAGGAACAGGAACAACCAAGACTTTTACGGTTCGTAAGATGTCTGGTAACATTGGCGTAGAGCGTATTTTCCCATTGACTTCACCTTTCATTGACGGGATCGAAGTGAACAGGATGGGACATGTTCGTCGTGCGAGGTTATTCTATTTGCGCAAGCTCACCGGCAAGAAAGCCCGTATCAAAGAGAAAAGATTCTAATCAAAATTGGTTGACAAAAAGGTTCTCAAAAGGAACCTTTTTTCATATAACACTTTCACGGTAGTTTCAACAACCAATTTTTCCGACACAAAGGTTAATATTTAAGCAATGACAACTTCATCCAAACAAAAGATCTTCTCAACCAAGTGGTTCCTCGATTATGGAATGATTACTGTGGGGTCGTTTGTAATGGCAGTTGGCTATGTCTACTTTATCACACCCCACAAAATTGTACCTGGCGGAGTTTATGGACTCGGCATTATTGTGCACTACCTCTCCAAAGGAATGTCGATCTGGCCCGATGGATTTCCTATTGGACTATTCAACCTATTGGTAAATATACCATTGACATATATCGGCATCAAAATGTTAGGGCCTCGGTTCGGTGTAAAAACTATATATGGATTTGTTTCATCCTCTATATTCATGGATGGCATTACCATGATGCGGATGGTGGGCGATGCACCGCTGGTTAAGGATGTACTGCTCTCATGTATCTTTGGAGGTGTACTCACAGGCATTGGGCTTGGCCTGATCTTCAAAGCAAAGGCGACCTCAGGTGGCAGCGACATCGTTGCCATGATATTTACCAAATACACCAGAATTCCTATCGGCCAGATGTTGATTTGGGTGGATACTGCCATCGTATTTGTTGCCCTCGCCGCCTTCAAAGACTGGCAGATTCCGCTCTACAGTATCCTTGTGATATACATTACCGGACGAGCAGTCGATTTGATCCTTCAAGGTGCCAACTACAACAAGGCCCTTATCATCATCTCTGAAGAGCACGAAAAAATAAGGGATACCATTGTGATAGATCTGGAGCGCGGAGGAACTTACCTGAAAGGCATTGGCATGTTTACCAATTCTGAGAAAAACGTCATTTTCACGGTAGTGAGTCGTAGAGAGGTGGCGATATTAGAAGAACAGATTGCGGCGATCGATCCACATGCATTCATCACCATCATGGATGCAAGCGAAATTTTGGGTGAAGGATTCAGATCGCTCAAACACAAAATAGAGGATTGAATGGCGGTATCGACAATTCACAAATTGTCGATACAAATCAAAAAATATCCCTGCAATGGTGCTCCATCGCCTCCGGAATCTCAAAGGAAATTTCTGTCACACCACTAAACTCCCCATCCTGGTACCAGGGAGATTGCCTGATTAGCTTCCTGACGCCCCGTTTTTCGATGGTATAAACATTTGTCCATGGACGCTTCAGCATTGAAATCAACTTTGACCGCGCTGGTTCTGGATGACACGCTATCAGGCTTGATCCTATTGTCACCCCGCTGTCATCGTATTTGGTGAAGGATCTTTTGGACCTTTCATTCATGTAAATGATTACACCTTCGAGATCGCAAATCGTAATGGCAGCCTCCTCCTCGTCGAACCAACTGTACATGTCAATTGAAGTTTAAGATTTTTGTGCAAAGCACCTGATCCACTCCACTTCCAGTCTATGAGGCAGGAGTTGTTCGTTCACCTGACCATGTAAAGAGGTGAGAAGGTTGAAGAACAATGGCTCTTTCAAGGAGGTGGAATTTCTGAAAATTTCATGTCCGTTAATCTTCCACACCAGCTCATTGTTGAAAAGTTCGAGCCTGTAAACATGGAAACGACCATCATTCAGTGCATTGATTTTTTTATATTTGGAAGTTGTATCACCTTGTTTTTCAAGGACTCCTACGCCAATTCCCTTTTTGGTGCTTCTGAATAGATCAATTTGGGGAAAAGGTTTTTCGCCGGTTAATGAAAAAGCCGAAATGATCGTGTCATCTTTTTTAAATCTCACTTTTGCTTCTACAACGCCCTCCTTCATGCGAAAATGCGCTGCACTGTTGAGGATGGAGGAGGTAAAATCGTACTGTTTGGGCATTAATCCTGCCGTAGGTCGCCAAACTTTTCCATGTGCGACCTCCTTTTTGGCCCACAAAGAGAGCACGTTGTTAGTTACCTGGATATTCTTTGCGCCATGGTAGCATTGCATCTCTCCCTCTTGCGAAAAGCTGGTTCCGGCCATTTGGAATCCCAACCAATTTTCAGGTTGCCATTTGTTTGCATCCAACTCTTTACCAGAAAAATTTTCTTCCAGAAGAATTTCCCATTTGTTGAAGAAGTCGAGAGATTTCTCTTTCTTGAGCTTTCTGTATTCGGCCATGAACTTCCCGGCATCCATCCCTTTGAACAGGAGAATTTGCCTGTATTCATCACTCTTTTGGAACCTTTTTTTGTCCTTCAAATAGGTTACCTGCTTTTCGAAATTAGTGTCACCGGTAATCTCCTTCAACTCAGACATTCTCTTTAAATCTTTGGATTCCAGCGTATTCAAATAGGATTTGTAGCGATCCGACTGACTAAATTTCATCCAGAACCTGATATCATCACTTCGCTTCAACGCAATGAACTCCTGCAAAACACCAAAATCATCGCTTTTGACGTACTCCTTCTTCTTTTGCGAAACCCTCCTATCCATGAATTGTGGAGATTCAACCACCGACTTCAATTCCTGAAACCGTGTAACCCGACTATCCTTCAGAATTTTTTCCAGCCGCTGCAGTTGGGCTGAGGTGGCGATCTTCTGGTAATTCCGGATGGAAGCAGATTTTGACAAATTCAACAATTCAAGAATCAGTTTTTCTTCTTTGCTTCCGGCAAATTGAAGTGCCTCCACCTCCTTTTGATTTTGTTTAAAAGCTGAAGATTCGATGAGTTCCTTTAATTTTTGGTATTTCTCTAACTCATCTGAACGTTCCATTTGATCAAGTTCATCACGCATTTTGACCAGCTTGTCCCATCTCGAATCCAGTTGATCGGCAGAAGGTATGAGTCCCAGGGTATATTTCAGACGAAAAGCAATTGACATGGCGGTAGAATTAGTAAGTGAACAAATTTAAAATAATCCTCGTAAAAAACTGTTAATTTTGACAAAAAGAGTTCCGATGATCCAACTTCCCGAGTCTTTAGAAAACAGAATGCGGTTAATGCTGGGATCGGCCTATCAGTCATTCAGTTCTTCACTCAGCGATCCACCCAACCATTCCATTCGGATTAACAAAAGAAAATGGCAGTTAGATGCCAATTCATGTTCAGTAGAATGGTGTTCTACTGGATTTTACCTAAAAAAACGCCCAATTTACACCCTTGATCCCTTGTTTCACGCAGGATCCTATTATGTGCAGGAATCAAGCTCCATGTTTTTGGAACAATTCATCCACCAGGCAGGTAAAAAAAAATTGCGCGTTCTGGATCTATGCGCTGC
Source organism: uncultured Tangfeifania sp. (assembly GCA_964528535.1). GTDB lineage: Bacteria > Bacteroidota > Bacteroidia > Bacteroidales > Prolixibacteraceae > CAINVV01. The sequence goes on along the minus strand of CAZGSQ010000025.1, from coordinate 37,579 downwards.
TCCCGGAGGTAAATCGACCCATTTGTCTACCCTTCTAACAGAAGATAGTCTGCTTGTAAGCAATGAAGTCATCCATTCGAGAGCGATGATTTTATCTGAAAATCTAAAAAAATGGGGTCATCCAAATACCATCGTAACCTGCAATGATCCCAGAGATTTTTCCAGATTACCCGGATTCTTTGATATTGTAGTCATCGATGCCCCTTGTTCAGGTGAAGGTCTTTTTAGGCGTGATCCGACTGCCATGGACGAATGGTCAGATGCCAGTACAGACCACTGTGCCCAACGGCAGAAAAGGATAATGGCAGACGTTTGGCCTGCATTGGCGGAGGATGGAATGTTGATTTACAGTACATGCACCTTCAATCCGGCTGAAAATGAAGAAAATATATCCTGGCTACAGGGATTTTCTCCCGTCGAAGCTGTCCACCTGAACATCCCGGAGGAATGGGGAATCGTAACGACCGATGCCAATGGATTTCCATGTTACAGGTTTTATCCGCACAAAGTCAAGGGTGAGGGATTATTTACGGCAGCGGTACGCAAGAAGCAATCGGTTGCATCAAGCAAATCCATAAAGAGTAGAAATGCCCTGGTACCTGTTCCCAAATCAGAGCTAAAATTACTGGAAGGAACTATCGGGGATTTGTCTTTGTTGCTGTTGAAATTTGAAGATCGTATGCTGGGTTGGCCTCTTGCATTACTTTCGGAACTAGACCAGGTAAAAGCCACTTTAAGAATTATCCATGCCGGAGTTACCATCGGTGAAATTAAACGGGATCAATTGATTCCTTCCCATGACCTGGCAATTTCCACGGTAGTAAATAAATCAAATTTCCCTCTGGTGGAATTAACACTCGAGGAGGCTATTCTCTACTTGAAAAGAGCTGATTTTCAATTGGTATTTGAGGAAAGAGGTTGGAATTTGGTCACCTATTGCAATCGACCTTTGGGCTGGGCCAAGAACATTGGAACCCGATTCAACAACGGCTACCCAAAAGAGTGGAGGATTAGGATGTCAACTACAGAATATACCGGCGAAAGACTCGTGGAAGCAGCCGCAAAGTTTCCATTGAAGAGTTATGAGTGATGAGTTATGGGTTATAACTCTTTCCTAATCCATTCTTTCTTTGTAATCTCCGTATCCGAATTCTCTCAAAAGTGTAAAGCCGGATGAATCGTTCCAAAGTCCCACCGATGGATGGGCTACGCCGTTGAACATGGTTGTCTTGACGAGGGTGTAGTGAATCATGTCTTCAAAAAGGACTAAATCTCCCGCTTTGAGAGGATTGTCGAACGACCAGAACCCCATGTAATCTCCGGCAAGACAAGAATTTCCACCCATTCGGTAACTGAACTTGCCAGGAAGTACTTCCTGGTAAGCATTTCTAATTTTGGGTTGATAGGGCATCTCCAGACAGTCGGGCATGTGTGCAGTAAAAGAAACATTCAATATAGCGGTACTTATTCCCCTATTTTCGACGACATCCACTACCAAAGCCAGCAGGAATCCAGTCTCCCAGGCAAAAGCACTTCCCGGTTCAAGAACAACAGCAAGGTTCTTCCATCTTGACTTAAATGACTTCAGAACCTGAACCAAATGGTTGGTGTCATAATCTTTGCGGGTCATCAGGTGACCACCACCAAAATTGACCCATTTCAATTTACCGAGAAATTTACCGAAACGATCTTCGAAAGCCACCAATGTTTTTTCCAAATCATGTGAAGATGATTCACACAAGGTATGAAAATGAAATCCCTCAACTTCCGAGGGTAAGTTATCTCCCAGATTTTCAGCTGTTATTCCAAGTCTGGCGCCAGGAGCACAAGGATTGTACAATTCTGTCGTCACCTCAGAAAACTCGGGATTAACCCTTAATCCTACCGAGATGGTCCTGTCATGAGCCTTAATTCGATCTCGAAACCTTGCCAGCTGAGACAAAGAATTAAAGGTAATGTGGGAAGAATAAGCAAGGACCCGCTGAAAATCGGACTCCGTGTAGGCGGGCGAATAGGTATGGGCCAGTGTCTTCATCTCTTCGAAGGCCAGTTGCGCCTCATTGGCACCACTTGCTGTGGCACCTTTGATGTATTCGCAAACAATCGGGAAAACTTTCCACATGGAGAATCCCTTGAATGCCAGAATAATTTCTACTCCTGCTTCCTCGCTTACGCTTTGAATCTTCGCAAGATTTTTTCGCAGCGATTGTTCTTCAATGACATAGCAAGGATTTGGTATTTGGGAGAAATCGACGGCCATGGTTGGGTGGAATAAAATTTCAAATAGTTTGGAATGAATAGATGTTTGAACTGTTCTGGAACCTGGAGCAAAGTTAAAATTAATTGGCATTTACTTGAAAGATTGGATCGTATTGCCAATGATTCAGATGGAACCAACTTGTTTTTCATCCGAATTAACAAAGCTTGCTTATTTTAAAACAATTGCCTTCACAATGACACTACCGGCATGGTTGTTGATGGCACGAATGATGTCGTTGCGCATCATAAAGAGCTCATTACGAACGATGGAGGAGTTGAGGTGTACATGCAGGGTACCATTTTGAATGTAGATATTGGTGGTTGCACGGGCAATGGGTTTTCCGATAATAGACTCCCACGAACCAACAGCATCCACCTCGGCAATCTTCCTGTCAAACTTGGACTCTTTCAGAAACGTCTGTATCGCACTGCCGAGTGAATGGATTTCACTTCTTCTCATTCTTTGTCAATAATATTGTTAATCAATCCTTTATCTACAATAAAAATTCTAAAATCACCACCCCCGGTGTCCCTGAGGATGCTGTCTAAATGCTCGCGATTGGTATCGGTAATAAAAATCTGGCCAAAATGATCGTCAGAGACAAGTTTCACAATCTCCTCCACCCTTCCGCTGTCCAATTTATCGAAGATATCGTCCAGGAGCAAAATAGGCGTGCTATGGTTCAGCGAACGGATAAAATCGAACTGTGCAAACTTCAGGGCGATCAGGTAGGTCTTGTTCTGCCCTTGTGAGCCGAGCCGTTTAATGGGATAACCTCCCAACTTTAACTCCAGATCATCCTTGTGGATACCTGTCGTTGTGTACTGAACCATCCGATCCCTTGCAAATGAATCTTTCAACAATCCATCAAACTGTTTATCAAATAGTTGAGAACTATATTCGAGCGAAACCAATTCATTCCCGCCGGAAATTTGGGTGTAATATTTTTGAAAAACCGGAAGTATCTCCTTCAAAAAATCGGCCCTTTTTTGATGAATCTTCTGACCCAGAAACACCAATTGCTCGTCCCAGACAGCAAAAAGGTCAGGGTCTATGGCAGATCGACCCACCACCTCCTTCAAGAGGACATTTCGTTGCTGCAGCACCCTGTTGTAACGAACCAACCACTCAAGATAAATCCTGTCGTACTGGGAAATGACACTGTCCATGAACCGGCGTCGCTCCTCGCTCCCACCCTGAATCAAGACAGCGTCGGCAGGCGAAATCATCACAAGGGGAATCAGACCAATGTGTTCAGATAATCGTTCATACTCCTTTTTGTTTCTTCGGATTTTTTTCTTTTGACCATTCTTGAAACCACAATGAATCTCTTCCTGATTGCCGTCCAACTCATATTTTCCTTGCAATGCAAAAAATTCTTCAGAATGTCTAATATTCTGTGAATCAAGACTATTAAAATAACTTTTGCAAAAAGAAAGGTAATAAATGGCATCCAGAAGATTGGTTTTCCCCACTCCGTTGTTGCCAATAAAACAATTCAATTTCTTGGAAAAAGATAGGGTCGTCTCTCCAAAATTTTTATAATTCATCACAGAAAGTTCCCTTATAAACATATCGACCCATTTTATGAAATGCAAATCTATACTTTTTTCAGGTTGATTATTCCTTGCTGTACTTACCATTTACGAACAAAAGACCAATGACCATCTAAGAATAGATAGAAAACATCAAATATCATCTGTATATTTTTCAATTTGTTGCGCTCGTTTGTTAAAAACCATTATTTTTGCACTCGCATACAAAAAAGCACCTATTTAAGAGAACCATCAGTTATGAGCAAAGAGACCACGACAAAAGCCAATGAGAATCTGAAAGAAGTTGAACACGCATTGACAACAGCAGAGTTGTTTTTTGAGAAAAATGCGAAATTAATCTCCATCATCTTTGGAGCGGCTGTTGTTTTAGCCCTTTTGTTGCTTGCAACCCACCGTTTTTACACCATTCCCCACGAAGTCAAGGCGAAGGAACAAATCTTTACTGCGGAGCAGTATTTTGAAAAAGACTCATTCAATCTGGCATTGAATGGTGATGGAAACTATCCCGGAGTCTTAGACATCATAGACAATTATGGCCGAACACCATCCGGCAATCTGGCAAAATATTATGCAGGCATCTCCTACCTCCATCTCGGAAAGTTCAAAGAGGCCATCGATTATCTGGAAAGTTTCAAAACAGATGATTTGCTTTTAAAACCAGTCTCGATTGGAGCCATTGGCGATGCCTATGCCGAACTTGGCAACAAAGAAAAAGCTGTCAAATACTACAGCGAAGCCGCTGATATAAAGGCCAATAAATTCACCACTCCCATTTATTTGCTAAAAGCTGGCAGGATGTATGAAATGATGGGCAACAAAGAAAAGGCCCTTTCAACATACCAAATCATCAAGGAAAAATATACCGACAGCAATGAGGGAAGAATGATTGACAAATACATTTCCCGTATAGGCGCAGTCAATTAAAATGAAACTGAATAATTAAAACCTCTCCGCTTTGGGGAGGTTTTTTTTTGTGCATTTTTTGTATATTTATCATTCCTAAAGATTTTAGCCATGAAAAATCACATTTTGGTCCATTTGGCCACAGGATTCGAAGAGATTGAAGCCATTACCATCGTTGACGTACTGCGGCGGGCACATTTAATGGTAACCACTGTTTCCGTATCGGGATCACTGAAAGTAACGGGTGCCCACAACATCTCGATCGAAGCTGATATTCTCTACGACGAAGCCGATTACGATCGTGCCTCCATGCTCATTTTACCTGGTGGAATGCCCGGAACTTCCAACCTCTTCATGCACTCAGGACTCTCACGGCAAATCACAAAATTCTATCAGGAGAACAAATACATTGGAGCCATTTGTGCTGCACCGATGATTCTTGGCTCCATGGGTTTTTTGAAGCATAAAAACGCAGTATGTTACCCGGGTTTCGAATCCGAACTGACAGGCGCAACTGTATTGCAGAAACCTTTTGTCGTGGACGAAAACATTATTACAGGTAGAGGAGTTGGGACTGCCCTGGAATTTTCTCTTGAGATCGTGCGTTTGCTGAAGGGCGAATCCCTGGCTGCTGAACTTCGCACTGCACTGGTAATTCCCTTACTGTAAATTCAAACCCCTAAGGTTTGTTATTCTTTTCAGGAAATTTATCCATTTAATCAGAGAAAATATGGATGAAAACATATTGTGTGACCAAATAGTCTCCTTCTGTCAGACCAATTCAGACAGAGCCATCGTTGAAAAATATTCAAGGTATTTCAAAGATGGCAAGGAGGGGTATGATGCCTATGGAATTTCTACCGAACTGATTCATAAACTGGTAAAAGAACTGGGCCAGAAGGATGACCTGACCATCGACCTATTGATGAAAGCAGCACCATCTCTCCTCTCCAGTGGCAAATATGAAGAAACCATTCTCCTTATCCTGCTTGTCGAAAAAAGACTCAAAAATATGCATGCCGCTCACTTTGAGGAAGTCGCAGGTTGGTTTGAGTTTGGAATTTTAAACTGGGCACATTGCGACACCCTCAGCGCCAAGATTATTCCATGGTTTTTTCAGAAAAAGCTGGTTGCTGTTGAACGGTTAGCTGCATGGCAAAATGTCCCCTATCGCTTTCAGCGCCGTTCACTGGCGGTCTCCATGATCAAATTGTTAAAATCAACGAACGACTTCACACCATTTTTCAAATTGATTACTCCACTCATGGTGGATTCGGAAAGGGTAGTTCACCAAGGCCTTGGCTGGTTTTTACGGGAAGCCTGGAAGAAAGAACCTGCTCAGACAGAAAAATTTCTAATGATTTGGAAAGATCGGTCAGCAAGATTAATCTTTCAATATGCCACCGAAAAAATGGACAAAGAACAACGGATTCGTTTCAAAAAGGAGTTTTGAAAGCGACACCAGGATCAATAGATACAATGCATCAGGTTGTGGAAATTTTCAAGACTTCAGTGGCAGAAGAGGAAATTTTATATCGATCGTCGAGCCGTATTCCAATGATCCACACGATTTCCTCTCCATTGGTCAACAACCATACATTTTCTTTATCTGCCAGATTCAATTTCTCATCAATGAAAAAATCACTCAATTTTTTCTTTCCCTTCATTCCCAGGGGTCGAAAATAGTCGCCAGCTTGCCATTTTCTGAGAATAAGCGGAAACTGCAGCATTCTTTTGTCTACCAGAGCAATGTTCTGTAATCCTTTGAACGAATGTAAATCTGACGACCTGAGCGTTGTAAAGGACAATTTTATGGGGAAATCCAGTCTACTGAGATTATCGTCCAAATAGTATCTTTTTGTCTCTGTCGAGGTTAATTTTTGCACCAAAAGAAAATCACGATCCAACAATGCACGGTGAGTTGGGGAAAAAAACTGTTTACCTGGTTGCCCATCGAGTGCATTTACAATCTCTTCAACCACATCTCCATTAAAATGACAAGGCTTTAGAAATTCAAACAGGTAGGAAGAGATAGGATCAAGCAATTTCAATTCCTCTAAGACTACCTGAAATTCATCAACTGAAAGGTATTGGATGGTTCGGTCTTTGGCTTGCTCAATGGCATGCTGATAGATGAAAGAGGTATCCTTCAAATGTCTGATCGTTTCCTGCAAACCTTGCCGAAAGGAGGGATTTAACTCTTCCATCAGAGGCAGAATCAAATGTCTTATTTTATTGCGCTGAAAATCAGTATTTGCATTTGAACCATCTTCCCTGTAGAGAAGCTGCCTGGTTAAAGCATAAGTTTCAATCTCCTTCCTGGAAGCAAAAAGCAGTGGTCTCACAACCCTTCCGTTGACCACATTCATGCCGGTTAATCCGCCAATCCCGGTTCCTCTGGCAAGGTTAAGGAAAAAAGTTTCAGCTTGATCGTCCAAGTGGTGTGCAACAACTATCCAATCGAAATGATGTGCCCGTCTCATCTCCTCAAACCAGGCATACCTCAGGTCGCGGGCAGCCATCTCAATAGAAATGCCGAGTTCGGATGCAACCAGTCTGGTATCAAAAGATTTGACAAAATAAGGTTTGTCATATTTAACGGCTAACGACTGTACCAAGGCTTCATCAAGTTCAGACGCTTCTCCACGCAACTTAAAATTGCAATGTGCTACCGCAAATGCCATGCCTGCCTTGTGCAGCAAATCTATGAGAACAACCGAATCTACTCCTCCACTTACACCAACGAGCAAAATATCAGACTCTTTGAAAAGTTGACGCGAAGCAATGAATTCAATCATTTTGACAGTCGTCTCCATACAACCAAAACTAAAAATAACAGTTACAACCCAGCCACCTTCGCGGCAATTGCCACGATGACCCGGCAAGCACTTTCCATCGATTTTGTAGGAATAAATTCGTATTTACCATGAAAATTATGGCCTCCGCCAAAGATATTCGGACAAGGCAACCCCATGTACGACAATCTTGCTCCATCCGTTCCTCCTCTCACGGGCATAATTTTAGGATTCACCCGACATGATAGCATGGCCTCCCTGGCAAGATCGACAATGAAAAATTGGGGGTCAATCTTCTCCTTCATGTTAAAATACTGATCTTTAATACATATTTCAGCTACCGTTTCACCATATTCGAGATTTAAATCAGAAACCATTTTCTCCAAGAGAGACTTCCGGTTCATAAAATTCGGTCCATCAAAATCACGTATTAGAAACAAGAGTTCTGTTCGCTCCACGCTCCCTTCAAATTTACACAAATGGAAAAACCCCTCGTAATGATCTGTATGTTCCGGCACCTCCCTACCGGGAAGTCGAAGCAGAAACTGATTCGCCATGAGCATGGCGTTTCTCATCTTGTCCTTGGCAGAACCGGGATGAACATTGATGCCATGGAATATTACATTGGCAGAGGCGGCATTGAAATTTTCGTATTGAAGTTCTCCCAGCTCTCCTCCATCCATGGTATAGGCAAAGTCGGCACCGAATTTTGGCACAAAAAAATGGTCGGCTCCCCTGCCAATCTCTTCGTCAGGTGTAAAGGCAATCCTGATCTTTCCATGAACAATTCCAGTATTTGCCAAAAGAAATTCCATCGCTGTAACTATTTCGGCCAAACCAGCTTTGTCATCGGCACCCAAAAGTGTGGAACCATCAGTAACGATGAGTCGCTCTCCTTTGTATCTTAAAATTTCAGGGAAACGCTGGGTAGACAAGATGATTTTGTTTACCTCATTCAAGAGGATATCCTGGCCATCGTAACATTCGATCAAGCGGGGCCTGACGTTTTTTCCTGAGAAGTCAGGACTCGTATCCATGTGGGCAATAAAACCAACTACAGGCAGATCCTTCTCAGTGTTTGCAGGAAGGGTCGCCATTACATAACCATTCCAATCGACTTCTACATCCGACAATCCAAGGTGCACCAACTCTTCGGCAAGTAACTTCCCAAATCTAATTTGTCCTTCAGTACTTGGGGATAAACTGCTGTCAGGATCCGATTGGGTATCAAAACCTACATAACGCAGAAATCTCTCCACGACCATTTGTTCCAAGGGATCAACAACTTCAGGCATGAAATTAGTTTAATAGGATAAAGCGAACAATACCCTTCTGCTCGAAGGTTTTCCTGTCACCATACATTTCCCGGCTTGCTGATCCCCCTCGAAAGGAATGCAACGGATGGTGGCCTTGGTCTCCTCTTTGATAAGAGCCTCCGTTTCCATTGTTCCATCCCAATGTGCCAGAACAAAGCCGGGTTTGGTAAGGAGTCGTTCTTTGAATTCATCATAAGTATCAACCTCGATGGTATTCTCTTCCCTAAATTTCAAAGCCTTGTTGTAAATATTGCTTTGTATCTCCACCATCAGATCTTCAATTAATTTTTCGATTCCATCCAGTGGCAACACAGATTTAGTAAGTGTATCACGGCGAGCTACCTCTGCAGTACCATTTTCGAGGTCACGGGGACCAATGGCCAAACGGACTGGCACCCCCTTCATTTCGTATTCTGCAAACTTCCATCCCGGACGCTGAGAATCTCTGTCATCATATTTCGCACGGATTCCCATGCTTTTTAGTTTGGCCATCAACAGGCTTACTCGCTCTGAAATCAATGCCAACTGCTCGGAATTTTTGTAAATTGGAACGATAACAACTTGAATTGGAGCCAGTTTCGGAGGCAAAATCAATCCATTGTTGTCGGAATGTGCCATAATTAAAGCACCAATCAAGCGGGTTGAAACTCCCCATGAGGTTGCCCAAACATATTCCAATTTCCCCTCTCGTGAGGTAAACTGAACTTCAAAAGCTTTCGCAAAATTTTGCCCAAGGAAATGAGAAGTACCAGACTGAAGTGCCTTTCCGTCCTGCATCAACGCCTCAATGCTATAGGTCTCATGGGCACCTGCAAATCGTTCGTGCTCCGATTTTGCACCTTTTATGACTGGGACTGCCATGTAGTTCTCTACAAAATCGGCATAGACATTGATCATTTTCTCGGTTTCAGCAAGTGCTTCCTCCTTGGTCTCGTGTGCCGTGTGACCTTCTTGCCACAAAAATTCGGCAGTTCTTAGAAACATGCGGGTACGCATCTCCCAACGCACCACATTGGCCCACTGGTTCACAAGAATCGGGAGGTCCCGGTAGGATTGAACCCAATTTTTGTAGGTACTCCAAATGATTGTCTCAGAAGTTGGCCTGACAATCAACTCCTCCTCAAGTTTGGCTTCAGGATCAACAATGATTCCCTTGCCATTCGGATCGTTCTTTAACCGGTAATGGGTTACAACGGCACATTCTTTCGCAAAACCTTCCACATGGCTGGCTTCTTTGCTAAAAAAGGATTTTGGAATAAACAATGGAAAGTAGGCATTTTCGTGACCAGTATCTTTAAACATTTGATCCAATGCAGCCTGCATTTTTTCCCAGATGGCATAGCCATATGGTTTAATGACCATGCAACCACGAACAGCCGAATTTTCAGCCAAATCAGCCTTGCTAACCAAATCATTGTACCATTGTGAATAATTTTCTTCCTTTGTCGTAAGTTCTTTTGCCATTTTATAATTTTGGTATGATATTTGCATGTTACTGTGTAATTTTCCATGGCAAAAATAAGGAAAATTGAAGGATTAATTAACAGAAGGAGGAACAAATCATGAAAACGAATGTGAAACTATTATTGGCCGTTGTACTCTTGGCTTCTGCCTGCACCACAGGTAGCAAGGTCGCCTCAGGTCCTTATTCGGATGATCTTTATTTCACTCCAGGAGATTCCCGACCGGCTGCACCCAAACAAGTCAAAGAGGCCAAGCAGCCCCAAAAGAAAAGTATGGTTGCCATGCAGGTAGAGGAAAACGACCAGGGTAAAATAGTGAACAACTATGTCGTTCCAAAGAGTTCCCGCAAAGATAACAATGCCTATTATTTCGACGATCAGCCTGCTTACTCTGATACAACATTAGAGTACAAAGACAGCAAGGAACAGTTTACAATCAACAACTATTACGAAGGCGAATCGATGGATTATTCCTCAAGGATCAGTGCCTTTTACAGTCCCTATTCCTACAACCCTTTCTGGGATCCTTTCTGGAGCCCTTACGGCATGGGTTTTGGCTTTGGTCGAGGTTTCGGCTACGGTGGTGGGTTTTACCCCGGCTTCGGTGGATGGTATGACCCATTCTATTGGGATTATGGCATGGGTTATGGCATGGGTTATGGATATGGTTTTGGATATGGCTACGGCAGCTATGGCTATGGAATGGGATATGGCTGGGGTGGTGGTTACTACGCCGGATATGGCGGTGGCGGAAACTGGAGCAGCGGAGATCGTTACCATGGCAAGAGGAACTATACAGGAAAACAAGGGGGATCAAACGCTGTAAGGTATGGAATGAATACCCAAAAAAATGTGATTCTGAACGGAGGAGGAAGCGGACAAATGCAGACCGGCAGAACTGTAAATTCTTCTTCGACCAGATTATCTGGAAATAACTTGAATGGATCAGCAACCGGTGCAAGAGGCAATTCTGGAGCCGTTGGAGCCGTTTCAACAAGACTCTCCGGTTCAAATGTAGCCAGGGATCTAACAAATACGCAGAGCCTGGGGAACACTCCCCAAACCAACCGGATTGGCAGGGGTGAGACAATTTCCAATCTTCGCCGTGCCAATAACATCCAGGCCGGGGGTGCCAATGCATCAGTTGGAACATCCAGGCCGGCACCTGGCAGTAACTATACTCCTACATATAACAAACCTAGGATGAACACCCAGCCATCCTACAACAGTGGCACTTCAAGACAATATTCTTCTCCCAATATTTCAAACAGGACGACGCAATCAAGCCGCTATACCAGGCCACAAAGTACCGGAAGCAGCTCCGGTTCAGTCAGGACGCAATCCTCCGTCAGCTACCAACGTGGTTCTGCAGCCAGTTCTCCAACCAACGAAGCAACTCGTTCCTCGGGTGTAAGCAGTGGCAGATCCTATTCACCAAGCAATTCCTATCAAACCAGCTCACCCACTACCAGAAGTTTTTCGGCTCCATCCTACAGCGGAACCAATTCCGGGGTTAGTGGAGGAGGAAATGTCGGAGGTAATGTGGGAGGTAATACAGGCGGCGGCGGTGGCGGCGGAACACGTGGGGGAAGATAATTGAACTCCCGTGAAGTCGTTGAATTTTAGATTTATATTGTAACACAACTTTTAATGCGTGTTCACACCAACCAAAATTGATGATGTGAGCCCAAGATTTGGACTTTAAACAACAAATTTCAATCCAATGAAGAAGATATATTTTACAGTAATCGTACTTTTAAGTACCATGGCCTATTCTTCGGCGCAATATGTCGACAATGCCTTGTTGTTCTCCCAGCAAAGTTACGGATCTACTGCACGTTCAAAAGCCATGGGTGGCGCATTTGGGGCCCTGGGAGGAGATTTTAGCTCACTGAGTATCAATCCGGCTGGAATCGGAATCTATCAAAGAGGCGAGGTCTCGACCACACTCAACCTGGTTAATTCAAATTCAACAGAATCGACTTACCAGGGAAATAGCTACAAGGATAAAAACAACAATTTTAACTTCAAAAACGTAGGATATATTTCTGTCATTCCTGCAGTGAACAATAGTTCTGGTCTTGTTTCCTTCAATTATGGAATCGGATTTAACAGATTGGCCAATTTTAACCAAAACTCATTGCTCAGATCAGACAATTCACCACACTCCCGGATGGATGCCTTTGCCCAAAATACCAATGGAATCAACTACAACAACCTGGTTACAACTGATAGCTACGACCCTTATCAAAGCGGAATTCCATGGGAAAGTAAACTGGCCTGGGAAAATTACCTCATTGATGTGGCAAATCCAAATACCGGTGCCAACCAATACAAGACGTTTCTGCTGAGCAATGAGACGGTTAAACAAACAGAAGCGGCCAGTAAGGAAGGATACATCAACGAATATGTAGCCTCCTTTGGAGCAAATTTCAACCATCAATTGTACCTTGGAGCTACTGTTGGGATGCAGGATCTCTTCTACGATGAAGCCAAATTATATTCTGAAAGTGGTGAGAATAACGCCAATACAACTGCAGGAAGCTGGGGTAGGTTTGACTATTCAAATACCTCAAGGTCTACAGGTGTTGGGTACAATATCAAAATAGGAGCCATCTATCGGCCAATTCCTGCCCTACGTGTGGGAATCGCATTGCATACACCTACCTATTTTAACATCAAAGAGACCTATAGCTCCACAATGACTTCCAACTTAACAGGAGTAAGTGCTGAGGCAAATGGCAATCACAAAGAAGATAATCCCATTGGAAATTTTCATTACAATTTACGGTCTCCCTTGCGCGCCATTGGCAGTTTTGCTTACCAATTTGGGAAGATTGGAATGTTATCTGTTGACTACGAATTAATTGACTACTCGTCATCCAAATATACAAATGGACTGAGTGGAGACAATTTTACAATGGAAAACAAGGATATTAAAGCCATTTACAAGGCAGTAGGAAACCTGAGATGCGGAGCCGAAGTCAGGGTGACAGATGCTTTCAGTATCAGAGGTGGTATGGAACTTTACGGCAATCCATATCAACTGAATGTCAATGGAATTGCACAGCCAAGTGTCAATTACAACTTCAAGTCCTACAATGGTGGAATTGGTTACCGAAGTGGCAAATATTCGGTTGATCTAACCTATAGCAGGGGTGATAAAACAAACTATATGTATCTCTATCAGATAGATGGCGTAAATGTAGATCCCGTTAAATACCACTCACTCAATAGCGAATTACTCTTTACAATTGCGATGAGAATGTGAAGATGATTCTCTAAACGAACAAAGGCTGCTCAAGCGGCCTTTGTTCGTTTAGAGAATCATCCCTGCGCCAACAACATTGTTGGTTGCCTCATCGATCAAAATCAAACTTCCAGTCTCGCGGTTTCTCCTGTAGGAGTCAAAGAAGATGGGGCGCGTAGTTTTCACAGAGATTCTTGCGATTTCGTTGAGTCCAATGGTCAAATCATCGTGAATTTCTTCAAGCGTATTGATATTTACCTTGTATGCGACATCGGTCACCACACATTTCATCTCGTTGGAGGTATGCTTCAAACTATATTTTCCTTTGATTTGCAATGGTTTAACGTTCAACCAACAAATCATCAAATCTATCTCCTGGGCTTGATATGGTTGATTTTTGGCATCAACAATCATTGAACCACGGCTGATATCAATTTCATGCGATAACCGGAGCGTAACAGACTGTGGTGGAAAGGCGAGATCCCGACTTTCTTCCCCAAAATCTATTCCTTCAATGGTTGTTCTTTGTCCGCCTGGCAAAGCCACAACCTCTTGACCAACACTAAAAATACCGCCTGAAACTCTTCCTGCATAACCCCTGTAATCGTGATACTGGTCTGATTGCGGGCGAATGACGTACTGAACCGGGAAGCGTGGATCGGTGAAATTATGATCACCTCCTACCGGAATGCTCTCCATCAATCCGATAAACGTGGGACCCGAATACCAGTCCATGTTCAGGGATCTGTCAACAACATTGTCACCCAATTTTGCACTGATAGGAAGGAAATGAACATCATTGTTTCCTAATTTATGTGCTACTTCAGTGAAATCAGTTTTGATGGCATCAAAAATTTCTTGTGAAAACTCAACCAAATCCATCTTGTTGATACAAACAACAACATGAGGAATTTGAAGCAACGCTGCAATGTAAGCATGCCTGCGTGTCTGTTCAATGACACCATTGCGTGCATCGATAAGTATCACGGCTGCGTTTGCCGTTGATGCACCTGTGACCATGTTTCTTGTATATTGAATGTGCCCGGGTGTATCTGCAATAATGAATTTTCTTCTTGGCGTTGCAAAATACCGGTAGGCTACATCTATCGTAATACCCTGTTCACGCTCTGCCCTAAGCCCATCTGTAAGTAGCGCAAGATTGACCTCTTCTCCGCCTCTGCTGATGCTGGCTCTTTCTATGGCCTCCATCTGATCTTCAAATATTGCCTTGCTGTCGTAAAGTAATCGGCCAATCAGCGTACTTTTCCCATCATCTACACTTCCAGCCGTGGTAAACCTAAGAAGCTCCATATCCAAATATCCGATCTCCTTGCCGGATAAACCTGTTGCACTGCTATCTATCATGCTAACTATAAATCATTTCAACAATAAAATAACAAGTTTTAAGTTATGACAATCCCATAATAACTCATAACTCATAACTCAAAAATACCCTTCCTTCTTCCTGTCTTCCATCGCCGCTTCAGATCGTTTGTCATCGGCACGACCACCTCTTTCTGTTACCCTGCTGGCGGCCACTTCCTGAATAATTTCCTCCAGCGTATTGGCTTCCGATAAGGTAACTCCGGTGCAGGTAATATCGCCAATAGTCCGGCAACGGATTCTTTTTAGCTCACTCTTTTCACCTTGTTTCAATTTCATAAATGAGGCTGCCGCAAGCCAGACACCATCCCTGCAAAAGACTTCACGCTCGTGGGTAAAGTAGAGACTAGGCATGGGGATATTTTCCATCAAAATATATTGCCATACATCCATTTCGGTCCAATTGCTAATTGGGAATACCCGAAAATGTTCACCAATATGTTTCTTCCCATTAAAAAGATTCCATAGTTCAGGCCTTTGATTTTTAGGATCCCATTGTCCAAACTCATCGCGGTGCGAGAAAAAACGTTCTTTGGCACGGGCCTTTTCTTCATCCCTTCTGCCACCTCCCATTGCACAATCGAACTTCAGCTCCTCAATCGAATCCAACAAGGTAACTGTTTGTAGGACATTGCGACTGGCATTGATACCCTTCTCCTCAACCGCTCTGCCTGTGTCAATTGAATCTTGTACATATCTGACTATAATCTTGGTACCTGTCTTTTCGGCAAGTTCATCCCGATAAGCAATGGTCTCCTCAAAATTATGCCCAGTATCAATATGCATGAGTGGAAAAGGAACCTTCGCTGGAAAAAATGCCTTCCTGGCAAGAAAAAACATGACAATTGAATCTTTCCCACCGGAGAAAAGCATGACAGGATTTTCGAATTGGGCAGCTACTTCCCGGATCACAAAAATCGATTCGGCCTCCAATTCTCTTAAATGGTTGATGCTTGGTAACTCCATAAATACTTCATCAAAATTTTGATCATCCGAACAATTCGTCCGACTGAACAGATAAGTTACAAAAATAAGCAATATGATGAGAAATCAGCACCGATTCTCATGGTGATCAAAACAGTTGATGAAAAATTGACACAATTGAAAATTAATTAGCCCTCGAGGTAGCTTACCATTTCCTAAAATGCCACTCTCCGCTGGGTTGGAGACTTGGTAGTTAACTGGTAAGACGAATACCATTTGTTCTTTTGCAGAATACGTTGGACATCAAGCTCAAAAATGCGCCTGATGATGGAGCGCGTGATGTCAGGGTAATCTACCTCAATTTTCTCGGACGAATTGAGCCATTCTGAGATCCTTCCAAGCTGGCTTTCGTTCAAAATACCGAGTACCGGCACACCCATTTCCTCAAGCGCTGCGGCATTGCATTGCTGCTCATACTGGCCTTTCATAGGTATTACCATGAGTTTTTTCTTCAGGAAAAGAGCTTCGGCTGGTGTCTCGAATCCTGCTCCACACAATACTCCCTTCGACTTGGCCATGTCCTCCACAAATGCATCATTGGTGATTAAGTTGACGGTGACATTGCCTTCCTGGTAAGCCTTTTTGGAATGCTTTGAGAAGAGGTGCCAATTGGTATTTTTAAATTGGGAGAAAATTTTCAAAAGATGCGCATCATCATACGACGGCAGGTAAACAGTGTAATAATCCAACTCTTCCACCTTCGAATCTCTCACCTGTTTTCTTATTACTGGCGTGTATATATTTTTTGCATACGATTTAAAGTGGAAGCCAAGGTGAACAGAAACCGGAGCATAATTTTTCAGAATAAAATCACCAAACAGATCCTTTTTGTCGGGTACCGGAATATTTTTACTCAGGAAAGATCCCTGGTGGCTCAATCCCAAAACAGGAACCTTTCGAAACCAGCAAGCCCATGCTGAGATGGGTTCAAAATCGTTGATTACCAAATCGTAATCTTCAACTTTTAAGGTAAAAATTTCTCTGAAAAACCTGACTATGTTGAAGGCTTTGATGGTTTTCCAAATATCTACCCCTCCGTTTGTTCCAAAAAGAAAGCTAAATCCTTTCAACCTGTATTTAACCGGAAAACCCATTTCCAGATCACACTGCGTTCCGCTGATAAGAATATCGCATTGACAATAATTTTGAAGATGTGGAATGATATCCAACGACCGGCTCAAATGTCCGTTTCCAGTACCCTGAATCGCGTATAAAACTTTCATGATTCCTCGAATAATTATCTTTGAAATTCAACCAACATATTATTAAACAACTCTTTTACCTCCTTGTCAACGATTTTTTCAAAATCTGCATCCACATCGCCTTGATGCTCAATAAAATCTTTACTGTAATTAAAAATCCGCCATTGGCCATTGTTGTACTCAAGGGAGGATAGATTCTCGATCCAGTCTCCTGAGTTCATGTAGTTGACAGTTTGATCTCCTACCTTGATTTTTCTGATTTCCGGCTTGTGAATGTGACCACACACGACGGAATCAGCCCCTTTTCGAATGGCTGCTGCCGATACAGTATCTTCAAAAGCATTGATGTATTTTACTGCTCCTTTTACCGATTCTTTGATCTTCTTCGAAAATGAAACAGGTTTCAGGTTAATATCCAACATTTGTAATACCCAATTCACAAAAGAATTCAAGGATACAAGCGTATCGTAGCCGATTGCCCCCAATTTTGAGAGCCATTTTGAATACTGCATGACCACATCGAAAACATCGCCATGAAATATCCAGACGGTCTGTCCATCGAGCTCCAGTTTCAAATCATTGACAATTTTCAACTTGCCTATTTTCATTCCATTGAACTTCCTGAACATCTCATCATGGTTGCCGGTAACGTAGTAAACTGAACACCTGTCGGCGGCAAAACCAAGCAACTGCTTCACGACTTTCAAGTGAGACTTGGGAAAATAGCGCTTCTTAAATTGCCAAATATCAATTATATCACCATTGAGAATCAACGTTTTGGGTTTGATACTCTTCAAGTATTTGTGTAGCTCAACAGCCTGACATCCTGAAGTTCCCAAATGAAGGTCCGAAATTACCACCAACTCTACGCTCCGTTTAGCTTCCATGCAACTTAATTTAAATTTCACGAGGCTAAGTAAGATAAAAGAGATTTCGTTTCGGTTACAATAATGTAAATTAATGATTACAAAACATCTAATTATTAATCATTTATAGAACCCAATAGGGAAACAAAGCTTTTGTTCGTTCCAAACATCAGGGAAACCATCAATTGGGTGGACAAATTTGAAAAAATGGTTGCTGAAAAAGACGAGGATGGCACTACACAACCACAACTGCATTTTTCAGAAGAAATATTTTTGAAACCGTTTTGTAATCATTAATTATCAGAAATGTAACAGTTTCTTATCCATTTTGAAATACCGAGACCCTATTTTCGCATATTCTATGAAAATATATAATTAAGTGTTTTTATAGATACTGAAACGACAATATAAATTCTAATGAGTCTGCTGATCAATTGAAGTCTCATTTTTTTTGCAACTTAGATTTAACCACATTCATGAGAAAATTTTCGATATTAATACTCTGTTTATACATTTTTCAATTAAATATTTCCGCACAAACGCCAAATTTTAAGATAAAAGGTCAAATAGCTGACAGAACTACAAAAGAGCAGTTGGTAGGTGCAACAATTACTATTTCTTCCTTAAAACTGAATACAATAGCCGGATTAGACGGTACCTATTCTTTTCAAAATGTGGCCAAGGGTAAGTATAAAATTGTTTGCAGCTTTATTGGTTATCAGAGTCAGGATACCTTGATTTCAATAAGTAACAACACGGTTTTGAATTTTCACTTAAAAGATGCATACTCCGAATTAGCTACAATTACTGTTTCGGGCAAAAAATATAAGGAGAGTGAGGTTTCTGCAAAAAAAGATGAGCAGAATTCACAAATAGTTTCAAATATCGTCTCCGCAAAATCTATTCAACTTTCACCTGATATCATTATAGCCAATGTATTGCAGCGTGTTTCAGGCGTGTCCCTCGAACGAAGCAGCAGTGGTGAAGGAAGGTATGCAATCATCAGGGGCATGGATCAGCGGTACAACTACACGCTGATAAACGGGATTAAGATACCCAGCCCTGACAACAAGAACAGGTATGTTCCGCTGGACATTTTCCCTTCCGATTTGGTTGAAAGGGTTGAAGTTAGCAAGGCCTTAACCCCCGATATGGAAGGAGATGCAATTGGCGGTGCGGTCAATATGATCATGAAGAATGCAGCAAATCGTTTGTATGTCAATGCCAGCGTTTCGACAGGATACAATCAAAATCTTTTCAACAAGGGTTACAATTATTTCCCCGTTAAAAGTATCAACAGCAAATCTCCATTCGAAGCATATGGGTCCTCATACAGTGCAAAACCAATCGATTTCACCCGAGATAATTTAAACTATACAAAAAAGAGCTTTACTCCCAATGCGATTGCCAGTTTGTCGATTGGAAATCGGTTTTTCAACAATAAACTTGGTGTGATGCTTGGTGCTTCGTTTCAAAACACCTATCGAGGCAACACCGGAATATTTAATCCAAGTGAATACTACGACGAGACAAATAAAGAGGGTTCGCTCAGAATAAAACATTCGAATATCAGGGATTATTCGAGTCAGTTGACCAGAATAGGACTGAACGCCAAAATTGATTATTCCATTGATGAAAGAAATAAAATCAGCCTTTATGTCTTCGATGCCATCTTAAATGATGCGCAAACACGAATGACGACCGATACTTTGCAGCCTCCCCCAAGAGTCGGACCAGGAACAGGTCAGGTATGGAACTACGGCAGATCCAGATATCAGCATCAGTCAATTTACAATTCAACGCTACAAGGCAGTCATGTGTTATCGCCTAAACTAAATTTTGATTGGACAACCGCCTATTCTGTTGCCAAAAATAACATACCTGACCTGGCTGAGTATGAGTATGACAATGGTTTTTTTGCCGATGGCACAAGCCCTGTCCCCTATCAACATGCCAATAAAGTTGTTGATTACCACCGAATTTGGGAAACCACCAGCGACAGGGACATAGCAGGTTATGCAAAACTTGCCTATGCAAATAATTTTAAGGAGATCCCATTCACACTAATGGTTGGGGGAATGTACAGATCCAAGCACCGTGATAACTTGTACCAGGACTATGAGCTGAGAACAATACCTAATCCGGATGGCAGTTTCCAGCTATGGACTGATATTTATCATTTCAACTGGTCGGTGTTCAATCCGAACGGATCACCGGCAAACCCAAACAGTTACCGTGCCGATGAAAACATTTCTGCAGGTTATGCAACGCTCAAGTTTACCTTTAAAAAGCTGGAAACACTTGCAGGTGTTCGAATGGAAAATACAAATCAACAATTTGACACTGATCTTCCAGTAACTTTGGCTGGAAAATCAGGAAAAATTACTTATACTGATGTGTTGCCAAGTATCCATTTGAGATACCTGCTTAACAATCAAACGAATCTTAGGCTTTCCTATTTTAGTTCGATCAACAGGCCGGGATATTTCGAAATTATTCCTACCAATAAGAAAGGCGATGAATATGATGAAACCGGAAATCCGTTGCTGAAACATGCCAAGGCAGATAACATTGATTTCCGTTTTGAATATTTCCCAAAATCCAACGAGCAAATCCTTGCCGGGATGTTTTATAAAAACATAAAAAATCCAATAGAATACGGATTCGTTGGTCAGAAGGCAGACCAGTACCAGCCTGCCAATTTTGGCAATGCAACCAATTATGGGTTTGAATTTGTATATGAAAAATACATTAACAAATTCGGTCTTAGATTAAACTATACCTACACCAATTCCAGCATTACAACGACGAAGATTGAAACCTTCAACAACATCAGAATCGAACCTGCCCCTTCAGAAACAAGACCACTTCAGGGTCAATCAGCACACATAGCTAACGCAGCGTTGTTGTACAAAAATATTCCCCTGGGGATTGATATGCAACTTGCCTGGCAGTTCACCGGAAAACGCATTGCATTGGTTTCACCCTATTATGGATTTGACCAGTGGCAAAAAGACTTGAATATGTTTGACTTTTCGGCTGAGAAAAAATTCAAAAAGAATTTTGGAATTTTCCTGAAGATTCAAAATTTATTAAATACGCCGGATGAATATTATGTAAATAAACCCATTTCAAATACATATGCTGTACCCTACGAGAATCTGAGCAGTTCACAAACATTGTCAAGAAGAAATCTGTATGGGCAGAATTACCAGATTGGGTTCAGGTACATACTTTAGAAATGACCACAAATAAAAATATCGTTAGTCTTAATCCTATTAAAAGAAAATTATGTTAAAGAATTATTTTCAATTTTGTTTTGCTGTCTTGCTTGCACTTTCATTTTTTTCGTGCAACAAAAATTCTTCTGACGAGAATGTCGTCATTTCAGTCCCTTTGACCGTGGTGGGTCAATCCATCAATGATACGATTTTACCTCAGAAAGATGCCTCTGGAAACGCCATTCCATTAAAGGGAACCATGAAATCAGGTAAAAGATATCACATTATGTCTGATGTTACCATCAATGCAGGTGACACCTTGTATTTGCAACCAGGAACTTCCGTCATTGTCCATGGAGATGGAAAATCGGCGGCAACCTCCCCTGCTTTTTATGTCAACGGAACATTGGTTAGCGATGGTTCAAAAGATAAACCAAACTGGTTTACGGTTTTTGAAACTGCCACAACACCAAAATCCAATGTAAGTTACACAGATGATTCTGCAAACGACCCTGCATTCAAAGGTTACTGGGGTGGCATACAGTGCTCGCCTTCAGCAAAATTGCTCCTTTTAAGATGGACTCATGTAGAATACACAGGTGGCCCTTGGGGTATCAATGCACCGGACTTTGGCGCAAAGGCAGGCGATCCGCGTAATGCCGTATTCATGAGCAGTGCTTCAGGGGCTCCAATGGCTACGATGATTATCGAAGATTCATGGTTTTATGGCTCAACTGACGACTGCATCGGAAAATGTCAGAACATTTATGTAAGCATCATGAGAAATACCCTTACAAAAACCGGCGGTATTGGTGGAGAAGGAATCAACCTGAAGGATGGTTGTATTGGTGATATGGCGTATAATTTTTGTTTCGGCGGAGCTACCAACGGACTGAAAACTTCAGGTGACATCGGAAAATCGGCTTATGTAAACATTTACAACAATACAGTGGTAAATTGCGGATTCAGGCAAACCAAAGCCACACGTAATGGATCTATCAATACTGAAACCAATGCAGGTGGATTTCTTTACAACAATATCATTGCAAATTGCAAGCAAGGAATCAGGATTACCTACGGATCAGAGAAAGGAAAACCCGCCGATACTCTAAACACAAGCTACAATAACAACCTAACCTATATTGGCAGAGGCAAACCGATGGGTGGTGGTGTAGAACAATACATGGTTTTCATTGAACCGCTTCAGTTCACAAAGAAGCAATCGAATGACTTTAATGGCTATGTAAACGGAGCAACTTTGGCAAATGGAACCAATTCGGGTTCAAACACTGCAGGCGATTCTCTAAAATACGATCCATTGTTTGTCAATTACAACCTTGCAGCAAACAGCATAGGCCTAAAATATCGGATAAATCAAATTCCTGCAGGTGCAAATTTCAATCTTCAAACAGGTTCTCCTGCCATCGGCGCTGGCGTTTATCCAGGTGGAACAGGCAAAAATGCCATGCCAACCAAACCCAGTGCGCCAAAATTGGTGCAATATGGAATACCAATGGCCAATATTAAAAAAGGAGGAATATACGGAGCCAATATAACTCCACCGAACAAGGATCTCGGGGCTTTCCCAACAGACAAAACGGGCAATCAACATACTTATTAAAAGTCACATGCTTGAAAAAAAATGGACGATCGCTCGTCCATTTTTTTTATTTTGATCGAACGGGTAAAGACAAATGATTTCTAAAATTTATAACATGCCTTTGAAGCTTATCCTTTCCTGCTATATTTTATCCTTTCTGTTCTCAGGCTGCCATAAATCGTCTGAGGCAAGTAAAGATTTAACTGATGTTGTTACGCCACCATTGTTAGCTGTTGATTCAGTGAAATATGGAAAATATGATCTGTCATTACTGGAGAAAACCAATGTATTTGGAAGTACACCAATTGTGAACAATCTAAAGCGGCAAGATCTGCTGGAATTGTCCGGTCTGGCCTCAAGCAGGATAAATGCAGGATTGCTGTATACACATGAGGACAGCGGAAACTACAATGAAATCTATGTCACAAATGCCAAAGGAGAGGATTTGGGAAAAATTGTTTTGGATGGCATCGGCAACAGAGACTGGGAAGACCTGGCTTCCGGCCCGGGACCGGACAATTCCAAAAGTTACCTGTACGTTGGTGATATTGGCGACAACGACAGTGTATATCCCTATGTCATCATTTACCGTTTTGCTGAGCCTGATTTAACCAATTGTTCTTCTCAGACAATCCTTCATGTCATCCCTGATGTGCTCAAATTCACCTATCCAACAGGTGCAGTCAATGCCGAATCGTTGCTTTTAGACCCGCTGACAAAAGATTTGTACATCATGACAAAACAGGTAGCTCACAGCATGTTGTTCGTGGCAAAATATCCCCAATCAACTTCATCAACGACAAAACTTATTCAGTTGGCTTCGCTTCCGTTTGACCTTTTGACAGCAGCAGATATCTCACCGGACGGCTCTGAAATCCTGGTAAGGAATACAGGTCAGATCTGGTATTGGAAAAGACTACCGAATGAAACGATATTAAATGCTTTACTTAGAAAGCCATTCGATGCACCCTACTTTAGAAATGAACACCAAGGTGAAGCCATCTGCTTCACTGCAGATGCAACTGGCTATTATACAGTCTCTGAAATCAAAAAATACCCGGGTACTCTTGCTGCTTTATCGTATTACAAACGGAATTAACAACCCCCATCCTATTTAATCCCTGTTTCTTATTTCAGAAAATCCCTGAACCAATAACCCGAATCCTTTACGATTCGTTCGTGGGTTTTAAAATCGTTGTAGACAAGTCCAAATCTAGGACGGAATCCTTCGGCCCACTCAAAGTTATCTATAAAAGTCCAGGCAAAGTAACCAGTCACTTTGATACCTTCATTTTTAGCACGAAGAATATTCTCAAGGTAACGTTTGTAAAAATTGATTCGTTGCAGGTCGGCAACTCTTCCATTCATTAGATGATCAGGAAAGGCAGCACCATTTTCAGTAATTACAATTTCTTTGACTGGATATTTGGCAAACTGCTTGATAATATTATACATACCCTCAGGATTGACCTCCCAGCCCATTTCCGTCACCTCGGCATCCGAATTGGGTTTGACTCGTGTGGCCCAAAGATAGGGTATCAAAAAAGGCTTGGTAACGACTCTAAAATAATTCTGGAGACCAATAAAATCAAAATCAAACTTCAGATTCTGCATATCACCGGGTTGGATGTACTTTTCTATCTTTTCGAGAAATGGAAGGTCCTGAATTGGATAGCCCATTCCCAAAGAAGGTTCAATAAACAACCGGTTCAGCACAACATCGAGCCTCTTCGCAGCCCGTTGATAATCTGGAGTTGGTTTTGCCGGTTCTGTGAACGAGCATGAAAAGGTAGTTCCAACATGACTGTTGGCCACATTTCGTCGAATAACCCTGCCCCCTTCAGACTGACACAGACAAGCATGATGCACCGAAGAGAGGTAGTTGCCAAAACCAATTCTGCTCGGTGCATGGATACCAGAAAGATATCCCAGTGTTGTAAAACTTGCAGGTTCATTCAATACCATCCAGTGTTTAATGCGGTCACCAAATTTGCGGGTACACAAATCAGCATATTCATTAAACCAACCAACTATATCTCGGTTGGTCCAACCGCCCGCTTCTTCCAACTTCTGAGGCAAGTCCCAATGATAGAGCATGGCCCAGGGATCTATACCCAATTCCAGACAAGAATCTATCATTCTGTTGTAAAAATCGACACCTCTTTCATTGATTTGACCAGTGCCGTTTGGCAACAATCTGGCCCATGAAAATGAAAATCTGAAATGATTAAAATTTAGGTTTTTTAAAAGTCTTAAATCACTTTTGTACCGGTGGTAAAAATCATTGGCGACCTTTCCGTCAACGTTATCTTTTACATTACCCTGCACATTGGTAAACCGATCCCATATCGATTCCCCCTTTCCATCTGTATTCCATGCACCTTCAATCTGGTATGCAGATGTGGCTACTCCCCAAAAAAAATCATTTCCAAAATTCTCTTTTATTATTTCAGGATCAACAAGACTTCTTCTCAATGCGGGATTTACCCTTATTAAGGCATTAAAGACTGCCATATATTTTAAAAACTCAAGACGAACCATTCTCTATTTTTGAAATATAATCAAACCCAAAAATTGTCATTTAAGCTTAAACAACGGGCAAATGTAACCAGATAATCTCAATATTATCTATATTTTAATCAAATAGACACAAAAAGTCAAACTACAAATTTATTGAATTCTACATGAAACAGTTATGTAATATTTTGATAATGATGAATTAGTACAAAGGTCACTTTTGATTAATATACTCTCCAATATTCGGTAATAGTTTTGTTGTAAGAATATAATGAAGTGACTAACAAACCGGTTGTAAAAGCTTACCTAATAAGTTAGTACATCAATCAAACACGCAACACTTAAAAAGGAGTAAATCGGCGTTGATTATCTGTTCATTTGTTAATGCATCAATTTTTCCACTACCAGTACTAACTATATTCAGTATGCTGGTCATTCTAAATGAAAACAGATCAAGGAATTATATCGCTATGGCAACTTGGGGAATATTCGCAGGCGCTTTGACCGGTTATTTTTTAGGTTATGCTACTGCTGAAAATTTTAATTACGAATCTACTGGATTTCTTGAATTATTAGACAATCATGTACCAGGACCTTCAGATGATGTCTTTCACTATTTCCAATCGCTTTTTTTTTAATGGAATGTGTGGATTTTGTTTATTGCTTCGTTTTCTCCGATACCATATAGCTTATTTTCAATATCATCAGGAATTTTGAAAATGAACCTGCCCATTTATTGCCTGGTAACTATATTTTCTCAGGCTACTAAATTCTGGCTTCTGGCAGTACTTACAAAAAGAATTGGACCCAAGGTGAAAGAATTTTTGGGATTGAAATCTTTACCTTGGGTCCTCCTTTTTATTTTATTGTCTTTTACATTCAACTACTATTTCAGATGATCTATTTATTAAGAACATACTTATACACACTTTCGCCTTTGTAATTAACGAAAAGAAAGGTCAAGCTTTCTGGTGTAACCTTACAAACCGTGAAGCCGGGGTTAGAGTTACAATATATTGTGCCATCTGTTTTGTTGACTTTTCTGGATTCTGAAGCCGACGAGTTGATAACATAATTCACAGTCTTTCCTGCAGGTTTAATATGTTGAAAATTATGGATATGACCACATATATAGAGATCTGCCTTGCGGTTTTCAAGGATAACCCCCACTCTCTTTTGCATATCAGTACGCTCTTTTTCTTCTTTTTGCGTATCAGCATATACCGGGTGGTGTCCGATTACTACTTTCCAGCGGTCGCTGTTTGAGACCAAAGTCGAATCCAACCATTTCAATTGTTTGTCCATATCCTGTTTCCCGGCATCTGAGTAGCTTTTTTCTTCGCGGTATTTGTCTATCAGCGGGGCTGTATCAATAAAAACGAACAGACATTTGTTACCCTTTGAGTCTAGGGTCTTTTCGATCGAATAGTATCTTGCAGGCGCTTTCCAGCGACTGGAAACCTTTGAATAATCCAGGATTGCCTGAACGCTTCCATGGTACTCATGATTTCCCGAAACAACATACCAGGGGATATTCATCAAGGAAGGAGCAGTGTAAATGTTCTCAAACTTTTCTTTCCATTCAGTGTCATCTGTACTTTTCACGCCATCATCGTGAATAGGATCACCGGCAACTGCAATGAAGCTGAATTTGTTATAATCAGCTTCTTTTCCCAAAAGTACCGCAATGTTTTTTTGTTCGGAGAGACCCTTTCTCCCCATATCACTGGTTACCATAAAATTGAGCGCACTGTCGGGTAATTTTTCAGGATTGACAAGTGATTGGGCACTGACAGAATAGGATGCAAAAAATAATATCAGTAAAATGCTATATATCTGTTTCATATTTAATTTATTTCGTTTAGAAGCTTTTGGTTACAAGATAGAGTTTATTTCTTTTTGGCAAAATCATAGATTGCATTTCCTTTGAAATCGATCAACCAAAAGTGAAATTCATTGTCTGTTACCGCGCAGGCCATAAAGCCTTCCCTCGGACTGCAGAACAAGGTGCCTTTGCCTCCCTTGTCATCGACTGGCCGGGCTATTCCTGCTGAAGTGTTTATGACATATTCCATATCTGTATCTTCATGATGGATATGTTGAAAGGTATGGCAGTGTCCGCTAAAATAAAAGTCAACCTTATGTTTCTTTAAAATAGGATCAACTTTTTTAATCATTTCATCATCGCTCTGGTATTCTTTTTTGGCCAATGAGTTATTGGAATAGATCTGATGATGACCTACCACAATGGTCCAGGTTTCTTTGCTGACTGTAAGAACGCTATCAATCCAGTGCAGCTGACGATTTGGATCCTGTAATGCCAATTCAGGGAATCTCTCAGGATCTATGGGACGGCTGGAATTACGTTGCAGGGGAGTAGTATCGATATAGAGAATTCTCAAACTTGATTTCTCACTTATTCTGTGAACCTGGGTATAGTAATTCGTCAGGGTTTTCCATCGGCGACTTATCTTAGAGTAGTCAAATATTGCCTTGGTGCTGCCGTCGTGTTCGTGATTTCCCAGCGCGATATACCAGGGACACATTAGATCGGGATGTGCATAAATGGATTCAAAATTGCTGATCCACAATGGATCGCTGACGCTTTCAACACCCTTAAAGTGAAATATATCGCCTGTGGATACGATAAATTTTGGGTTTATCATACCTGCCAGGTTACCAATTCTCTCTGCCACTATTTTTTGCTGATCGAATCCATTGCGTCCCGGGTCGCTTACAATAAAAAAGCTTAGGCCTTTCCCTTTTGGCCAGACAGTGCTTACTGCGTCTGCATACCGGCTATCCTGTGCCATTAATGAGAGTCCATTAAATAGACCCAGAAACAGTGCAATAATGAATAAATATTTATTTCTCATAGTTAATATTTTAAAATGACATAAGTCCGGATGGACTTATGTCATTTGTTGGTAATTAATTAATTCCATATCTGCCGCAATATGCAGCAGGAGCAGGTGCTTTATATGTTACTCCGTTGATAGTTATTCCATTAGGAAAATTTAATTTGGCTGTAACTACAGCAGTAGAGGCACCTGCGGTCAATGCAGGAGATATAGATTGTAAATGGAAGTTGTTGGTAGCATCCATGGTTGCTTTAGTTGCAGGAGTAGATAAATCGTATGAAACAAATTTTACATCGTTTGCACCGACCAGAGTACCTTTTACAGAATTTGTTTCCCCTTTAAAAATGGCTGATTTAGTCGGTATCCCGTAAGATTCCTGAAAAGCATCCACCATAGCCTGCGTATTTGCATAATAGTAATTATTGGAAACCATACTTGTGGCTGAAGCAGGTGTGGCCAGACTGTTAAGAATACCTGAACGGCAGTTCACGATTAAATTATTGTAAATATTTGCTGTGCATAATAATTCGAGATACATGCATCCAAAATCAGCAGGAACTTTTCTGTTGCCGCTATTTACAATTGTATTGTTATAAACCGTGAATTTCCCTGGAGTCCGGCCATCCGTTGAACCGGATAATTTAAATGAACTATTGCACTGACCATAAAACAAATTAAACCCGCAATCAGCAATAATTCCGGATTTCAGATTAATCCCTTCGCCTCCGGTTTCGTCGCCACATGACTCGAATATATTATTGGAGAATATCATGTTTCCACCCTGCATATAGGTAGCATCTGATGTGGTCAAACTGAATTTGCAGTTTTGAACAACCAGATTGGAATTCTGATCCATCACGTTAATTGCTGGCACCGCTTTGCCTACTGTTGATTTGAAAGTGTGTGCCGAATACGAATTATTAGTAGTCAAAGCACCTGAGTATTCAAATGTGCAATATTGAAATACAAGGTTGGGAGGAGTTGTCTGTTTATCTGCAGCAAATATTCCGCCCCATACGCGAGAGGGATTGGTAGCCCTTAGTGAGTCTGGTATTGTAAACTGGATGAGACTTCCATCTTTCCCAAGGCAGATTAAATTACCGTACACCATAATTTCTACCGGAACGGCATCATTTTTTTTAATAACAACTTTAACACCATCTTCAATTGTCAAAGATTGACCTATCGGAATTTCAAAGCTGCCTGTGATTGTGTAAATACTTTTAGCTTTCCATATC
This sequence comes from uncultured Tangfeifania sp., assembly GCA_964528535.1. GTDB lineage: Bacteria > Bacteroidota > Bacteroidia > Bacteroidales > Prolixibacteraceae > CAINVV01. Next base: position 8,164 of record CAZGSQ010000025.1, on the reverse strand, counting down.
CCTGATACCGGACCTCCGTTTATTACGAAGTTTTGATTTACAATAGGATCCGGATCAGTGGTTGAATCACTCTTTTTGCACGAAATAAGGGAAATGACCATTAGAGCCATTGATAATAATACATGTTTTGTTTTCATTTATTTCTAATTAAAATTGTAAAAAATCAATTAATTTTAAGTATGTCGATTGGGTAACAGATTAAAATTTAAATCTGACTCCCATTAAATATGTCTGACCATAGTTTTCCTGACTAATCAGCGTTTCTCCTGATTGGGGGTTCTGCATTGGAAATCCTTCATTAATTTTGTCTCCCAATTTTATATATTCAATCATTTTGGTATCAAAAAGATTATTTGCTTTCATATAAACAGTAAGTTTTTTGAAGCGTTTTTCAATTGAAAAATCACCCTGGAAGAAGCCTTTTTGCCAGAGGTCATTATTAAGAAATTGTGAAACATATGAAATTCGATCGCCTGTATAATTGACTGCGAACTGAGCGTACCAGTCGTATCTGACATTTTTGTATAGCAGGGAAAGATTAGCAACCTGTGCAGATTGCCCATATAAAGGCCGTTTTTGATCGACTTGTACGAATACCTCTTTTACCCAGGCAGTTTTGGGTGTTGTAATAGATGAATTGGTATAAGTGTAGTTGGCTTTTATCCCAAAAGAATGAAAATACTTGATTAATTCGATTTCTACTCCGTAATTGGAAGCGGTTCCAAAATTGCCCGGCATATAGAATAAATCCAGTGAAGACTCTTTTGGTGGACGCATCATGGCATATTCTATGGGATTATGGATTTTTTTATAAAACAAACCAACCATAACTTGTTCCTCTGGTTTTGGGAACAATTCATATCTGAAATCTATATTGTCGATGATTGCTCGTTTTAGATCTGGATTACCCTTTTCCCTGTAAATATCATTGACGATGCTATATGGAACCATTTCAAAATATCCCGGACGATTGATGGAACGGAAGTAGGAAGCACGAACATTTTGATTGATCCCTGGTTTGTATTTGAAATTTATACTCGGTAATATATCAGTGTATATGGCTGAACCATCAGGGATTTTTAAAGATACTATGGGGCTTTGATATTTTATTGTATATCCCTGATTGGTATTTTCGGCCCGGATTCCACCCACTATCTGCAACTCTCTGATATTTGCATTAAACTCAAAATAGCCAGCTGCAATATATTCATGTGCTCCATAGGTAAGCGGGTTACTTGAAGAACCTTGTGGATTGAAAACATCCAATTTCATCAATGAGAAATCTGTAAAATCCGTTCCAAGATACCATACGTGAGGTGGTGTCTCTTTCCACATGTAATATTCATTATAAAAATTGTCCCTTGTTTTGTAACGGTATAGTCCACCTGCGTTAATCTCGAACGGAACCTTCAATACTGTTGTTAAATATTTTAAATTCAGATATCCGCTAAGATCCTGATCTGTATTGTGCTCCCATCGCCTGGAAAAAGCAGGATCATTACCAAAAGTGATGTACTCAGGCTGAGGTACTTTGTTTATCACTTCTGTGTGGAGACTGATAGAGGTATTGTCAGGGACCGATTTTTTTGCCAAAGCATAAGCCCCAGTCCAATCAATAGAGAGTTGCTCATTGAAACGATGTTTTCCCTGAAGGCTGGAACTGTAAATCACTTGATCAGTATAGCGCATGCGGAAGCTTTCACCTCCATATATGTGACTGGAATCGGCTTGTGCAAACCCCGGCGAATTTGTATGTCTGTATTGAACATTTTTAAGATTGACAAATACATTTGTCCACTCCAGATGATTGTCTCTGTTTAACTGATAGTCGGCTTTTGCAAGTAATCCTGTTCTCATTTGTTCTTCACAAATAAAATATTTGCTTGTACCGGTTATAAGACCAACTGGAGCAATCTGAGGAGCCCCTATCGAAAACCTCATGCTGTTGCTGCCGCGATAATTCTCCTGAAAACTTCCAGAGATAATAATGCCAAGTTTTTTATTTAAAAAGCGGTTTCCGAGTGTAAGCCCAACATTAATATTTGGTAAAAAACTTCGGGTAAACAGGTGTAGGTTACCAGTGGTGAATTCGCTGCTCAGAGCCTTGTAATTTGGATTATCTCCGTGGGTCTCAAAAGGGGTCAGCGGGTTTATTACCCTCCAATCGAAAGTGGTGAAAGGATTATTAAGAAGTATCTGACTATAGCCTAAAGCAATATTAGTGCTTAGCATAAATTTTTCAGGCGCATCTTTCATGACCATATTTATGACACCACCTACTGCATCGCCTTCCATTCTTGGTGTGAGAGATTTGGTCACAATTAGTTGATCAAGCATTTCTGCAGGAAAAATATCAAGAGGTATGTAACGGTTTTTATTATCAGGGCTCGGAATTTTTATGCCATTCACGAGCGTATAATTGTATCTTTTATCCATTCCACGGAGGATGGCATACTGACCATCCCCGGTGCTACTGCGCTCGACGGTAATACCCGAGACCCTTTGCACTACATTTGCTACAGTAAGATCAGGTGATGATTCTATGAAATGCGCGCTAACCACATTTATAACATTCGGAGCTAAATGTTCGTTAAGTCTGGCATTAGAATCAGTGGTCCGGTTGGTCTTTCCTACAACTTCTACCTCTCCCAATTCCAGATCACGTTGTGAAAGAACGAAATCAACGATAAGCGAATTAGATGAACTTACTATTTCAATCTCCTTTGTTACTGTTAAATAGCTGATAAAGTTGCAGGCTACTGAATATTTTCCTGCCTTGAGATTTTTTATTGTGTAACTACCATCTAACCCTGAGGTTGCTCCAGCGCTTATGCCAGCAATTGTAATGGTAGCCCCAATCAATTTTTCACCACTCGTTTTATCCTTAACGACTCCTCTTAAATCTATTGCATTGACGTGCAGACTAGTAAGTAAAAACACAATGAATGCGATAAATATTTTTCTCTGTATCATAATCTTAAATTAATATTGAAAATATCCCTGCGGTAAATGCATGAATGGGGATACCTCAAATACGTAATTATTTTACCAGTTTAATTTTATCAAAAAGGGATGCATTGCCTTCATCGAAGACTTCGAAGGTTGAAACAGTAATGGTATCCCTGGTGACTGAAATGTTGCTGAAAGTTGGTCGTCCCGTCTGTCCGAATCTACCCGAGAACAAACCAAAGTAATTTTTGATACCAAGTTTGGCTTCTGTCGAATCCATCTCGGCTTTGGTTTTTGGTTCATACTTTTTCTTGCCTGCTGAGTTATTCAAGACGTAAACCGTCCCCTCTTTTACATTGAATATTCCGTTTAAACGGCCGGTTACATTTTCCCTTGGATGGACCGGAACCTGAAGCTGGTTTTTTACCGCTCCCTGAACAAGCATTTTCCCTTTTACAGGTCCAATAACTTCGTAAATATGGTCATGCCCCTGTAGGGCAAGATCTATTTTCAAACTATCAAAGAGCGGTGCGAATCTTTCACGGATCAATTTTCCATCCGAATCGTCCTGATGGCTGTGGGATCCTGTATACAAGGTTTTATGATAATAGGCAATTCTCCATTTTGTGTCAGCGTGTTCAGATACCTGTAATTTCAACCATTTGGCAAGGGATTCCAGATATCCCGGTTTATCGTAATCTTCGAAACTAAGCGCGAGAAAGAGTGCATTGCCATATACAAACGAATAAACACTGCCCGGAGAGGTTGACATAGCAACATCAAAATCTGTGGATGAAGTATTGAAATGGGAAGTAAAGTTTTTGTTGGCCGATTTGTCGTGGTTCCCGAGAACAGGAGCAAACGGAATATGAAGGAAAAGATCCTGCTGGGTTAAAAAGAATTGTTCCCATTCCCATTCCGAATTGGCACTTTTGTCTGATTGCACAAGGTCACCACAAGTCAACCAAAAATTGGCACCCGGATACATACGTTGTGCGGCATGCGTAGTTTTTTGCGAAATGTTGAACATTTCATCGTTATTGGCTTGCGGATCAGTGGTATATAAAAAGGAAAAATCAGTTTTTTTACCGGTTGATGTCTTGAATGTCCCGATATCGCTCCAGTTCCCATCACTTCCGACTCTGAAGGAATATTCGGTATTTGGTTTGAGGTTGGTTACGATGGCCTTGTTCACCGCATAGCTCCTTTTGGTATTGTCGGCAATACCTGCCTGTGCAGAAAGTCCGTTCGATTTAACAGAATAATTCAGGTCGTTGGAAGGAAAAATTTTCGCATCAACTGTTTTCATTGGTTTTGCAAACATTGCCGGAATTGATGCCTTGCCTTTAATTATCTGAACTTTTCCTCCGGTAACCCCGGCATTGGTGAACCAATTGAATGCCATCCGGGAAGATGGGTCTCCATTGATGTTGACAACTATACAATAGGGGGTTTCTTTTGGACGGAGGTTTTTCAACGCTTCTTCAAGCGACTTGATTTTATCCGCATCAGAACCTGCATTGGAGGCGATGGTTGCCCTTTTTAATATTGTGAATCCAGGTATTGCATAGTTGTCTTCCAACTTCGAAGTTGCAACTCTTTTTAGCGAATCGAGATGTTGATTTGATTGGAAAGAGGCTTGCTTCGTGTTATTTCCAACCTGAGATATAGTCTTTTCAGAGATAGAAACAACCAGAATTCCAGCTAAAAGGATAGATATCAATGATGTTCTCATAATGGTGATTCTTGATTTGTTAGGTTTGACCTTGAACTGATAAAATGATGGAAGTAAATAATATGGGAAAAAGAAAGTTGCATTCAGTTTAAATGCCTGTTTTGAAGGCTGACCAGCAATGCAACTTTCCATTGATTAAATTAATGTAAAGATTTAATCACCTTGGCAAGATCTTCCATCTGGTCTGTAGTAATGAAATCGGCGTGTGCCTGAACGGCAGCTTTCCATCTTGCTTCCACTTTTTCCTTGCTCCCAAAGTTGTTCTCTTCATCCCAACCCTGGTTTTCACTCTTGGAGAATCCATCCAGGCAATAGAATCCAACGAAATAGCCCATCTTATGACCATAATTCACGATTTCCTTTAATCTTTGATTCGATTTGTCGGACCAATCACCAGTTTTCTCCCCACGCAATTCAACAAATTCCCAGCTTGTGCCGAACCATCTGTGGTAGTTGTCGGCTTTGGCAGTTAGAAGTTGTTTAATATCCGCACCAGGGAGCAAAGCCAGGGCTTCATTCATTTTTTCCTTGGGGAATTTGTTTGGATTATCGTTGAACTTTGTAGCAGAGCCAAATATTCTGATCTTGCCTCCAACAGGCACATCATCATAGAAATATTTCTGCTTGATGTCGTTTTGCTTGTCTTCAACCAAAATCATCAAGGGCTTCAAATCCAAAGGAGATTGCTTTTTAAGGTCATCACTTTTCAAGGCAGTAGTAATCCAGGAATCATATTTATCCAGTGTCTTCAAAATGGATTGGAGATGCTCAGGAGGATCATTTTTAATATCAAGGTAGAGAATGACGAGAGGCCATTTCTCCTTGTTTCCGCTTTTCAAAGCCTCCTCCATAATCGGTTTTATCTTGGGGAAGAAGAAACTTTCAAGGGTTGGATCGTTGGTCCCGACATTTTTAGCCCCATGTATCTCCAGAGATTTCCCGTCAACCCATGCCAAATCCTGTTCGGTTGCAAATGGCAAACCAGACGCAATGGCCCTGTCGAGCCGATCGGAATATTTACCGTGGTCGGGATATGCATTGTGTGCCAGAACCATCGTCCTTGTTCCCGGAACAAAGGACGCCTTATTCTGTGCAAAAACTGCGGATGACAATAACATGCCAACTGCTGTAAAAATCAATATTATTCTTTTGCTCATAACTAAATCTTTTTTGTAATCTGTATTAAAAATTTTCCTCCTTTGAATTCAAAATAAAATCAAAAACCCAATTTTCAAGATTATTCAAAATAACACCTGTGATTGACTTTTAAATATCAAGACCACAGGTGCTTATGATGAAGTTGATTTGGATGCAACAATCAGTGGCAGCGCACGATTAAGGTTGGGGTGCGATGTCGAGGACTACAAAAGTTCCGGGAAGCATTTTTGGTTTTTCAACTCCTGGAGTTGTGTCGAAAGCGGCAGTCGGAACATAGATATGGTGCGTCTTTTTGTTTACGGCAATGGTCTTTCCCCCTTTTTCGGTTGTGATGTTTTCCATCACTGCAAACGAATCCTTGTTCACCTCTTTCACAACAGTTACGGTACCTTCACCATTCGAACTGTATGCACACTTTAAGGAAGGATCGAATGCAGCACCGTCTGTTTTATCACCGGTAGGCAAGGAGGTGATAACTTTCCCTGTTTCGGCATCGACTACTACCATCAGTTTATTGGCACAAACACTGAACAATCGGTGATTTTCGTTATCCAGGGCGAGGCCTGTTGGCTCTTCTCCGGGAGCAAGGGGCCACACATTTTCAACCTTAAATGTGGTGGCATTGATGACCACAATACTGCTTTTACTTTCAAGATTGGCATATATTCTGCCTTTCCCGTCCGTTGCTGAAAATTCGGGGTTCCCCGGTAGGGTAATAGTTGTTACGATGGCATTGGTTTCGGCATTCAATACAGTCACATTATCTGAATGTCCGTTAAAAACGAAAACCATTTGGCTGAAGGAATCAAAAAGGATTGAATCAGGACTTTTCCCTGTAACTTCGATCTTCTGGATCACCTTATAGGTTTTGGTATCAAATACGGTAACTGAATTGTCGTTCTTGGTGCTGATAAATCCTTTGTTCAAGGCTGGGGCTATGGCGATGCCATGAACTCCGTTCAGTCCTTCGACTTTTCCGACCATTTCGCCTTTTGCCTCATCAACGACCTGTACCATGTTTCCATGAGAGACATAAAGGAGGCCAGCGGCATCATCCGAGAAAAGATAATCCCATTTTTCATCACCCTGGAGGTGGATTTTGTTTACAATCTTGTACGCCGTCTTAGGTGCATTGCCCGCGAATGCTGAACCTACAAGGAGAATGCCAAAGACAAATATTGATAATTTCTTCATTTTTTCTTAAGTATCAGGATTATTGGATGGGTTGACTGGTTGGCATATGCTTGTTACCTGATCCATCAGTTGGATAGGCGCCCATATCCTTGTTTACAACGTCGGCGGTACCCAACTTCCCTGTCGCTGAGGGGAGGGTGAAGTAGGCAAACGGAGCTATTGCAATTCCACTGCCAATAGCCGGTGATCCGGCTTTCAGACTGGGCACGTTACCGTCCGTAACCGTATTATCAGGAAGGGTGGTCACCGGTGGGATCCAGGTTGTAAAAACCGAATTGCATAAAGCGGTAGTAGCGCCTATAATGTCGGTAGGTTGTTTCCTTCCGGCAGAACCTGCAGGATAGATCCAGAGGCCAGAAGCGGCGTCAATGGCATAGATAAGGTTATTGCCATATTTGGTTTTAAGCGTATCTGCAGTCTTTGTAATATTGATACCGGTGTTATTACCCACCATCACATTATTATAAATATTGGCGCTTGCAAATGCATCCACCAGGATTGAATTGGTTGCTTCACCCACTTTGCGCCAGCCACCATCCACAATGGTATTGTTATAAATATTGAACTGAGTCTCAGGGATCAGTATTTTTTTCCCTGTATTCAACTTGATGGCATTATTGGCGGCGCTCCAGATGTAATTATAGGAGATATCACCCTTTACACCCGCTTTAATATTCATGGACTCACCATCGGGACCTCCAAGGTGCTGTATCACATTCCTTTTGATACTAACAGTTATATTTCCGGCCAAGTGGATTCCGTCATCAATCCCGCCAAACAACCAGCAGTCTTCCATAACGATATGGGCGCCTCCATTGTAAGTTTGACTGGCTGCTACATCAAATGTAGCCTGTGGGCTTCCACCTGAATCGGGTCCACCGGTATAATTTATGTGTGTGTATCTCATATAAACATATACGGCGGTTGAATCAAATACGAATCCACCCCACTGTCCTTTGTTCAAAGCGACATCAGACAATTTAGTAGGTGCATTGGAGGTAAATGTTACATGTTTTGTTTCTGTTCCAAGACATAATAGCGTACCTGATATCTGAAACTGGTAGTTGCCTTTCGCAATAATGGAGATCGGAAGAGCACACGTCTGAACTCCAGTCACCTGAAGCTATC
>CAZGSQ010000024.1:0-42310 GCA_964528535.1 uncultured Tangfeifania sp. | reverse complement strand
CACGGCTCTGAACACTCTTTCCCTACACGACGCTCTTCCGATCTCTGCAGAAGGATTCTGCAAAAGAATTGTACCTGGTTTTTTGTCAACCCTGTAGATAGAATCCTCCAATTCGAAACGCAAGCTCATTTTTTTCGCTGCCAGCCTGGCCTGGTCCATGGTCATCCCTGAAAAGTCGGGAACTGCCATGCTTTCTCCCCTGTGGGTGTAAAGAGAGAGAATTTGAATGGTGAGCCACAGCAGGACGACCATGAGCAATAGCGCGGCCAGCAGATGCTTCCTGAATGTTTTGCTGAGAAGGAATTCCTTAAAATGCATGAATAATGCTTTAATCTGTGATACTGTAAATTTAGGAATTAATTTTAAGAGGAAGTGACTAAAGTGACTAAAGTGACTAAAGTTTAGGACATTCTCATTGGTCGACTTTGATCACGTTGTAAAGTGTATCCCTTTCTACCGGTACCAGTCCTGCCCCCAGAATCATCTCTGTCAGTTGCTCTGTAGAGGCAGCAGGAGATTGTTCTTCGGATCCAGCCATCGAATAGATTTTGGTGGTATCGTCGATGGTGCCATCAAGATCGTCTACCCCAAATGCGAGTGAGAGCTGGGCTACTTTCTTACCTATCATCGGCCAGTAGGCCTTCAAGTGCGGAATGTTATCGAGGTAGATGCGGGAAACTGCATAGTTTTTAAGGTCTTCGATGGTCGTTTGCTCTGCCACATGCGCAAATTTGTTGTTGTAATGCTTGAATTTCAGGGGAATAAAAGCATTGAATCCACCGGTTTCATCTTGCAATGAGCGCAAACGACTTAGGTGGTCGATTCTGTGGGTGTAATTTTCGAGGAGTCCGTAGAGCATGGTCGAATTGGTAGGTATCCCCATCTGGTGTGCCGTGCGGTGAATGTCAAGCCATGCAGCCGATCCCGTTTTATCCGGACAGATTTTGGCGCGAAGCGTCTCGTCGAAAATTTCGGCTCCGCCACCGGGCAGTGAGGCAAGTCCGGCATCTACCAAAATACCCAAGCCGGTTTTTACATTTACTCCCGCAAACTTGCACATGGCATCTATTTCAACAGCAGTAAAGGCTTTGATCTGAACTGTTGGCAGAATCTTCTTGATCTCTCTGAGCATTTCGGCATAATAATGTACGTCCCTGTCGGGATGAACTCCACCAACAATATGAATCTCAGTGATGCCTGATGCGGCATGGTCTGCTGCCATTTTTACCAACTCTTCGATGCCGAATTCCCAGCATCCCTCTTCCTCTTTTCGACGGCGGTAGGAGCAGAAAGCACAATGATTTTCGCAAATATTGGTTGGTTCGAGATGGATATTTCTGTTGAAAAATACCTGTTTCCCATTGATCCTGTGACGCACGTGATCTGCCAGAACAGCCAGAAATGACAAGGGTGCCTCCTGAAACAAAAGAATCCCCTCCACCGGTGTGAGGCGCTCAGCAGCGACAACTTTATCGGCTATCTGCAACAACTCTTCAGCAATGCCTGATGGTTTGAAAAGTGAAAACAGCGTAGAAGCCATATCTTGAATTTTGGATTGATGCAAAAATAGGGATTTTAAGCAGTAATATTTGGGAGGTACCCCAAAAAACAAAAGGTAAAGAATCGAGTTCCTTACCTTTTGTCTATGCCGGATGACTTAGAATCTATCTTTTGTGTCGTGGTTCATCTGAAACGCTCAATTTGTGACGACCCTTTGCGCGACGGGCGTTCAAAACGCGGCGACCGTTGGACGTAGACATTCTCTCACGGAATCCGTGTTTGTTTTTTCTTTTTCTGTTAGAAGGTTGAAATGTTCTTTTCATCTCGGTGAAGTATTTTTATTTAAGACCTTTATTTCGCTTATTTAAGGAGTGCAAAAATAGGTTTTTTTTTAATATCGTCCAAACAATTGGACAAATAGTGGTAAAATTTATTTTAAGTATAAATTACCTGACTGGCAGGTAGATCACTTTCTTGGTTTCAAAAAAGGGTTCTGAGAAGATTTTTGAGATCTCGAAAATTTCGGCAGAGGCTCTGAATGGCTTCATCTCTTCTTCAAAATCGCCACCTTTGAGATAGATAATCCCATTGGGGAGTGCGTTGGCAGCACGTGGAGAGACATTCTTGCGCACCATCCTTACAAACTCAGGAAAAGCGGTAACGGCCCTGCTGACGACAAAATCAAATCGTGCGGTGATCTCCTGAACCCTGTTTTTCATGGCACGGACATTTGAAAGCTCCAGATGATTGGCCACTTCCTGAACAACAGTGATTTTTTTTCCTATTGAATCGATCAGCGTGAAATGAGTGTCGGGAAAAAGGATCGCCAAAGGGATACCGGGAAATCCGCCTCCGGTCCCAACATCCAGAACGGTAGTTCCGGCACGGAAACAAATTATTTTTGCAATAGCCAGTGAATGAAGAACATGTCTAATGTAAAGTTCGTCAATATCCTTTCGGGAAATCACATTGATTTTCTCATTCCATTGGTGGTAAAGGCTCTCCAACTCAGCAAATTGGCCGGTTTGATGAGGGGATAAGTTGGGGAAATATTTTTGCAGGAGCTCCACCTATTTGGCTATCTCATTGTTTTTCAGCAATTCAAAGAGCATTTCGCGGGAGCGAAACAATTGAACTTTGACAGTTCCAAGTGGAAGATCCAACTCCTTCGCAATTTCATCGTACGAATACTCCTGAAAGTAACGCAACTCGAGTAATTTGCGGTAGCGTGGCTTCAATTTGGCGACCATTCTTCGAAGAATTTGCGAATTTTGATCACGGATGATGCTCTCTTCCGGATTGTAGCCATCCGCCCTTGCATTGTAATTGTATTCGCCGCTCACTCCTCTTTCGCCAGAGGAGGGCTCCAGCGGCACAGTAATGGCTCTTTTCTTGCGCATAAAGTCAATTGCATTGTTGGATGCGATGCGAAAAAGCCAGGTACTGAAGGCGTATTGTGGGGTATATTGATGGATGTTTGTAAAAGCCTTGCCAAAGGCTTCAATGGTAAGATCTTCGGCATCAGTTCGGTTATTTACCATCTTCAGCAACATGAAGTAGATCGTATCCTTGTACCGGCGCATCAGATCAGCGTAGGCTTTCTCGCTACCTTTTCGGGCAGCTTCTACCAATTCGATGTCCCTTTTTGCATTGCCCGACGGAGCCTGATTTACTTCCATTTTCGTTTTTGACCTGTAAATAATTGGTTGAAAATAAAAAAACCATTGATCAAAGGTAAAAATGCTTTGTAAATCAACAAAGCAGGTAGGAAATTCTTTTCTCCAAGTTTTTTGGTTGCTACCGCAATCCATGACATTTCAAAAATGAGCAGGAAAATCCACGCACCCAAAACCCAAAATTTCAAAGGAGATACAACCAATAGCAAAACCAGGGTTCCTGTAAGTACCAACCGGCTTACCAGGTTCAAAGATCGGAAAAAACGCTGTCCTGAGGTGAGTTTTCGCCTGAGCATCAATTGTTTTTTCTTAAACTCGACAAGGTCAATCCAGTCTGCTTCACCTTCGTATGCGATGGGTGCAGTTCTGTTATTTTGGACGACAAGGTTGTTTTTTGTTGCTATCTTGTTGACAAATAGCTCATTTTCGCTGAAAGGCGAATCTAAAACAGCAGCAAATCCGCGCAATTCAAGAAATTTTTCACGTCTGTAGGCAATGTTGTATTCGAAGACCGGCATGGCGACTCCAAAGGCCTTTCCGGCACCCGAGAGAAGATAAGAGGTAAAATTTTCGAACCGTAACCAGTTCTTGTAGCTTCCTTTGGTTTTGTAGTAATTCATGTAACCGATGGAGGCCTCCTTGTCTTGTTCCAGTCTTTGCGCATAATTCCTAAGCCATTGGTTGTCTGGAACCACACACAACGGGCTCAAATAAAGCAGCCATTCTTTCGTGGCAGCCCGAACACCAATGGAGATGGCCAGGGCATTGGGGAAGTCTGTCTCCTGTATGATGCGCGTAGTTTTGAGATTTCCATGGCTGATCTTCATTTCGGCAAGCAGCCAATCGGTGCCATCTGTTGAACAGTCATCAACAACAACTACCTCAAAATCAGGATAATCTTGTGCCAATAGGGAGGGAAGCAACACCTGCAACTGATCTACATAATTTCTGGAAGTAACGACCAGTGAGATGGAGGGATGGTTTGGCTCCTTGTCCTTCTGTTTGTCACTGAAAATAAATTTGATCAGTAAAATCAGATAAACCAACTGAACCAAAAAAGCCAAAGCAAAAAAAAGCAGTCCGATGAACTCTTCGATAACAAATTGCAATCCTCCAATGTCTATTGTCATAATTCAAACAAAAGTCCTCAAAAATACACATTGCGATGGTAAGTCCCCTATTTTTGGCAGATTTTTTTAAATGAGTACAGAATAAGCCGGAAATAATTTTTTGGTAATATGACTATCTTTGCCCCTTAAAATCTTTTGAATGAAGTTTGAATTACAGCAATCGGCCGCAGATTCCAAGGCAAGAGCCGGACAATTTTTTACTGCGCATGGCGTGGTGGAGACACCTGTCTTTATGCCGGTAGGTACAGTGGGCTCTGTCAAGGGGGTTCATTTTAAAGATTTAAAGGAGGATATTCACGCCCGGATTATTCTTGGCAATACCTATCACCTTTACTTGCGTCCAGGGATAGACATTCTGGAGAAGGCGGGTGGACTGCATCGTTTCAATGGATGGGACAGACCAATTCTCACGGATAGTGGCGGATTTCAGGTTTTTTCGTTGGGCGATATCCGCAAAATTTCGGAAGAAGGTGCAAAATTTCAGTCGCACATTGATGGGTCACGCCATCTTTTTACTCCTGAAAGTGTGATGGATGTGCAGCGCTCCATAGGAGCCGATATCATCATGGCTTTCGATGAATGCACCCCCGGTGATGCCGATTATGACTATGCAAAAAAATCTCTTGAATTGACACAGCGGTGGCTCACCCGTTGCATGGACAGGTTTGAAACAACACAACCAAAATACGGCTATTCACAGGCCCTTTTCCCTATTGTACAGGGATGTGTGTATCCTGATTTGCGGATTAAAGCAGCCGAACATGTAGCTGCATTTGGCGCAGATGGATATGCGATAGGCGGCCTCTCGGTAGGAGAGAAAGAGGAAGAGATGTATGCCATGATAGAAGTTGTCAACGAAATATTACCGAAAGAGAAGCCCAGATACCTGATGGGAGTAGGTAATCCGGTTAACATTCTGGAGGGTATCGACCGCGGCATCGACATGTTTGACTGCGTGATGCCTACGCGCAACGGAAGAAATGGGATGTTGTTTACCCGGAATGGTGTGATCAACATCAGAAACAACAAATGGGCAGCTGATTTTTCACCTGTCGATCCGGAGGGAAACTCCTTCGTTGACCATCAGTATTCCAAAGCCTACCTTCGTCACCTTTTCCAGGCCAAAGAGATGCTGGGCCCGATGATAGGGAGTATTCACAACCTTGCTTTTTATCTCTGGCTGGTTGACGAAGCCAGAAAACAGATATTTCAGGGTACTTTCAAATCATGGAAGGAACAGATGGTGAAGCAAATGAGAAACAGGCTGTAGCCGGGAAGGAAGGACTGGGAGGACAGGGACGAATTGGAAGATGGCAGGTTATGATTGGCCAGCTGCCGGCTGGATTGCGGCACAATCTGCAAACCCATCCCATGAAGGCCATGTTACAGGTTATTGTATTATATTTGAAGCGGATGACAAACAATTTTATTCAACGTATAGACCGTTACATCATCAAGAGGTATTTGGGAACTTTTTCCCTTGCTATTGCCTTGATTATTAGTATATCTATAATATTTGATGTTTCTGAAAAAATTGATGATTTCATCACGCACAATGCACCTTTGAAGGCCATTCTTTTTGACTATTACCTTCCGTTCATCCCCTATTTTACCAACCTGTTCAGTGCCTTGTTTAATTTCATCGCGGTCATTTTTTTTACCTCAAAGATGGCTGCCAATTCTGAAATCATTGCGATGATGGCAAGTGGGATCAGTTACAAGAGGCTGATGCGACCCTATCTTGTAGCATCAGCCATCATCGCTTTGATGTCGTGGGTTCTGGGAAATTTTATCATTCCTCCTGCCAATCAAACCAAAGTCAATTTCCTGAATGTCTATGTCATCAACGACTACACCAACTCCGACAAGAACATCCACCTTCAGCTCGAGCCCGGCGTACTGATCTACATGAAGAGTTACAACAACAAATCAGACGTGGGTTACAAATTTACCATCGAAAAATTTGAAGGAAGGGAGCTGAAATCAAAGCTGAGTGCTGACTATATCAAGTGGGACCGCGAGAAGAAGAAATGGGTCATTCACAACTATTTCATACGTGACATGAGTGGTCCAACTGAAAAAATTACAACAGGAACGCAGATTGACACTACTCTCAGGATGAATCCTGTAGAGTTTGGCCAGCAAAACTCCAGGCAGGAAACCATGGATTTCGGCCAGATCAATCAGTACATTGACGATCTTAGGTTGCGTGGCGTAGACAATGTCTCCAGTTATGAAAAGGAAAAATACCAGCGGACTGCCGGCCCCATCAGTACCTTTATTCTCACCATCATCGGCGTTTCACTTGCATCCAGGAAAACCCGCGGCGGAATAGGCCTCCATCTTGGACTTGGACTTTTATTGGGCTTTTCTTACATCATGTTCCAGCAAGTGAGTACCATATTTGCGTTTAAGGCGGGATTTAACATCCTTCTTGCCGTTTGGCTGCCCAACATCATCTATGCCGTCATTGCATTGGTACTCTACAAAAGAGCATCGAAATGATCTGCCTTGGAGTGCCTTGGGAGTTTTCTCAATATCTTGAATGCCAAGTTAACAGAGACTTAACAGTCGCAGTCTGTTCCAAACGATTAATTTTTGTACTTTTGCAGCGTGTTATTTCGACCAAATTTTGTTCCTGATAAGGACTAAACATAAGTAAACAGCTATAGATTATGTCATTAAAAAGAAACATTCTGGATCTCCGCAGGAGAAAGAAGGAGGCCCAGCAAGGCGGTGGCGAGGCTGCCATTGGAAAACAGGTAGCAATGGGCAAAAAAACGGCCCGTGAGCGGATCAAGGCGATTCTCGACGAAAATTCGTTTCACGAATATGACCTTTTTGTCGAGCATACAGGCAAAGATTTTGACATGGAAAAGAAGGTATTGCATGGTGACGGTGTCATCATAGGTACCGGAACCATGTACAACCAGCCTGTTTGTATCTATGCCCAAGATTTTACGGTTGCCGGCGGTTCATTGGGTTTGATGCATGCCCGCAAGATCACCAAGATCATGGATCATGCGCTGAAGATGCGGGTTCCAATCATCGGGATCAATGATTCGGGCGGTGCTCGTATCCAGGAAGGCGTCAATTCGCTGGCAGGTTATGGCGAAATATTCTACCGCAACACCGAAGCTTCAGGGGTGATCCCTCAATTGTCCGTCATTCTGGGTCCATGTGCCGGCGGTGCAGTATACTCACCTGCGCTGACTGACTTTGTTTTTGTGGTTGAGAACATCTCCAAAATGTTCATTACTGGTCCTGGTGTGATCAAGACGGTGCTTGGTGAAGAGATCTCAATGGAAGAACTCGGAGGGGCACTGGTTCACAGTGAGATCACTGGGAACGCCCATTTTTATGCGTTGAGTGAAGATGAGTGCTTCGAGCAAATTAAGAAGCTGATCTCCTTCATCCCCTGGAACAACACCCAGAAAGCACTTCGTTTTCCTACCCAGGGCCCAACTTTCCCGATAAGTATTGAAGATATTGTACCCAGCGATCCTCATTATCCATACGACATTCGCGACATCATCAAGGCCATCTCCGATAGCTCCGATTTCTTTGAAATTATGGAACTTTTTGCACGGAACATGGTCATTGGCTTTGGCCGGATTGGTGGAAACACCGTTGGATTTGTTGCCAACCAACCCATGTATCTTGCCGGAGTTCTTGATTGTGACAGTTCAGACAAGGCAGCACGGTTTATCCGTTACTGCGATGCCTTCAACATCCCAATTGTTACGCTGGAAGACATGCCTGGCTACCTTCCCGGAGTTGACCAGGAGCATGCAGGTGTGATCCGCCATGGAGCCAAATTGCTGTATGCCTACAGTGAGGCTACTGTGCCAAAGGTTACTGTGATCATCCGCAAAGCCTATGGAGGCGGCTATATCGCCATGAACTCCCGTCACCTTGGTGCCGACTTTGTCTATGCCTGGCCAACAGCCGAAATTGCAGTAATGGGTCCTGAAGGGGCCGCCAACATCGTCTTCCGCAAAGAGATTGATGAGGCAGAAAATCCTGCAGAAATGCGCAAATTGAAAATTCAGGAGTACAAAGACAAGTTTGCAAATCCATTTGTCGCCGCATCCAAGGGATACATTGATGAAGTGATTGAACCACTTGAGACCCGCGCACGCCTGATCCACTCGCTCGAAATTTCGGAGCACAAAGTCGACAAGAGACCGGCAAAAAAACATGGAATACCTCCATTCTGATCATCAATTGATCTTAATTATTTGCAATTATGGAAGTTAATAAACCGAAATACGAGATTTTCGTTGTCAATACGGCACAATACTATACCCTGCATACCAAGAAATATGGTTTGCGGAAAAAATGGCAGCCTATCGATCCAAACGAGGTGCGCTCCTTTATCCCGGGAACTATTCTTGAAGTCTATGTGAAAGCAGGACAAGAAGTTCCTGCCGGGGATAACCTTATCAAATACGAAGCCATGAAGATGCAGACCATTCTTGAGATGCCTTTTACAGGCATCGTGAAAGAGGTTCTGGTCGCTGCAGGTGACAAAGTAAGGAAGGACCAGTTGATGATTCTCCTGGAAGAGTCAGCAGAATAAGTTGTAAGAAAAATACCAAAGTTGGGGTCAAGATCAACTTCCGATCGAATCCCGACCATGGTATTTTTTTAACCTTTTAGGCCGTCCCGCCTGCGGAAGATCTCCAACAGCTCTCTGGTCGTTGTGTTTGGAGAAGTAACTTCCTGTAATTCATTCAGTAACCTGGAAGCTTCTTCTTTCAGTTCTCCTTTTCCTCCGGGAGCAGTCTCACAACTGTTGAGGTATTGAATGATGAAGAAAGCATTGACCAGGTGGTAAAACCTTTTTTTGTAGATTTTGACATTGGCGCAGTTGTGCTTTAACTCCTCCAGCTGGTTGAGGATCCCTGAGCCAAGAAGGTACTCCTGCAACTGCTTGTCGTATGGATGGATGTGAAATTCCCATTCGGTTCGGTCTGTCAAAAAAAAGTACCCGGGATCGGCAAGAAGCGGAAGAAGTGTCCTGAAACTTTTCAGCGAATAGGCCGAATAGAGTTCCTGATCTCCCTCCTCCCATTTTTTTAGTGCGGCACCTGTCCCAAAAGGAACCCGATGCGAGACTCTGCAAGCGGGGAACACCGTTGCCTCCGTGATACAGCCATAGTCGCCCAATGGAACAATTTTGTGCAGAAAATGAAAATCCTCGCCTGCTTGCCTTCTGTTCATTCCTCCCTGTTTAACGTATGCTGATGCTTTGACGGCAAAACTTGATCCAATCGTGTGGATCGCGTGGGGATAACCTGCCCATTGCAAGGCTTCCCGCAGGTAACGGAGATAGAGTTCGTACAAAATGATGCCCTCCTTCAGGATTGGAGTTAACCCGGGGTCGTCGACAGGATGGCAGAAGTTAAGGGTGACAAAGTTGTAACCAGGATTTAGTTTAAATGTTTCTTCAATGGCTACAAGGTAATTGGTTGACACAATGCTGTCGGCATCAAATGCGATGAGGATGCCCTCCTCCTTTCCCACCGCTTCCAGTGAACGGATGGCCTCATCCATGGCTATTTTTCTTGCCCAACCAACTCCTGCCCATTTGGATGGCAGCAAGGGCGCGTGCAGCAGTTTTAGCCGGTAGAAAGGCCTTGGATTTATCTTCCACCAGTTTTGAACCTGTTCAAGGGTCTGTAGATTCCTGGTAAGGATTTCAGGCGGTGATTGATCCGAGGAGTTTACAACCACTATGACTGTGACATGTGAAAGAGGTGGTTTGCATGCTGCAATGGCAGAGAGAGACCGCAGCAGATCAGGCTCATCAAAACAGGGAATGGCAACAAATATATTTGCTCTGTCGTTGTCAACTTTCAGAATTTCATCCACCGGCACAGGCTGTTGCCGTTCCAAGTAGGCTCTGAAACGTGACTTCATCCACATTTATATAATCTAACAACTACATTTAATCGTAGGATGGGAAACAGTTGAAGAAATGGTTTCGTGGCTCAGCGTTTGTACCTTTTGTTCAGACCCTCCGCAACATCCTTCGTGATGTTGTATTTTGGCGTCCCTTCAAGCATACTTGCACTGTTAAGAATAATGTCGTATTTCTTACCGGAATTGTAACTTTTAAGAAAGGAGGAGATGCTGTCAATGATCTGCTGGTTGATCTGGCCCTGCATTTCATTGAGTTTC
Organism: uncultured Tangfeifania sp.; assembly: GCA_964528535.1. GTDB lineage: Bacteria > Bacteroidota > Bacteroidia > Bacteroidales > Prolixibacteraceae > CAINVV01. The sequence goes on along the minus strand of CAZGSQ010000024.1, from coordinate 31,818 downwards.
TGCGTCAGTTCATAGTCCAGCCTCTCAATTTCCTGTTGTTGTCCAACCAGTTGATCTCTCTCCAGTTTGGCGCGTTCTTCTGTCAGGAAACCACCACGCTGCAATTTTTCCTGAAAAGAGGCCGCATCTTTGTCGTATTTAATCCGCTTGACACTGTACTCTTTCTTAAATGATTCCTGGTTGACCTGAAGATTAGAAGTAAGCTTCTTGGCCAGCTCATAAGTGAAAAGTACAGAGTCCATCTTGACATAAGCGATGGATACAGATTTTGAATTGCCTGAATTTTCACTCCCGTTTTGCACCACACTGCTCTTATTACCAATAAAATAAAGCAGATAGAGGACAGCTACCGCAATCCCCAAAATAACAGAAACAACCGTTGAATTCTTCATACAATAATAATGATGTTCAATTATTTTGACTTAGGAACGACAAATATAACTGAAATGTTGAATGTCTCCTATTCGTCTGTCAATTTTCCTTTTCGATTTTTTTTGCGAGTTGATAAACATCATAGATTCACAACAAGCACCTTGTTATTTTTACGACTCCCAACAGGGATCAAAAACAGAAAGAGATGATTAATCGAATGATAGCCGGTATTCTTCCATACATGCCAAAAAAACTGGTATGGATCTTTTCCAAAAAATATATCTCCGGAGTAAACCTGTCTGATGCCCTGCGGGAGTCCGGGAAACTGAACAGCGAAGGATGTTCTGTGACCATTGACATTCTCGGTGAATACATAACAAAATTGGCTGAAGCGGAAGAATATAAGGCTCAATACCTTGAAGTTGTAGAAAAATTCACTGCCAACAAAATCAGAGGCAATTTCTCTGTCAAACCTTCCATGTTCGGTCTTTTGCTCGACAAGGAGGCATGTTTTTCCATTGTCAGAGAGATAGTTGTTGCCGCAGAAAAAGCCAATGGTTTCATCCGCATCGACATGGAGGATTCAACTTGTACTGACGACGAAATTCATCTCTACAAAAGGCTCAAGGCTGAGTTTCCCGGTAGGGTGGGACTGGTTGTCCAGGCATACATGCGCCGTACCCTGGATGATCTCAGACTCCTGGCAGAAGCTCATTCGGCTGCTTCGCCGCTCAATTTCAGGCTTTGCAAGGGTATCTACATCGAAGATCAGTCCATTGCCTTCAAAGGATACCAGGAAATACGGGACCATTTTATGGAAGATCTTGAATTTTTGCTTTCACACAATATTTATACAGGAATTGCGACACACGACACTTTCCTTGTCGAGCATGCCATGAAACTGATTGAAAGGCTCAACGTACCACACGATCGTTTTGAATTTCAGATGCTCTTCGGTGTCAATCCTGGTCTGCGGCGTTCCATCGTCGAAAAAGGATATCCAATGCGCGTTTACGTTCCTTTTGGGAAACAGTGGTTCAACTATTCGACCCGTCGCCTGAAGGAGAATCCAAACATGGTATGGCACATCGTGAAGGCGATTTTTGTTAGGGGATGAAGCGAGAGATATGAGATATGAGTTAAAATGGTTAAATATCTGATATCTCATATCTCATATCTCATATCTCATATCTCATATCTCATCTTTCTATCCAAAGATCCTGAATTTGGCTATTCCCAATTTCTGAAGGCGGTACTTGATGGAGACAAGCACGACGCCCAGCCCATAAATCGTGCTTCGCCTGAAATTGATGGAGGAGGCCTCCTCGAAATATTTTGTAGGGCAGGTGATCTCTGCAATTTCGAAACCGGCATAAAATATCTGGGCTATCATTTCGTTGTCGAAAACGAAATCATCGGAATTTATTTCATAATTGATTTTTCTCAGCACGTTTCCCGAAAAGGCCCGATATCCGGTATGGTATTCCGACAATTTTTGGTTTAGCACCACATTTTGAAAGAGCGTAAGAAAACGGTTTGCAATGTATTTGTACATCGGCATTCCCTCCCTGACAGCTCCTTTTCCAAGAATTCTTGAACCAAGCACTACTTCGTAAACTCCATTGGCAATCAGGTAGCACATGGAGTGAATTAGCAGTGGTGTGTATTGATAATCAGGATGCAACATCACAACAATATCCGAATTGAATTCCAACGCCTTGTTGTAGCATGATTTTTGGTTTCCACCGTACCCCTTGTTGCGGGAATGAACCACAATGTGCTTGATTCCCAGTCGCTCTGCTACCTGAATGGTGTTGTCCCTGCTTTGGTCGTCTACCAAAATGACATGATCTACAATGTCAAATGGAATTTCCTGGTAAGTCTGTTCAAGCGTCTTCTCGGCATTGTATGCCGGCAGCACTACGGTAATGGTCTTGTTATTTATCATGAAGGATGGCTTTTCGTTTTAAGAATACAAATCCGTTTTTTGCATAAAGTATTTGAAGCGTAGGATATTTTTTTAGATTGGATTCGAGCTTGTCAATTTTCACCGAAAAGTAGGCATCTTTGTCAATATCACCAGAGAGCAGCCATTCCATCTCTCCAGCTTTGGGATTTTCGCCTGGTTGCTTTTGTGCGTAAAAGTAGGGAGCATAGCTGAAGTAACCGAGTGCATTCACGTAGGCATTTTTACCCACAGTCCCCTTGAAAAATTCAATATTTGCCCGTTGCGAATATCCCTCAATCCTTGGTGTCACCTGCAAAGTAAGCAATACAATGCAAAGGAGCGAACTGAACATCAGTATCCTTGGTGCGAGTCCCCTCTTTTTTTCTGCACAACAGCCATAATAGACAAGCCCGACAGCGAGGGCAACTCCGGCCATCGATTCGAGACCGGTCCAATGAACCGAAGCCATCATGTTGCCCGCTGTAAAATCATCTTCAACCCATCCCTGTTCCAGAATTGTTCTGATATTTTTTGCCGCTATCGGCAGTGCAATGGCTGCCAGAGCGATGATACCTCCTGTAACCAGCTGCAATTTTACCACCCATTTCTTTATTGGTAGGGCATTCACCTCCACCGAATAGAGGTAAAGTGCGGCAAGAAAGGTGATAGGGAAGTAGCACAGCGATGAATAGTGAACAATTTTGGTCTTTACTATCGTGAAAAGGAGGAGCACTGTCCAGAAAAGGATGATCATCCAGCGTTGGAAAAGTACCTGCAAGGTATTCGCCGGAAGGAGTTTGAAGAGAAAGGGAAGGGCAAATACAGAGGCCGGAAAAACACCCATCAGCAGAACCACAAAATGGTACAAGAAGAAACCTCCATGCCCCGCATCTTGTGTGGTAAAGAGCCTGATCTGATAATTGATGAATTCTGCAACCAGTGCCCCATGGCCATTCATCCATTGAACGATAAACCAGAAACCACCAACCAGGCTGAAGCAGACAAGATAAAGAAGAACATGCAAGAGCTTGATCGGCATCCTGAACCTGATCACAGCAAGAAAAACAGAGAGCGAGATGGTGAAGACGAGAAATGCCACCGGACCTTTCGTCAGTACCGCCAGTCCTATCAAACTGGCAGAAAGGAGCAACAACTTGATTTGGTTTGCGCTTGCCGATTCTTCCTTTAGGGCATGTACATAATAGATGAAAAAGGCAAAGCCATTGAAAATAAATAAATTAAACCATGGATCGATGATTCCTGATTTAAAATAAAGGAAGGGAAGGATCGAACACGAATAGGTGATCACCCAAATCAGACCAAATTTCGCATCGAACAATTTTTTCCCATGACTGAAAAGGCTGAGAAGTGTTAGAATCCCGCACACGGCGTTTGGAAACCGGGCAGCAAATTCATTGATGCCGAATATTTTCATGGATAGCACCTGGAACCAGATAAACAATGGTGGTTTCTCCCAGAAAGGCTTAAAATCAATCTGTACAGTCAGGTAGTTGTGCGAAACCAGCATCTCTCTGGCTGATTCTGCAAAATTGATCTCATCCCAGTCGAACAGATGCAGGTTACCTATAAATGGGACAAACAGGAAAGAAGCAAAGAGTACAATAAAGACCCTGATCAACCAGGGATTGTCTATCATTTTTCGCAGGAAGGGTCTGATACGGTGGTTGTAATATATGTTTAAGCGATTGATCAATAAGTCGTTGTCAAAAAATGCCAACAGCACGAGCGAGGTGAAGGTTCCTATCACAGCCCCGCAGATCACATCCGGCAGGAAATGTTGAAAGAGATACAACCTGGAGTAGGCCACAAGTATCGAAATTAGCAGGGCCAAGAGTTGGATCCTGTAATTTCTTGCATAAGCCGCCACGCAGAAAAAAGTGGCAAATACCGTACCTGAATGACCGGAGGGGAAACTTTGAATGGCCCATATTCTTACGCCATCGACCAGATGAATGGCTGAGGTATTGGTCACATAGGCAATCGGTCTGAAAATATCGGGGAAAACATTGATTTTCAATATTTGGATGATGAGTCCCGACAAAAGATAGCTGGCCAGCACGATCACTCCCCGCTTGACATCCACCACCATCACTACGAGTGAGATAATTACGGCAGCAACGCCATCTCCGAGATGCGTAAAATAGCGAAAGAAAATATCGGGCACGGGGCCGTTGCGACCATTGATCCACATGGCTATTTCAACTTTATCGAAGAAAAGCAGTAGCATCGATGATAGACCGACCAGGATAAAAAATGGAATTGAAAATGCCTTCGTCTTCCTCAAAAACTCTCTCATGGGGTTCGTCAATTTACGGGGCAAAAATAGAGAAAGAATTCCCAATTCTCAATTGTTTTCCAACTCTTGCCATCCCGGTAATTTTGGGAAAGCAGCATGGGGCTCAGCCTGGTACCAGAAGCAAGTAGAGGCGATATCGGAATGTTGTGCAAGGTACCTTCCACCATGGTGCCAACCAAGGTCCTGAATGGTAATTTTCAGCTCTTTCTCAAATCGGATCGGATCCATGATGTGCCACCTGTAAAGTCCGAACCGCATCATGACCTTGTAATCGCCTGTGGGGCGAATCACCTGAGGCAGTCCGGAATAGGGGGTACAGAACTCTTTGTATTTTCCTTCGCGGTCAAAATTGTAGGATCCGCAGAAATAATCTTCTGTGCCTGTACCACAGATAGTTGGAAACTTACCATCTCCGTCGAGGTAAAATTTGATCTCACCCTCTCCCCACCAGCCGTTGTTGTGCACACCCCACGCCAGGTAAAGTCCGACGTATTGTCCTTTGCCTTTTATCCCGTCTACAATGGTATAGATGGATGCGTCAACAGGATTGGCGCGTCGAAATTGGGCATGGAAATAGGCGGCATCCGATGGAACTTCTGTCAGGGTATAATCTATCTGGTAATAGACAGACATGGCATCCTTGTCGTTGATGTTCTCCATGGTAATCCTGCACTTCTTGCGGAAAGGCATGGCCCAATAGCAGTTGAAGGCGCTGCCCGGATTGACGCAAACTGGTAGAGAGGTGAGCTGGGCATATGCGTTCCAGCCCTGACCAAAGAAGTCGCCTACCGGACACTCGACGGAGGGCTCTTTCTCGCCATCCCAGTAGATCCTCAGAATTGAGAAGCGCCAATTCCCGGTAGGTGTCATCCAGATGTGCTGAATGGCGCCAGGTCCTTCCATTTCCGCCAAAGTAAAGGTCTGGCCGGGTTGAATGTCGATGCAAGGGTTAATTTTCCAGCCTTGTCCCAAATCCCTGGCCGCATCAGATGCGGTGGCAACGTTTGGCTTCTCTTTGTCAACAGGACTGGCCATGCCACCTTTGCCCTTCTGCCCGGTGAAATTCTCGGGGCTGATTGAGCGGGTTTTGGCATCCGACATCCGGTACAGATTGCCCATGTTCATCTCCAAACCATTGAATTTGGATTGGGAATAGCCTGTAAAGGCAATGAAAACTGAAAAAAGTAGCGAAAGTAATTTTTTTTTCATGTTCGTGTGATTTTTAGAGTTGTTGGTTGATTGATAGGCTCAATTTACTGAATATTTGGTTAATCCAAAGAAAGTTCAATTAAATTTCGTCCAAAATTGTGGTTGGAAGACTCGGAATATTAAAAAAGGTTAATTCTGACAATAATGGTTTTTTCAATTAAACTTTCCTTCTTTGAATGAGTCTAAATTGAAAACAAAAGAACGTTTCAACTGTTCTAAATTACGGTCAATTCCAAAAATAGCGTGAAAGATCTATCCATCATAATTGTAAATTACAAAGGAGGGGAACGACTCGCAAGATGTCTGAATTCTCTCAAAAATATCGAAGAAGATCGTTTCTCATTCGAAGTTGTTGTTGTTGACAATCAGTCGAATGATGGGAGATTGCCTGAATTCGCCAAGTTGTTTCCAAATTTTACTTTTTTATCAAACACAGGGAACAATGGTTTCGCAAATGGTTGCAACCTTGGGGCAACCAACTGCACCGGAAGAAATTTGTTGTTCCTGAATCCTGACACAACAGTCTCTTCCGAAGCTCTTTATGATATGTTGGAAGAAATTGGGGTTAGACCCGAGTATTCCATTGTTTCATGTGGGCAAGTGAACGAAAACGGAGTGAAAGAACGACCTTATGGGAAGTTCCTGACCTTACTGACCTTGACAGGTTGGTCGCGTGGCATGTTCAATATCTTCACCGGAAGCCTCGAGCACAGCGTGAGTCAAACCAAGCATTACGTTTATCCTGATTGGGTTTCGGGCTCCGTTGTCATGATCAGAAGAGATAGCTTCATTCGCCTGGGCAAATGGGACGAGGATTTTTGGATGTATTTCGAAGATGTTGATCTTTGCCGGCGGGCAAAGCTTAGGGATGGTGAGGTCGTCAAATTGAAAAATTCGGTTGTGGGTCACGTGCATGGTGGCTCTTCGCGCCTGAACCCTGAGATCACTGCCTTGACAAAAGCAGAGGTAGATATCTCCAGGCATGTTTACATCGCCAAGCATGAACAATTTTTGAATGCCTTTTTCATGCATCTTTTCCTTATTCTGAACAACCTGTTTCTGAGGTTAATTCCTGCAACCGTGGGCATCTTGTTCTTCTTCATCAAAAGATTGAATATTTGTACAAGAACTTATGTCAAACTGGTAAATTACTACCTGAATGTTCTTGTTACCGGAACCTGGCTGAGTCAGCGCTCTGTTAACTATGGAACTGGGAATATTCATCCAAGGATAGAAACAGTCTTCTCCAATTACAAGCAGGTCTATCACTGAGAGTTAGTCTTAATTACAGGTAGGCTAAAGCAACGATTTGTACAATTCCATTAATTTCCCGGCAACCACCTGGTCTTGAAAAAGAAGTGCGTTTGAATTTCCTTTTTGAATCAATTCTTCCTTCAAATTATTGTCAGACAAGATCTTACGAATGGCCTTGCCAATTTCTGCGCTGTTGGTAGGATCTACATAAAGTGCTCCTTCGCCACCAGCTTCCGGCAAACTACTGGTGTTGGAGGTAATGACGGCACAACCCGATGCCTGTGCTTCGAGAACAGGCAGGCCAAAGCCCTCAAAGAGTGAGGGATATACCATTATTTCCGCCATCTGGTAGATGGTGTGCAGGTCAGCAAAGTTCGTGCTGTGCAGAAAAATGAGTTGCTGTCGGATGCCATTCTCGATGATGTATTCATCCAATTCTTTCTTGTATTCAGTAGGTTTGCCCAACAGTACGACAGGGATGTCCAATTGTTCCAGGACAACCCCTTTGAGAATAGAGAGTTGGTTCTTTCGCTGTTCGATCGTACCAACACTGAGAATGAATTTTTCGGGGAGATTGTATTTTAGGCGTATATCGTTTTTTTGAGCTTCATCCACCCTCACATAGAATCGTTTGTCGCACGACTGATGAATGACCACAATTTTATCGGGATCTATGCCAAAATACTGAATCAGGTCATTTTTGGATTGATGACTGATGGCCAGAATCTTCGTCGCTCTTCTGCAGCCACTGGAGGTATGAAACCTATAGATCATCCGGTCTGCCTTTTTGTAAAACTGAGGAAATCTCATGTAAATAACATCATGAATGGTCAATACGGAAGGTATCCCGGATTTTTTCAGCCAAAACGGAAGCACGTGACTCAAACCGTGAAAGACCTCGATGTTGTTTTTTTTCAACAACCCCGACACCTTGAAGATCCGCCAGAATGACTTGAATCTTTTTGAAAATTTTGAAACGGGTGAAATTACGGTTACGAATTCGGGCAAAGCATACAAATCTGTAACTACGGGAGCGAAAAGGACGTACCTGTCCTGAGGATGGTACTTCGACAATAAATTTACCGTGTTCCGGCTGTAGTTACCCAGCCCAGAGAAGTTTTGAAACAACCTCTTGGCTTCAAATCCAACGATCATTGCAAGTTAATTTGGTGGAAGGGTGCAACCCTTGTCCGATTTATCAACGGCTAAATATAATTATTTTTTTGATTTAACCTGTTTCCTGCTAAATGGCCCTTGTCAATTTTATGTACTCAAAATCTGCAAGAACCATCTTCCTGATCAATTCGGTAAAGCTGGTTTGATTGGGGTTCCATCCCAGCACCGACTTGGCCTTCGCCGGATTGCCGCACAAGAGATCTACCTCAGTAGGCCTGTAGTAAAGGGGATCAATCTCTACAATGACGCTTCCGGTTTTGCTGCATACTCCTTTTTCCCCGATTCCTGCTCCTTGCCAGGCAATATTGATTCCTGCTTCCCTGAAGGCAAGGGAGCAAAATTCCCGGACGGTATGCATCTCACCGGTGGCAATGACGAAATCTTCGGGTGTGTGGTGCTGTAACATGAGCCACATGCATTGCACATAGTCTTTGGCGTAACCCCAATCGCGCAGGGCATTCAGATTTCCGAGGTACAATTTCTTCTGTTTCCCCGTTGCAATCCTGACAGCAGCAAGGGTAATCTTCCGGGTGACGAAATTTTCACCGCGTCTTTCACTCTCGTGGTTGAAAAGTATCCCGTTTACTGCAAACATGCCATAGGCTTCACGGTAGTTTTTTGTGATCCAGAAGGCGAACTGCTTGGAGATGCCATAGGGTGAGCGTGGATAGAAGGGAGTTGTTTCCGATTGTGGGGTCTCCTGTACCATCCCGTAAAGCTCCGAAGTGGAGGCCTGGTAAATGCGTGTTTTCTGCTCCATTTCCAAAATCCTGACGGCTTCGAGGATCCGTAATGTTCCAATGGCATCTGTTTCTGCAGTATATTCGGGTACGTCAAAGGAGACTTTCACATGCGACTGGGCAGCCAGGTTATAAATCTCGTTGGGCTTCACTTTTTGTATGATCCTTACCAGGGAACTCGAATCGGTCATATCCCCGTAATGCAGCGTCAGTTTGCTTTTCAACTGCATGTCCTGGATCATCTCTTCGATGTACAAATGCTCAATTCTGGTGCGGTTGAACTGCGAAGAGCGCCGGACGATTCCATGAACTTCATACCCTTTTTCAATCAAAAGCTCGGCCAGATAGGAGCCATCCTGTCCGGTTATACCGGTAATTAGTGCGATCTTCATGGTGGTGGGGAGTTAAGAGTGATGAGATATGAGTTATAAGTTGGAGGTAATTTTGGTGAAGAGAGAAAGATAGGCCTGCAAATTGGCTTCCCAGGTAAATTTGAGGGAGTGTTTTTTTAACAGGTCAGGACGCAAAGGATCGCTGTAAAACGCTTCCATCTTATCGAGGAAGAGACCAGCCATCTCATTTGGTTCAAAGGAGTTCCAATAATAGGCCAGATCTTCACTAACCTCGGGAATGGAAGAGTAGGTCGATGCAAAAACTGGTTTGCCGAAACGCATGGCCTCTACAGGAGGGAATCCCATCCCTTCGAACCTGGAGGGAAAGAGAACTGCTTTGCACCGGTCGTACATCCAGAATTTGTCCTCCTCCGAGATGATCCCGGGAAGCAGAATGCGGTCGTGCAATCCGGATGCATCAATCTGTTGCTGCAATTCTGCTGCGTAGGCGGATGATTTGTTCCCGGCAATGATCAATTTGTAGTGTTCCGGTAACTTTTGCATAAATCCAAGCAGTACCTGGTAATTTTTCTTCATTTGCACCACGCCTACCGAGAAAAGCAACTCACCATCAGGGGCAAAGGCAGGCCTTTCGACCTGCTCAAAAGTCTTGACTTTAACACCGCAATAGATGACGTGAATGGGAATTTCTCCAACCTGCAGGTGCTCTCTTACCATACCTTCTGTGAATTTAGAGATGACAGTAATGGCAATGGCTCTTTGCACTTTTTTTTGCAATATTTTCAACCTGATTTTGGCCTTGGCCGGAGACTTCTCCCCAAGAAAATTCAAGTCATTGATGGTAAGGATGTAAGGCGTAGTTTTGTCGGAAGGGAAATAGGCCGAATCCTGGTGAATGGTGTACCACAGATCGTATTTTTTGCAAAGGGATGGGAAATAGCGACGCTTGAGTGAAATTATCTCATAATTAACATGCTCACCAAAATATCCTTTGAATTTTTTTTGAACCAGGAGTGTAAAATGGAATCTATCGTCGGCTTGTTTGCCGATTTCGAGCCCAAAGAACTCGGCAACCTGTCCCAGTCCTGTGTTTAAATCTTTGAGTCTGTCCAGATCAATCAATACTGAAATTTTAGCCATGGTTCATCAGGTAATTTGTGATTTGTAATGCGATGAAATTTACCTCTTCATCAGATAAATCGGGGTAACTGGGCAAATTGATCCCGCGCGAACTAATCTCAGTGGCAATTGGGAAAGTGTCGACCGTAAATTTGGCATACATGGGCATCGTGTGAACAGGATAGAAAAGGGGTCGGGTTTCGATACCAGAGGCTCTCAGAAAAGTCCTTAATCCGTCCCTTTTTTTGGCTTCGGGAATCAAGGCAGAGCACATCCAATAGGAATTCAGAACATTGGCTGCCTCCCCGTGAAAGTCGACAGATGTATCCAGGAAGGCTCTTTTGTAGGCAGCTGCGATCCTTAACTTATCTTCCATAATCCCATTTATATTTTCGAGCTGGGCTACTCCCAGGGCCGCACAGATGTTGGTCATTCTGAAATTGTAACCAATTTCATCGTGCCAGTATTCCCTGTCCGAAAGCCCTTGATTTTTTAGTTTTCTGGCACGATCGTAAAGTTTTTTGGAGTTGGTAGTGAGCATGCCACCTTCGCCGGTAGTGATGGTTTTGTTGCCAAAGAAGCTGAAGGCTGAAATGTCACCAAATGTCCCCATCAGTTTTTCACCATATTTGCTGCCGATGGCTTCGGCACAATCCTCTACCAGGAAGAGGTTGTTTCTGTGGCAGATATCAAGCAAGGTGTTCATTTCGCAGGGGTGACCATAGATGTGCGGGGCAAGGATTGCCTTGGTTTTTGCAGAGATCTTAAGTTCTGCACCGGCGCAATCGATTTGCCAGGTCGTGGGCAGTGAATCAACGAAAACGGGAATGGCACCCAAATACATGATGGCGTTGACGGAGGCAATGTAGGTGAAGGTTGGAACGATGATTTCATCTCCGGGCTTGATGTCAAGAACCAGCAAGGCCAGCTGCAGGGCTACAGTTCCATTGCAGACACTTGTTGCATAGGACGCCCCAATGTAGTTGGCAAAATTGTTCTCAAACAGATCGGAGTATTTTCCCCGCGAGGAAATCCAGGTCGATTCGACACAATCCGTCACATACTTTAACTCATTTCCCCTCAGAGACGGTCTGTAGACAGGATATTTTATCTCCATAGTTTCAATCTTTTCAATTTTTCAAATTCCTTCCTTCTTTTGAACATTCAATTTACAGGGGCCTCCGGTCCCTTAGTCTCCCAGTCCCCCACCAACGCTCACCTCAAACTATCCTCAAATGGCTGCTTGAGTTTTCATAGGGCAAAATAAACGAGAAGCGGGAACCATTGCCGAAAGAGGATTCAACCATCATCTCACTGCCCATCATGACCACAAAATCTCTGGCCAGCGACAATCCTATTCCAGAGCCTCCGTAGATGCGCTTCATTCTCAAATCAATCTGGTAAAACCTGTCGAATATTTTTTCGAATTGATCCGCTTCGATGCCGATACCGGTATCCCTGACAAAGAATTCGATACCATTTTTCTCATTCAACAGGTAACCGAACTCAATTTCTCCCTCCTCAGTGAATTTGAGGGCATTGTCCAGGAGATTTTCAAGGATATCTTTGATCTTGTTTCCATCGCAGGTGATCGAAAATTTAGGATGGTCGTTCCCCTTGACAGGAATCAGTTTCAAATGGTCTTTTTCCAGTTGTCCTTTTTCGTGCATAAATTGCCTGTAGAGTTCGTTCACCATGCCATTGAGGTTGTAGAACTGCTTGTTAACAGTCTCGACACCGCTCTGAATTTTTGAAAGTTTGATGGTATCGCTGAACACGTGCAACAAGATGTGACAATTTCGTGCGATGATCTGAAGGTAGTTCATCCTTTCCGGCCTGGAAACTTCATCTGTGAGCAATACATTGGAAAATCCGACGATCGCATTCAGCGGGGTCCGCACTTCATGCGAAATATTTTGAAGGAATGCCGCCTTGAGCATGTCTGCCTCTTCTGCTTTCTTCCTGGCCTCCTCGATGGCTTGAACGGCAAATTTTTGTTTGGATATATCCCTCGAAACAGCCATCACCGCCGTAGGGTTCAGTTTGACCATCCGCATTTCAAAAAAGCAGGTCCCTTTTCCCTTGACTTCCAGTGCGTACTCAATGGTTTCGATAGAATCGTGTACGAGTGCAGCGTGGATAGATTTACTGACCTGTTGGACCATCCTGGATGAGAAGCCAACCTCGAAAATGGTGCTGCCAATAATTTCTCCTGCAAGCAGGTCAATGCCATCCTCCGACTTTGGCACATAATCGATGTAGGTGCCGTCTTTGTCAATTACGAAGAAAATATCGGGGATTGTCTCAAGCAACAGTTTGTATCTATGCCTGCTGTTTCCCAATTCTGCCATGGCATTTTTGATACCTGTAATATTTTCGAAGAAGCAGATGAAGTTATCCTTGTCTACAGGATATGAACTGACACGAAACCATTTTTCAGTGTGTGGTATTAGAAACTCTTTTCTGGTCCGCTTTGCAGGGTCGGACAAGGATTGCCAATCGACTTCTCCCCTGAACAATTTCTGAAACAAAAGGTGAACGGGGGTCTCTTTCAACTCTGAGTTCCGAACTTCAAAATATTCTTCAAAGGCGGGATTCACATAGGTCACCTTGAAGCCGATTTTTTCACCCAATTCATCCCTTTCGGTCGAAAAACGCAAGATACCCTCAAATGATTGGTAAAGCAGACGGGTCTGACTTTCGGAAAGTGATAAATATTGCAGATCCAACTCTTTCATGCGCCCATGCAGAAGCCGGTACAGGAGGTAGCCTGTTGTACCGATCATGAGGTAGATGACTACCGGATGAAATGTATTTGCTTCGTTCCAATTTAATTTGAAAAAGTGGTCCGGGGGTGCGTTCAGAAGGATGTGGCCCGTCAACACACAGGTAGTTAACAGAATATAAGTAAGAATTAGAAAATGTTTTTCGGCTAAAAACAAAAGAAATACCAACCCGAGACAGTAGAGATAAATTTCATAACTGTAGGAAGTCTCAGGTGGAAAAATTGCAAAGCGTGCCGAAACCATTAAAAAATAGGCTGGCACAGGTACAAACAGAAGAAATCCCAAAGCTGTATTTCTTTTGCCCTCCCACAGAAAAAACAGGATCAAAACAGAAATTCCGAGTACTGAAAGGGCATGAGGGGTATACGAAGTGGCGAAAAAATCCCGATAATCGAGGAATAGAACCAATACGGCAACCAACAGAAGAAGTATATTGACGTAGAAAAACAATCGGATAAGTTTTAACTCCTGTTGCTGCAAATGGAGATATTTGCTCCTTAAAACACTTTCAAATTTCTTTGGCATCTAATTCCAAAACGCTACTTGATGATCATCCGTTGGTAATTTGTTTGTCATTTGCCAGATGGAATACCTACCTATTTAATTTAGGTTGGTGTGAACAATCCCTCATGGGTATTTCATGAAAATTCAAAATTTCTGTCTCAATGACATAAAGGTGATATTTATTAGCAATTTTGAGACAGAGATCCCATAGATTTGTATGATCAATTGTGATAGTTGGTCAGTTCAATCTACTGCAATAATACATAAAAATCAACAATATGTCAACCGGATTTTACAACGTCCCGATTCCTAAGAATGAGCCTGTTAAAAGTTATGCTCCAGGATCTCCCGAACGAAGCGCCCTGCAAAATGAATTAAAGGAGCTTCGCTCCACACTGGCAGATCTGCCCATGATCATCAATGGGAAAGCCGTCAGATCGGGAAAGAAAGTTGAAATGTTCCCGCCCCATGATTTGCAACATCTGTTGGGCATTTACCACCAGGGCGATCAGAGTCATGTAAAACTGGCCATTGAGGCGGCCCTGGAGGCAAAGGAAGCGTGGGCCAATACACCCTGGCAACACCGTGCTGCTATTTTCCTGAAAGCCGCTGAGTTGATTGCAGGTCCTTTTCGTGACAAGATGAATGCTGCCACCATGCTCGGTCAGTCTAAAAATGCCTATCAGGCAGAGATTGATGCGGCCTGCGAACTGGCTGATTTTTATCGCTATGGTGTCAAATGCATGACCGACATTTATGCCATGCAACCCGAATCTAATCCGGGGATGTGGAATTACAACGAATTCAGGCCACTGGAGGGTTTTGTATTTGCATTAACGCCATTTAATTTTACCTCAATTGCCGGAAATCTTCCCGTCGCTCCCGTTATCATGGGCAACGTTACGGTTTGGAAACCCGCCAAGACCGCGGTATATTCGGCAAGTGTGATCATGGAAGTGTTGATGGAAGCTGGCCTTCCAGCCGGTGTCATCAATCTGGTCTTTGTCTCAGGACCCGCAGCAGGAGAGGTGATTTTTAACCATCAGGATTTTGCAGGGATCCATTTTACAGGCTCTACGGGTGTCTTTCAGGACATCTGGAAAACCATTGGGGCGAACATCTCAAAATACAAATCCTATCCGCGCATTGTTGGTGAAACAGGAGGGAAAGACTTCATTTTTGCCGATCCAACTGCCGACACGACAGCTTTGGCTACCGCGGTGGTGAGGGGATCATTCGAATACCAGGGGCAAAAATGTTCGGCTGCTTCCAGAGTCTACATCCCCCGGACAATATGGGAAGAGACCTGGTCGAAGGTTGAAGGGCAATTGCGTCAGGTAAAGATGGGGCCACCTGAGGATTTTACCAATTTTGTCAATGCAGTAATCGATGAGGCCTCCTTCGAGAAACTTAAAGGCTATATTGAAAGAGCCAGAACGGATGCAGATGCGGAGGTAATCTTTGGTGGTATTTGTGACAAATCAGTGGGGTATTTTATTCAGCCAACGGTGATCCTTGCAAGCGATCCCCAATACATTACCATGAAAGAAGAACTTTTTGGACCCGTGGTAACCGTCTATGTGTATGAGGATGACAAGATGGACGAGACCCTTCGGTTGCTTGATGAAACCTCATTGTATGCACTGACGGGGGCTATTTTTTCACAGAACCGCTATTCCATTGACCGCATGACCAGAAGGCTGACCAATGCCGCAGGGAACTTCTACATCAACGACAAACCTACAGGTGCCGTTGTGGGACAACAACCTTTCGGAGGTGCCAGAGGATCAGGCACCAACGACAAAGCCGGATCGGTATTTAACATGTTGCGCTGGGTCTCTATCAGAACTGTGAAAGAGACATTTATCCCAGCCAGGAATTTCGGTTATCCCAGTTTTCTTCCGGAGGAAGAATGTTAGGCTAATTCCATTTTTTTTTGGCAGGCAGATTTTCTAACTTTGTGTAGTAAAATCTGCCTGCCCTCATGATGACCCGTCTTTCGAAAAAAATTTTCGGACCCATTGCAAATAAATACCTGATAGCGTTTGTTATTTTCAGCGTCTGGATGTTGTTTGTTGATGACAACAACGTCTTTTTTCTTCGAAAAAATGTCAACAAGCTGAAGGAATATAGGGTAGAAAAGGCTTTCTTCCTCGAAAAAATCAGAAAAGACAGCATTCAATTGATTGAGATGAAGGCCAATGCCAAAAATCTCGAAAAATTTGCCAGAGAAGAATTCCTGATGAAAAAGAAAGATGAAGATATTTTTCTTATCATTGAGAAATAAACAGATTTTCAGTTTCCGACTTTTAAATCTTTTCACCGCCTATGTTGTTGGACCTGGACATTTTTAAAGTTGAGAACAAACTGCTACCGCGAAAAGGTAGTGTGCTCATTGCAGAACCATTTCTACCGGGTGATTATTTTAGTCGTTCGACGGTCTTGCTTGTTCAATGCACAGAGGAGGGAGACGTGGGCTTTATCTTGAACAAGCCGACAGACCTGATGATTAAAAACCTTTTCAAAGGGTTTCCTGACAGTGATGCTTGTGCCTTTGTAGGTGGACCCGTTAGCAGCGATAAACTTTTTTTTCTTCATACTTTGGGTGATAAGATTCCTGATAGTCTGCATATTGCTGAGGAGCTGTATTGGAGTGGTGATTTTGACCATCTCACGGCTTTGATTCGTGCCGGTTTGGTAGAGGAAGAAGAAGTTAGATATTTTCTTGGCTATTCAGGATGGGGTGCAGGACAATTGGAAGCCGAAATAGCTGATTATTCATGGGTTGTAACAGAACCGTCGGTGGAGGATATTCTCTCAAGTGACGAAAATTTCTGGAACGAAAGTATTCAGTCTATCGGTGGAAATGCACTGTTGTGGCAAAATTTCCCCGAGAATCCGGCCTTCAATTAACTGATTGATTTGTGAATTTTACAGTCTGCAAATTTCGCTGTAAATTGCCGGTAAATTGCAATGAACAAAAAACAGAAGTGTCTGTTTCTTTATTATAACTTAAGTCTCAAACTATTTTCGTAATTTTAGTCTTGCTTCTAACAAATTATTCCTAAGATATGAATCGATTCTTCAATTTTAAGGTGATACCATTGGTGTTTTCTCTCTTTGTAGGCTTGACAGCCGGAGCACAAACTGCTTCAACAGAGACCAATTACAATCCAATTACGACAGCCGTTCCATTCTTGACGATTACTCCGGATTCTCGCCATGGTGCCATGGGAGATGTTGGTGTAGCCACTTCACCCGATGCAAATGCCCAATATTGGAATCCGTCCAAACTCGCCTTCACCGAGGATAAATTTGGTTTGTCACTTTCATTTACCCCCTGGCTTCGGCAACTTGTCAACGACGTGAACCTTGCCTATCTTGCCGGGTATGTAAAATTGAACAGCATGCAGTCTATTGGCGCCTCCCTGCGCTATTTTTCAATGGGAGAAATTCAACTGACCGATCAAAATGGAACAAATCTCGCCAATGTAAGACCCAATGAATTTGCCTTGGACCTTAGTTATTCCCGCAAACTTTCAGATTATTTCTCCGGTGCAGTTGCTTTACGTTACATCCGTTCGGATCTTTCCGGAGGCATCGGCTCAAACACCTACGTTCCGGGCAACGCTTTTGCAAGCGATGTCTCTTTCTTCTACAACAAGAACATTAGCAAGAATGAAAACAAAAAAATAATTGCTGTAGGGATCAATCTTTCCAACATCGGCTCAAGAATTTCCTACGACAATGGCAGTAACAAAGAGTATCTGCCTGCAAATCTGAAATTGGGGGGTACCTTCACCACCGAATTGAATTCCTTCAACTCTTTCGCTTTTTCTCTTGACTTTAACAAATTGATGGTTCCAACGCCACAACTGGGAGGTGTCTCAAACGATGCAGGGAAACCCGTCATCAGCTCAATCTTCTCCTCTTTTACGGATGCACCGGGAGGTTTCAAAGAGGAGATGCAGGAGATCAATTACGCCTTGGGCGTTGAGTATTGGTACGACAATAAATTCGCCATCAGGAGTGGATATTTCAATGAAAATCAATACAAAGGAAACCGGAAGTTCTTTTCTACGGGTCTTGGTGTGAAGATGAATATCTGTTCCATTGATTTTGCCTACCTCATCCCGGTCCACCAGAACAATCCGCTGGCCAATACAGTCAGATTCACGCTCCATTTCAATATTGGAAATGCGCAACAGAAAGTTAAAGAAGAACCGATCGTAGCTCCTGCGGTTCCTGAGAAGACAACCAAGTAAAAGGGATAAAAAGAGAACGCTGTGACAAAATTTTGGGAGCATCACTCATATCTCCCAAAACAAATTCCCGGAGTCCCAACCTTTTTCCTTCATCCTCTTTCCTCCCTGTCTTCCCTTGCCTTCTCCGAAAGCCTGGTTGCGATAAGCTGGGTTTTGGTGCTGTAATACCTTTCGTCTTCCAATCCCAATACCTTCCGTATCCCATTGCAATCATCGTAAAGAAACAATTCTTCTGCCTGCAAAAGCTCTTCGGTCGTGATCGTTTCCTTTACCTGAGGAGTAAATCCTGACTCTTTCGCACACAGCATGATCGTCTCACGGATGGCACAATTGTATGCACCCGGCCGATTGGAAGTAAAAAATAGTGTCCCTTCTTCGAGGTAAGCAAAGGAACCATGAATGGTTTGACAGGCACATCCCTCCCCATTGAGCAAAATCATTTCAGATTGATTCAGTTCTCTGGCCCTTCTTAAGGCTGCCTTGCGCACAAAAAATCCTGCTTCTAAAAATGGGGTGGAGGCATTGTCCTCTACCAGATAATCGCGGAAAAAAGAGAGAATTAATCCGGGTTCACTGATCGGATAATAACCCTTTTCAATTTCCTGAGCACTCAATAAAATCTGATTTTGACCCATTGCCGGGTAAATCTGAATGTGAATTTTAGCAGCCTGGTACAGTTTGTTCTTGTTCAACAAACGGGATACATCTCTTCTAAGTAACCTACCATCGAATTTGAGCAACTCAGTCAGATCCACCCCAATGGAGGTAGCAGCGGCATGCAAATGTGAACAAACAGCTTCCGCAAATAGGATTTCATTGTGCTCAGCACGAAAATATTCGCTGAATCCATCCGTCCTTTGAGACAACTCCTCCAATGAGAAAACGGCTTCATCTTCCCGGTTAAACCTGCCATTGCGTAAGAAATATCCACCCTTCATGCCATGAAATATATTGATTTTGCAAGGTTAACTAACCACTTAGATGCTGTTCTTCCCAAATTTGTATCTCGTCATTCGTCAATTGTAATTCTGTCAATGCCCCGAAGGCATAAACAACATGGACACAAAATCCAAAAATAAAGATGGACGTATGAGAATTGGTGCACAAAAGCCAATGACTGCCCCCAGGAAATGGGCATCATGACCTATGTTGTCCAATTTCTTTCTGCTCATGTAGAAGGAGTAGTAAAGATAGAGCAGTCCAAAAATGATTCCGGGCATGGGCAATACACCAAAGAAATAGATAGGCTCCCAGGGATTGAAAAATATAGCGGCAAATAGTACTGCCGACACTGCACCCGATGCACCCACAGCATTGTAATAAAAATTATTGCGTTGTTTTACCAGCGACCACAAACTCGAAAAAAGAACAGACCCAATAAAAAGAGCCAGGTAATAGTAAGAAGAATTTCCTCCAAAATTTATTTCGAAATTGTGTTCGACGATGGTTCCAAACGACCACAGGACAATCATATTAACGATGAGGTGCTCCCAATTGGCATGAACCAATGCATGGGTAACCAATCGGTAGTACTGTTTCTTGTGGTAGATCTGGAAAGCGTTGAACTGAAATTGTTTGATCACATCCTTGTTTGAAAATGCCAGTACTGACACCATGGATATGATGATGATGAACATTGTAGTCACAGATCCCATGCTTCAGAGGTGTAAGATTTTGTAAGTAAGTTCGCGCAAAAGTTCTCCATTTTCTGCCGTGCCGCCTCGTGCACCCTTCGACCGAAGGTCGTACTCCCTTAGCAATGAAAGCACCAGAATGGCTTTCTGAAGGGGATAATTTTTAGCGGCAGTGAGATAGTCATTCATAAAATAGGGATTTATCCCCAGTCTCTGGGCTACTTCGCCTTGGTTGCTTTTGTTTTCAATGGCATGATAACTCAGGAGCTTTCTGAAGTAGGCAATCAGTACCCCCAGGATCATGGTCATGTGATAACTCTTTTCATTTTCAATCAGATAATTAAGAATCCGGTTCGCCTTGTATAGATCCCTGGCCCCAAGCGCCTTCTGAAATTCGAAAGGATTGTATTCTTTGCTGATACCAATGTTCTTCTCCACATCATCCACCGTTATACTTGTTCCTGGAATGGAGGTGAAGATGATTTTATCCAGTTCATTGACGATTCGCTGTAAATTTGCTCCGATGTGATCTGCGATCATCTGGACGGCCTTTGGTTCAATTCCCAGTTGTTTGGTCTTGAGGTAATTGACTACCCAATCGGGAATTTTGTTCTCATACAATGGCTTGGACTCCATGTAGACGCCGTTTTTCTGAATAGCCTTGTACAACTTTTTGCGTTTGTCAAGCAATTTGTACTTGTGACAGATTACCAGCAAGGTAGTAGGAGCTGGCCGCTCCACATAAGCAGCCAGTTCATCAATATCGCGGATATTTTGTGCCTCCCGGATCACCACCACCTGACGTTCGGCCATCATCGGATATCTGCGTGCAGCCGTCAAAATGGTATCCAGGGTAATGTCCTTCCCATAAAGCAAGGTCTGGTTGAAAGACTTTTCACCCTCAGTCAACACATTTTCCAGAATGTAATCGCTAACCAGATCAATGTAAAAAGGCTCCTCTCCTTCCAAAAAATAAACGGAGCTGTAAACTTTATTTCTTAAATCGGACAATATGTTCTGGTGGTCCATCCAATCAGAATTTCAAGTGTTTAACCGATCTTCCGTCGTTGATGATCTCCATCAAGGCATTGATGCCGACCTCGAGATGGGTGTTGACAAACAATCGGGTGACCTCTTTGTCGCTCTCCTGGGTTTTAACTCCTGTTGAAATCATGGGCTGGTCAGAGACCAACAACAGCGCACCGGTTGGAATCGAATTGCAAAATCCGACGGTGAAGATGGTGGCTGTCTCCATGTCGATGGCCATTGCCCTGGTCTTGATCAGGTATTTCTTGAAACGCTCATCGTACTCCCACACTCTTTTGTTGGTAGTAAAAACTGTGCCGGTCCAATAGTCAAGTCCCATATCCCGAATGGTCGATGAGACCGCGCGTTGCAGGCTGAATGCGGGCAAGGCCGGAACTTCAGGAGGCAGGTAATCGTTGGAGGTTCCATCACTCCGAATGGCTGCAATGGGCAGGATTAGATTCCCAAGTTCGCTTTTGCGCTTCAGTCCGCCACATTTCCCCAGAAACAAAACTCCGTCAGGCATTACGGCACTGAGCAGATCCATGATGGTGGCGGCGTTTGGACTACCCATCCCAAAATTGATGATGGTAATGCCATTGGCACTCGCATTGGGCATTGTCTTATCCTCCCCAACAACCGGTACACCGAATTTTTCGGCAAAATTCTCTACATAACCCTGAAAGTTGGTTAGCAGTATGTATTTGGAAAATTGGTCCAATGCCCTTCCTGTATATCGTGGCAACCAATTCTGAACAATTTCTTCTTTCGTCTTCATAGGCGCTTTTCGGCAAAATTACCTGCTTTTTGTTTTAAGTTCGTTGAAATGGAAATAAAAAATTAGATTTAAACAGATTTTCAGTAAAGATGCAATTAAATCTCCCTGTTTACAATTTCCGGACGACCCAACGCGAGGGAAAAACATATATTTTCGATGGCATCCGCCACAGGTGGGTCAGATTGACCCCCGAAGAGTGGGTAAGACAGCATTTTGTTCGCTATCTGGCAGAAGTGAAACATTATCCTCCTTCACTCATTGCCATTGAACGCTCCCTGCGTTTCAACCAACGTGCTTTCAGGGCCGATGTAGTGCTCTTTTCCGCTTTGGGAATGCCTTTGCTGGTTGTTGAATGCAAGGCACCCGAAGTAAAAATTTCCCAAAAAACCTTCGATCAGATCGTTCGCTACAACTTCGAATTTCAGGTCGATTATCTGGTCGTCACCAATGGTCTGACTCACTTCTGCTGCCAAATAGACAAGACCAACCTAACCTACGAATTTTTGAGGGAGATACCGGATTACAAATGAAAAATGAAAAAACGCTCTAATCATATCTCATCACTCATATCTCATCACTCATATCTCATCACTCCTGTAACAAATTCCCCGAGTCCTTCACTTTTCCCTTTTGCTTTCAGCCTTTAGTTGCAGCAAATACTCATCTTTCCAAATCCCATCCACCCTGATCCACTCTTTCTTGGTGCCAGTCACTTCAAAGCCGGCTCTTCTGAATAGCTTCATGCTAACATCGTTGTCTGTTAATATGTTGGCATATATTTGGTTCAAATTCAGCTTTTCGAAACAGTACCTGGTCATGAGATCCAAAGCTGCTGTGGCATATCCTTTTGCACGATCTTCATCGCTGTGGATGAGAATGCCTAGGCCTGATCTGGAATGGTAAGGATCAAAATCAAACAGATCAATTGCACCCACCGTCTTGCCAGTTGGGTTGTCTATCATCAGGCGAAGTTGCCTGGATTCATAGATATCCTGGTAAGAATTCTGAATGTAAAGCGTGAGTGTATGTCTTGAGAAGGGCACAAGGGTGTGGCTGACACTCCAGATCTCTTCCGAATTTTCCCATTCAAAAAGCAGATCGAGGTCATCCGGTTCTACTGCACGCAGGGCGATCAGTTCATTTTTGAGAAACAACTTCATGCCTTTGATTTTCAAGAGATTATTTGCTCATACAAAAGTCTGTTCACAATAGATCGCCCTAAGGTCAGTTCATCAGTGAACTCCAGTTCGTCTCCAACAGAGACTCCTCGAGCCAGGGTTGTGATACGTATGTTGCTGTTTTTTAGTTTTTTGAAGAGGTAGAAATTGGTACTGTCACCTTCCATGGTCGTGCTCAATGCGAAAATGACCTCCCTGATGCCCCCGGTTTCCACTCTCTTGAGTAAGGTATCGATTTCGAGGTCGGAAGGACCAATCCCATCCATTGGCGAGATTATCCCACCCAAAACATGGTAAACGCCCCTGTATTGCTGGGTATTCTCAATAGACATCACGTCACGGATGTTCTCAACCACACAGACAACTCCCTTGTCGCGTGAACTGTTGCTGCAAATATTGCAGACATCCGTGTCTGAAATGTTGTGGCAAAGCAGGCAATGCTTCACTTCGTCCTTAAGTCTTGTCATGGCCTCACTGAACCTGTGGACCTCCTCAGGTTCTCTTTTGAGCAGGTTCAAAACGAGCCTCAAGGCCGTCTTCTTTCCAATTCCTGGCAGTTTTGCAAACTCTGCCACCGCATTTTCCAATAATTTAGAAGGAAACTGTTCGTTGTTCATTCCACTATCTCATAACTAATATCTCATACCTCATATCTCATATCTCATATCTCATACCTCATATCTCATACCTCATACCTCCCTCCTCAGCTCCTCTTTCTTAAATCTGAAAGGAAGCAGTGCATCTATACCATCCACTACCGTGATGGCTGAACTCCCATCCAGGATGATTTCGATGGGTTTTCCATGAAGATCTTCGTATTCAGCCATCACCTGACGGCAACTGCCACACGGTTTGGCAAAATCTCCGGGCAAAAGGTTGTTCTGGTAAGTCGAAATGGCCATTGCGAGCAAGGCCGTTCCTGGATACATCGAAGAGGCATAGAACAAGGCAGTACGTTCCGCACAAAGGCCCGATGGATAAGCCGCATTCTCCTGGTTATTGCCGGTAATCAACACCCCATTTTCGAGTAAAACGGAGGCTCCAACACGGTATCCTGAATAAGGAGCATAAGCCCGCTCAGCTGCTTCTCTGGCCAGAAGTATCAATTTTTGAGACTGTTGTGGCAATTCTTCAAGGGTCTCATAAGTTCTAACAGTAAACACAAGTTGTATCTCCTTCATTCTCATTGGCTTTTTCCAACTCAAAAGTAAACATATTCCTTTAAATTTCTATCTTTGAAGCAAATGAAATACCCACGGGAAGATGTTCTGACCGACCGAAAGCGATTGTGTGTGTTTCAATCCGGCCATTGAAAAATAAATTGTAAACAGCCCGTTAGCCAATGCCTAAACTGATCCGATCTATTGGAATCCTGTTTTTCATCTTGGTTTCTATCGACCAGACAGTGGTTGCAGCACCACAAAAACTGACCAGACAGGAGTACATTGACAAATATGCCCGGATTGCAGTACAGGAGATGATCGAGCACCACATTCCTGCCAGTATCACGATGGCCCAGGCCTGCCTCGAGTCGTCGGATGGTAATTCGGAATTAACCAGGCAATCCAACAACCATTTCGGCATCAAATGTAAAAGCAACTGGACAGGCCCCACTGTTCACCACAGCGACGATGAGGCCAACGAATGCTTCAGGAAATACAAGTCGGCCGAAGAATCGTTTCGCGACCACTCTGAGTTTATTACCTCCAGTCCACGCTATAGCTTTCTTTTTGCTTTGGATATCAGGGATTTTAAGAAGTGGGCTGCCGGTTTGAAGAAGGCTGGATATGCCACGGACCCCGGTTATCCGGCCAAACTGATAAAAATTGTTGAAGATTTCAGACTCTACGAACTGGATCAGCTCGACTGGAAATATGTGATGAACAAAGATAAACCGAAGCGGCATTTCTCCCTCTTCGGTTTCCTGCGGAAGAAAACGCCCGACCAGAACCTCGCCATTGCAAAGGGTTATCAGCCACGTTCGATTGAAAAGCGCAACAGGAGCAAGGCATTTATGGCCATCGAAGGCGACGATTATGCCCGCATCGCTGATGAATTTGGGATAAAGGATTGGCAGATTTACCAATACAACGATGCCAACGCTGGAGATTTTCCTGTCGCAGGAGAGCCGGTTTTCATCCAATCCAAGAGAGCAAAAGCTCCTCGGGGAAACGATTACCACGTGGTGCAAAAAGGAGAAACGCTCCACTCCATCGCCCAGTGGTACGGGGTCAAACTTCAGTCGTTGCGCAAAATGAACAGGTTGAATGACACAAATGAAGTACCGGCCGGTACTTCGTTATCACTTCGGAAGAGGATCCGTTAACAGCTGAAGTTTTGGAAAGTACCCTCATACAGCCGATTCACTCCAATCAGGATCGCACCGTTCCTTATTCTTTCTCCATTATCCCCGTAAATCCCCTCAAAAACTCCTCAGTACCCATCCTTTTTCTGCCGGCCAACTGCAGATCTGTCACAGACAAATAGCCATCTGAACAGGCGATTTTCATCCACTTTTTCTGATCTGACAAGATTGTTCCGGGGGTGTGAGAATGGGTGGAAATTTCGGGGATGGTCCTGAAAATCTTCAGCGAAATCAATTCCCCGGTTGGGGCACTGATTTCCGTCCAGGCTGTAGGGTAGGGACTTAATCCCCTTATTTTGTTGTGAATGGTCATCGCATCCAAACTCCAGTTGATCCTGCACTCCTCCTTGTAAATTTTGGGAGCATGCAGTCGTATGGGATCTATCTCAAGCATCTCCTGCGCGATGGGTTGAACGCTGCCATCTGCAAGGGCCTCCACCGTTTTTATCACCAGTTTGGCCCCAATTGCCATCAGTTCATCATGAAGTTCTCCTACTGTTTCATCCGGCCTGATAGAAACTTTTTCATAGAACAGGATGTTGCCGGTATCTATTTCTTGTTTCAACAGAAAGGTGGTGACTCCGCTCTCACTGTCGCCATTCATGATGGCCCAGTTCAGCGGCGCCGCACCACGGTACCTTGGAAGAAGGGATCCATGGAGGTTGAATGTTCCCAGTGCAGGCAACTTCCAAACCACTTCGGGAAGCATCCTGAAGGCTACAATGATTTGCAGATCGGGTCTGAATGATTTTAATTCGTTCAAAAAAGCATCACTCTTGAGCCTCTCCGGTTGGAGCACTGGAATAGCATTGGCAATTGCATAACTCTTCACCGCCGACTCCTGCAATTTCTGCCCTCTGCCGGCAGGTTTGTCGGGTGCTGTTACGACAGCCACAACCTGATAACCCTGAACTGTCAGCGCAGCCAAACTGGCTACCGCGAAATCGGGCGTTCCCATGAAGACGATGCGAAGATCTTTCCCTTTCATGGTATCAGCGAAGATTGGTGTTCCCTTTCGTCGCCCTGGGATGATACGGACAGTTTTTGCATCCATTCCCACAGCAGTAACCACGGTCGGTCAGGTATTTTTCGGTCATGATCCTGTACCCCTCCGGCGAGAGGTCATAATCCACTCCTTTCACCAGATCATCCCCGTATTTGATGTTCTCTTCCATCCGGATATTTTCGATTTTTTATTTTCTATTAAACCTCCACCAATTTTTTCAAGGCAGCGGCTCATCAGCCATCACTCATAACTCATAATTCCCATCGAGCGAATGCCCCATCCTGTCGCGTTTTGTTTTAAGATAAAACTCATTGAAAGGGTTGGATTTGACTTCAATTGGTATCGTTTCGACCACTTTCAAACCGAACGATTCGAGTCCCACCCTTTTGACAGGATTGTTGGTGATAAGCTTCATCTTGCTGATTCCAAGGTTGCTGAGAATCTGGGCACCAACGCCATACTCTCTTTGATCAGGATCAAAGCCGAGGTGGATGTTGGCATCTACAGTATCCAGCCCCTGTTCCTGAAGTTTATAGGCCTTGATCTTGTTCATGAGACCAATTCCACGTCCCTCCTGCTGCATGTACACAATCACCCCTTTTCCCTCTTTCTCGATCATTCCCATGGCCTTGTGCAGCTGTTCTCCACATTCACAACGAAGAGAGCCGAAGATGTCGCCGGTAGCACAAGAAGAGTGCACCCTTACCAGGATCGCTTCGTCAGACTCCCAACTTCCCTTGATGAGCGCTATGTGTTCGATCCCATTCGATTTTTGGAGGAATGGAATCAGACTGAATGAACCGAATTCGGTCGGCAATTTTACCTTTTCCCCTCTTTCGATAAGGGTCTCTTTGTCCAGTTTGTAGGCAATCAAATCGGCAATAGTAACCAGTTTAAGGCCAAATTTCTTGGCTATTTCGTAAAGTTGTGGCAGACGTGCCATAGAACCGTCGGGATTCATGATCTCCACCAAAACACCTGCCGGCTGAAGTCCTGCCAATCTTGTCAGATCGACTGTTGCTTCGGTATGACCCGCACGGCGAAGTACTCCTCTGCTTTTGGCCCGGAGCGGAAAGATGTGTCCTGGGCGTCCCAATTGACTGGGTTTCGTGTCCGGAGCGGCAAGCAATTGAATGGTGACAGCCCTGTCGTGCGCCGATATTCCTGTAGTGACAAGCTCGCCTACAGCATCCACCGAAACAGTAAAAGGGGTATCGTGAATCGAAGTATTTCGGCCGACCATCATCTCCAGCTCAAGCTCCTCACAACGCTCCTCCGTGAGTGCTACACAGATGAGTCCACGACCCTCTGTCGCCATAAAATTGACCATCTCAGGGGTGATCATCTCGGCCGCAGCGATAAAATCGCCTTCATTTTCACGGTCTTCATCATCTACGACAATGATAAACTGTCCTTCGCGTATCGCCGTAATGGCTTCCTCTATGGTATTTAAGATAATTTCATTCATATGTTTGATGTGTCGTGGCAGCAGGTTCTACAGAAACATAGTTTCCGACTGTCGAAATTTTTAAATAGTTAAAATCATACATCCCGTTCACAATTGGTCCTCCAATCTCTTCGATCGTTTCCACGTCCAGAAACGCAATTTCTTAAAGAATGCCAGGTAAGAATCGATATTGAGGACAGTTGAATCTGTTACTGCCTTGTAGGTTAGAAATACTCCTGCAGGCAGGAAGATGATGGTCGAAAACCACACACCCAACCACACCCCAGAGAAGGCCTCGTGTACATACTTCTCACCGGTTGTAGAGAAAATCCAGTAGACGATGAAGAGCAAAACTGAAACAACCAATGGCATGCCCAGACCACCTTTTCGGATGATGGCACCCAGGGGGGCTCCAATGAAGAAGAATATCAGGCATGCGATGGAATAGGTGTATTTTTTGTGCCACTCAATGTCAAATTTGTTGAGCGACCGCACATTGGCAACATTCAGTTCATCAGCCATTTGCAATCCCCTGATATTCGCTCTCGCATTGGTTAAAGCAGCCGCAATCATCTGTCTCTTGATGGGTAGGTTGGTGAACTGCATCACACTGTCAATGTCGACGTACCTGTGCATCCTGATTTTTGGCAGGGAGGGGATGTCTTTTCTGACAATGGCATGCAGCGATTGCCCGATCGGTTGAGGATAGGACAAGGTCAGGGCCTGTTCAGCTCTTGAAATTTCGACCTGTTTCGAAATGGAATCTGAAAAATATTGCAATTGCCGGTTGTTCAGGGACCTGTATTGATTCCTGAAGAAGCTCTCGTCTTTCCGCTCCAATTCCATCCCGTTAAGTTTGGAATAAAGGGTTTGCTTTTTGAATTTATCTGTTCTGGTCGGATAACCCGATGATTGTTTGTTCTGTACTTCGGCGTGGGTCTCTCCCGAATAGAGTGTGAGAATCATGTACCTTTTGTCGGAGGTAATTTTCATGGTACCCGAATCGGCTACCGTGACAGTCTCATTCCCCTGGTCGTATTGATGGTTGTAAATCATGATGTCATACAACATGGCGGCATCTTTTGATTTTCTTCCTACCTTGATGGAGAAATTATCAATATCGTTGGAGAAAACACCCTCTTTGACCACAATCTCAGGCCTCAATTGCCGGATGCTGGCCATCAGCGCGATTAGCTTTTTGTAGGAAACGGGGATTACTTTGTTGGAAAACTGGAAGGCACCGATACTTAAGACCACACTCACTACGATGACTGGTTTCATGATCCTGAAGAGCGAGATCCCAGCGGCCTTCATGGCAAGTAGTTCGTTGTTTTCGCCCAGGTCGCCGAAGGTCATGATGGAGGCCAGCAGCATCGAGAGAGGCAAGGCCATCGGCATCAGCATGGCCAGAGTATAGATCAAAAATTCGATGATCACATTCAATTCCAAGCCTTTACCGACAAGGTCGTCGAGATAGACCCATAAAAACTGCATCAGGAGAACAAACAAGCTAATAATCAGCGTGATGATCAAAGGACCAATAAAACGTTTGACGATGTATAGATGTAATCGCTTCATGAATGGAATGAAGATTCGGAGGCAAAGCTAATGCTTTTTTATGATTTAGGGAATATCAGGAGCCAATGGCTTTCCGCAAACGGTTGATGGAGGCATCCCAAAGTTTCGTGACATCGGTTTCCTCTTCTTCTTCCACATGATCGACAACGATCAGGGAGAGATCCTCAATAATTTCTCCCATGACGATGTAAAATTCGAATTCAGAGGGTTCATCATCCTCCAGCCATTTGAATTTTACCGACTCGAGTGGCCTGATAGCGAGCAATTCAGCACTCTGGCTGGTCTTTCCCCAAATGAAAGTATACCTTGAACCTTCTACCAGAACATTGTCCGAAAACCATTCAGCCAATCCGGAGGCAGTAGAGAGCCGGCTAAACAAGACGGACGCAGATGACCTTATCTGATATTCGAGTTCAATTTTTTTCATTGGGACACAGATGCCGTAGGTGAAAATAATGAGATTGGTTTTCGTTGCAAAGTACCATTTTTTTCATCCAAATCAAAAAAAAATGGAACCGCACATTTTATTTGGATATTTTTTAAATGCATGTTGTCCAAAAACGGAAAGGTATTATATTTGCAGGCTCAAAGTTTTGAAAATTGGCGAGGTAGCTCAGTTGGTTAGAGCGCATGATTCATAATCATGAGGTCACCGGATCATCCCCGGTTCTCGCTACACTGAAAGACAAGGAGTTAGGAGGGTAAAACCGCTTAACTCCTTTTTTCTTGCCCGAATCTTGCCTGACTTTCGACAATGAACTCTTTTTTCCACCATTATTCCGGTGTTAGAGAACTGGGAATTTTAAATAGAGCTTTGTGTTTTTCCCACCGAAGTCAGATCACTTTTCGATCGACAACGATAAATATATTTGGGAAATGGTTCTACCTTTTTGGAAAAAGTGTCCAACTTAAAGGGGTCAAGACATGGCAAGCATTGATACCGAAAGTACATTTAAGATGATTCAGTCTCTGATGTCATCTGTTTTATAAGAAGCAGGAT
Source organism: uncultured Tangfeifania sp. (assembly GCA_964528535.1). Lineage (GTDB taxonomy): Bacteria > Bacteroidota > Bacteroidia > Bacteroidales > Prolixibacteraceae > CAINVV01. The sequence continues at coordinate 1,763 of CAZGSQ010000024.1, read as the reverse complement.
GGGTTAGAATGTTATTGTTTTTAGGGTACGATTATTCAAAGCTAGTCATTTAATTTATTGCAACAAAATGAAAACCATTTATTATAGTCAATAATTTATTGATCAAAAGTCGTATATGATTTGTTGAAATAAGCGTAAATTTGCTTTGTAATTTTTACGACATGGAAACATTTATTGTTAACGCAAAAGACAAGGAAGAATTTAATTTTCTTTCCGACCTTTTCAAGAAATTGAAAATTAATGCTAAAGTTTTTAGTATCGAACAAAAAGAGGATTTTGCTCTAGGTGAAATTATGAGCAAAATAGATCGTTCAAAAAAAGTGAGCCGTGATAGCGTGATGGCAAAACTGAACAAAAAATGAGAACGGAATTTTTAGGTCACTTTTTTAAGTCTATTGATAAATTGAAATCCTCTGATGTTAAAAACGATGTGGTCAATGCCATTATGAACGTTGAGCAGGCAAGTGATACTTCCGAAATTAAAAATATAAAGAAACTATCAGGTCATAAATTCTCATATAGAATAAGGATAGGCGATTATAGAATAGGGGTGTTTATTGAAAATGAAATAGTTGAATTTGCGGTGGTGGCTCATCGAAAGGATATTTATAAAATCTTCCCATAACTCAATCTGTAAACAAAAGTAAGGAGTATTGTCCGGAATATTCAAGCTATGAACTGTATTGAAAAAATGAGATTGACCAAAGTTTATATCCGGAGAAAAATTTGCTATGGGGTGTGATTGGAATCTTGCCTAAAATCTTGCCTGAAAATCGGAATATTCAGGAATAATAGTAGTTCTTTAGTTTTATTTAAAAATACAATGACAAGTAGTACAACCAGATGACAAACACTGGAAGGACGGGTTAGTCGTTTCATAATCATGAGGTCGCGGGATCATGCCCCGCCCTCGCTACACTGAAAGACAAGGAGTTAGGAAGTTAAAATCTCTTAATTCCTTTTTTCTTGCCTGATTCTTGCCTAACTTTCGACAATAAACCCTTTTTTCCACCATTATTCCTGTGTTAGAAAACGGGGAATTTTTTGAAAGGTCGGTGTATAAAATACCACTCTCAGACCAACCTTCAACCTACAACGATCACTCAAAGCGGGAAATGATTTGACTTTTATGAGTAAACTGCCCAAATAACAATGACTAAGACAGGGGTTCAGAAATTTATGCTTTAATTTTTCCCCGGTAGATTTGAGAAACAGGAAAAATTAAATCCCAATTATCTCCCCATACAATGTTACCAGCCTCAATCTTAAATTTTTTAAATTTTTGAATATCTCGAAATTTATCATGTGCAGGATGGGGATTTTTTAAAATAAAACTGCCGAAGTCAACAACTCTTACGGTCTTGTCGTTAAACACTATTTCGACCTTGTAACCATCAATGTATTTTGCCTTTTCTACTTGAATAGTTTTCATGGTCATTTAATCTTTCTTGTTATCTTTTCGTTTTTTGGCTCCATCTTCAACAAGTAGAATTCTCAAGTCGTAAGTCCCGGACTTGTTTTGAACCGGGGAATAAATCTTCGATTTTATTAATGATCCTGAAAGAAATAATTTGGTCAAAGAGTAATTTCATCAAAGCGTTTGAAGTTTCCGTTCTCTATCAGAGGCGAACATTAAACTAGCTTTTATGTCCTCTATAGAAAGCTCAGGATAATCAGAAAGAATCTCTTCGAAAGTCATTCCTGAACCTGGACACGCCGGAGTAAAAAATCACCTTCCGCCGGAGCAAACTGACCCCCTTTCG
>CAZGSQ010000023.1:0-42375 GCA_964528535.1 uncultured Tangfeifania sp. | reverse complement strand
TTCCCTACACGACGCTCTTCCGATCTCCCATGCATTGACGAGAGGGCCGACAGTAATGTCAAATGCTCCGCTTGAAAGACGGGAAACCTCCATGGATTTCCTAAATACAGTTTCAAAAATTGAATCAGCAGAAGCAGTTGGATCGTTGTTATTCATCCTGGAAAGTAGTGAATTGGGCAAGTATGCCGAGACCGACCGGTCAAAGTGTTTGAATAATGTATCAATGGCCGGTTGTAAATTCTCATTGTTAGTGGCACAATAAGTTATGGCATAATAGGTACCCTGAGCTGTTCCGGAAATTTTATAAATCTTTGTCTCCTTTTTGCTGTCACAAGCATTTAGAAATGATAAAATGCTTATAAATAAAAGAATAGTCATCCAACTTTGTTTCATTGTAGTAAACAGTCTAATTATCCGATGTATCAAAAATATTTCATCCTCTAACTTTCCAATTTCCATTTTCTAGCCCTAAGCATCTCTCTTTTACCGGGTGGGCCCGGAAGTCTTTCTACCAGGAATCCAACCGATTGCAGTAACCTTCTGATAGATCCTTTGGCACAATAGGTCACCAATATTCCGTTTTGATTCATTGCTGAAAAGAGTCTTTCAAAGACCTCCTTTTCCCACAATTCAGGTTGCTTTTCAGGAGAAAAAGCATCGAAATAGACCAAATCAATAGCAGACAAATCTATAAAATCCTTTTTTAAGAAATCCAAATCCATTTTTTGAAGGAGGAATTGATCACTTATTTTATGTTCACAATTCCACGGAGCCTTGTGAATCAGAGAGAATAATTTTGATTCCTCATTCTGTGCAATTATATCATAATTGAGCTTTGACCAAATGCTCTCAGGTACCGGGAATTTTTCTATTGAAGCATAGTTGACAATTTTAGATGTTTTTTTACTTTCAAGTAATGTCAGAAAACAATTTAATCCAGTACCAAACCCTATTTCCAGTAGCCTGATCTCCATCAATTTGCATTGATCAAATCCTTCTTGAATGAATACATGCTGTGATTCCTGAATAGCACCGTAGGTCGAGTGGTAGTGTTCATCAATGGCCTTCAAATAAATCGTCAAAGATCCATCCAGAGTCTCAACTATTTCTAATTTCATCTTATGTTTCAGCCTTAGTATCAAACACTTCCTGTCTGATTCGGGTTGGTAGAAGCCGAATAAATTCAATTTTACGACTGCCTGTCATATATTCCGGATGTCTTTTCATCCAAATATAAAACCAACCGAACAAGACAACACCTTTAATGACTGAACTAATGGTAATGCTCCACCACACACCAGTCACTCCACAATATTGAGTTTGACCCAAATATAAAGCCAATGGAATCCTTAGCGCTGTAAGGCTAATTCCAACCACTGACGGAGGTATTGTCCTACCAATGCCATTAAATACCCCTCCGGTAGTAATCTCTATACACATGAAGAATTGAGAAATAGCAAGAATTGATAAATATCGAACTCCCAAATTTATGGCCTCCTCTTCGTGAAGAAAAAAGGTATAAATCGCCTTTCCAAAAAACAAAAAACAGATTGTAACTACTATTCCAATAGTTCCACTAATAGAGATTGTGGCAAAGTAGCCTTTGAAAATCCTATCCCACTTATTGGCTCCAAAATTTTGCCCAGTGAAAATGCCAAGTGCAGTAGAAAAACCGCCAGCTGTCATCCAACTTAATGCCTCAATCTGGGCCCCAACACTTTGAACTGCAATCGGCACAGATCCCCAGGGAGAAATAATACGGGCTAAGGCAACGGCAAAGGAAGCAAAAAGGATGCTGTGCAGCGCAACGGGTAAACCAAGTTTCAATATCTTAAGAATGTACACGGCCTTCATTTGTATCCTAAGTCTAATCTTACCCAAATCACTTTTACCTTGAAATATTGAAAAAATAAAAATTACAAAAACGATAAATTGTGCTATTCCTGTTGCAATTGCAGATCCGTCTGAACCCAACTTTGGAATTGGTCCAAGGCCAAAAATAAGGATGGGATTAAGGACTGCATTCAAAATCAAACCTACCGCGTTGATTCTAAAAGGAAGTTTTGAATTACCAGTTCCATTGATAATACCTGTAAAAGTAGGATTGGTGTAGTAAAACAGTGATCCAATAGAGATAATCCGAATGTAAGAAACGGCAGAAGATGCAACAGTTTTGTTTTCCAACTTGAAGAATGAGACCAACTGAGGAGCTAACAGGTAAGTCATTATCCCATAACAAGCTGATAAAAATATGACCAGAGTGATGGCATTGATAGCAAAAGATTCTGCTTTTTCTCTATTTCTTGCACCCAATGATTGCGAAACCCCAACTTCCGCTCCAATCCTGCCAATTAACATGAGAGAAACACCTAACCAGGAAAAATAGGAAGCGATGCCGACAGCAGCCACTGAATTGCTTCCAACACGACCGAGCCAAAGCATGTCTGTCAGATTGTATGCCATTTGAACAAATGACGTTCCCAATATCGGCAATGTCAGTCGAACAATCTGTCCAAATATATTTCCTTCAGTAAGGTTTCTGATCTTCAAAGTGACTAATTTGAACTGAAGTGAATAAAGCCATTAACAAATAAAGCATCTGGAAAATAATAATCCAAAATTTTAATCATTTAATCTGCTGTATAAACTTCAAGCATTAATTTCGACGAAAGTAAAGCGAAATAAGCTATTTTTACTATCTCGCATATAAAAATCTAAAAATAGAATTCATGTTGGTTCGGCTTTATAATGACAACCCAAATCAAAAGGAGATAGACAGGATTGTATCAATGTTGCGTGACGGATCTGTCATTATCTTTCCAACAGATACTATCTATGGAATCGGATGTGATATAACCAAGTCAAAGGCCGTAGAGAGGGTAGCAAGAATCAAAAATGTGAAATCGGACAAAGCGGATTTCTCCTTTATTCTTCACGATTTGAGCCAAATTTCAGATTATTGCAAACCATTTTCGAATGGTATTTTCAAACTTTTGAAAAAAAATCTGCCAGGGCCGTTTACCTTTCTTTTACAAGCCAACTCAAATGTTCCAAAACTCTTTAAAAATTCCAAAAAAAACATTGGTATTCGGATACCAGGAAATAATATAATCAGGACCATAGTCAGAGAACTTGGGAATCCAGTATTGTCAACATCAGTGCATCATGATGATGTAGTTTTAGAGTATATTACGGATCCAGAGCTAATTGAAGAAAAATATGGTGGTTTGGTTGATCTTGTCATAGATGGAGGATATGGTGCCAATGTTCCTTCAACCATTGTCGATTGCACATCAGGCGAAGCTGAAATTGTCAGGCAAGGGAAAGGAATTTTTATAGATTGACTCAGTAGTAACAAAGCAATCGTGTTGAGGACTAATCGATGTCATTGAAATATCCACATGAAATCTGGCTTGATTTTCCCCGAAAGGGAACTTTACAATCAAGCAATACCGACTTAGTCAATTTAAAATATTTTTGTCTTGGGTTACCAGGCTTTGCCACCTCTTGTTTTTTTCTTTGACAGTCAATCAATATTTGTGAGTCATTGAAAGATAAAACATTCGGATAGGTATCCTTTGAATTTGAAAGCCAAACTACATCAGCAGCGAGCGTTTTGGTGGTATGGTTCAGCTTCAATTCAATGTTGGGTTCGACAAATAAGCGAATTCCTCCAAAATGGATATATTGCCCAATGACACACAATCCTAAATTGTCGATGCGCAAGGAATCCGAAAGTTTTACCATTTGAATTGCTTTGATCCCCCTTTCGCCGCAATAAGGTTTCAGACTATAACCTATTTTCTCTTCAGGTCTTTCGCACCGGTCGTACAAAACAACAGCTTCACGATTGGTATTCACGACCAGGGCTCTTGTATTCTGAATGTTAAAGAATACAATCTCACTTCTACTCCATTCTTTATAAGATATAAATCCAATGGTGGTTGCAAGAATTAAAACCAGAAGCAAACCACCTTGCAAAAGTCGAAAATTTCTGGTTTTAATATGCTTATAAAGCAAGTAAACGATTATAAATGTAAGAATTAGCTGAATAAATGAAGGGTAAAGATTTTTAAGTACTGAATGTGGTAGTCCTTCCACTGCATTTACTATTAAGAGCACCAAATCTACAGATTTGTCAAGAACAAAGGCAAATAGAGTCGTCAAAAAGGTCGAAATATAAGAAACAAAAACTACTACCAAAGAGAGATAAAGGATTAAAGTGACGAGTGGTATCACCATTAGGTTTGCAAGCCAAAAGTAGACAGGAAACTGGTGAAAATAATGAAAGGTGAATGGTACAGTGCCAATTTGGGCGGCAATAGTAACAGAAATCATCAACCAAATTTGGTTGGAAAGCCAGTTTCTAAAGAAGAATTGTCTGTAAATTATAGGATGAATCACCACAATTGACACTACTGCTGCATAGGAAAGCTGAAATCCCACATCCCCTATCATGGATGGTTGGAACGCGACCAGGAAGAAGGCTGAAACGGAGAGTGAATTGAAAATATTTGATTTGCGTTGAAGTGTTGTGCCAACTACTACAAAAGTAAACATTAGTGCAGCCCTCAATATAGAGGCACACATACCCGCAATTAAAGTATATCCCCAAATACCTGACAACATGATAATTGTATGCAAGAATAAGCCGAATCGAAATTTCGTAAGAAAGCCAAAAAGAAAATTGAGGATGATGAATACCAACCCCACATTCATTCCAGAGACAGCTAATACATGGATGACTCCAGTATTCGTAAAAGATTGAATGGTCTCTTTGTCGACTTCATCCCTTGCTCCAAAAGAGATGGAAGCGATGAGGTGAACATTTTTGGGAGAAATACCTGAACGATCCAGACATTCGACCAATTTGGCCCTAAATATCAATGCTTGGTGAAAAATGTTTCGTTGACTTTCATTTTTGAGGAAGAAGAACTGGCCCTCCTTTAAGAATATCCGATAACCAATTTTCTTGCTATTCAAATATTTGCGGTAGTCAAATTCAAACGGGTTTCCATCATTTTCAACCAATTCAGGCTGTCCATAAAAAAATAGAATATCCCCAGGTTGGGCATTTTGCACAAGCTGGTTTTTGGTTAGATAAGCCAAAATTTTCTGATTTTTGTTAACAAATTGAGCCGTAACTTGATATGTTTTCTCCTTTTGGATTGGAAAATCTTCAAGAACAGCGAAATAGGATTGACTAGTCAAAGCTGGAAAATCCATCGACTCCTGCTTGAGGCGAAAAGTTCCTAACAGCACAATCGCAAATAGAAGAAGGGCTCCCCAATATGGTTGATAAGAAAAGTGGGCATTACGAAGCCCAACAAGTAAAACCAGAATGAAGCAAAATACACCTAAAACAGGGAAAATAGATAACTGTATCGCCGGGAATGGGATCGTCACGCCTAGAAACAGGCAAAGGAACAATCGAAGAAATGGAGCATTTGCCCAAGGGGATACCGGATGAACCATAATTGAAGATATAATCCTCAAGTTAAGGAATTCCGGTGAAAAAAAGAAAAAAATTCTACGAAGTAATGAACTCTAAGGAATTAGATTCAAATTGGACTCAGGATCAAAAATTACAATTTGGGAACTTTAATCCGGTAGGAAGCTGTGGTAATCCCTTTTGAAATATCAATCAATTTTCGTTTTAACAACCTCTTTTTTAATGGCGAGCAGAGGTCAACGAACAATACACCGTCGAGGTGATCGTATTCATGCTGAAGCACTCGAGCCGTATAACCCGAATACTCCTCATCGTGTAACACACCCAATTCATCAAGGTATTGAATGTGTATGTAATTTTTGCGGTAAACTTCCTCATGAATTCCCGGAATACTAAGACATCCCTCCTCCATTAGTTCTTCGTCACCACTTCTTTCAACTATTTTAGCATTGATAAATGCCTTCTTAAAGCCAACCAAAGTAGGTTCATCCTTTCCGAGTGGCGACAAATCCACTACAAATAACCTAATTGGAAGTCCTACCTGAGGTGCAGCCAAACCCACACCTTCGGCGTTGTACATTGATTCAAACATGTTGGAAATCAATTCATGTAGCCCATCATATTGCATTTCAATATTTCCGGCAATTTTCCTAAGAATTGGATCTCCATAAACTGTGATTGGCAAAATCATATTTCAAATAAACTTTTTTTGTTCTAAAAATGACTGAAGCAGAATGGTGGCACTTACACCATCAATTGTCCCTTTATCTTGTCTTTGCATTTTATGTAAACCAGCATCAATCATTGCTTGGAAAGCCAGTTTGGAGCTATATCTTTCATCAACCTGTTTGATCTCAACCTCATATTTTTGCTTAAATTTCTTAATAAATGGATTGATGTAATGCAAGGCTTCCGAAGGCTGATTGTTTAATTGCACAGGATACCCAACCAAGACTAAATCAACGGATTCTTTTAGGAAGTAACCATCCAAAAAATTCCAGATTTGCTCTGAAGCAACCGTCTCCAGCCTGTTGGCAATCAGTCGAAGTGGATCTGTCACTGCCACTCCTACCCTTTTTTTACCGAAATCGATGGCCATGATTCTTCCCATATTCTTTGGTGTACTGATTTACAAAGATAATGGTTTCCAAATTTTAAAAAATTAAATATATTTCCAATACCGAATAATATTAAATTAATATGAATTAAGAAACACTTAACACTCGGAAACGTTTAGAGTGTAAATTGTTTCCTACTTTTGTCTAAAATTTATACTGAGTGTGAGAGATGGGAAAGTTAGATGAACAAAACGAGCGGTTTCAGGAGTTAATAGAACCCATTAAAGAGCTATTTTATAGGTATGGACTTAAAAACCTAAATATGGATGAGCTTAGCCGGCGTTTGGGTATCTCCAAGAAAACACTCTACACTTTTGTAAAGAACAAGGAAGAACTCGTTGAAAAGGTTTTCTTGTACGAAGAGACAAAAATCATGAAATTAAGTCAAGAGATTGATAATTATCCCATTAATGCGATTGAGAAACTACTTAAAATTAGCCAACTGGTGCATGATGAGATGAAGCGAATCAATCCAATGATACGATTCGAAATGAGCAAATACTACCACCATACCTTTGAAGCTTACATGGAGAAAAAGCGTCAATCTGTATATGAAGGGATGAAGATCAATATCCTGCAGGGTATTGAAGAAAAAATATATCGTGACGATATTAATGTCGATTTGGTAGCAACAATTTACCTCAACAGTTTTATTGAACTACACAATTCAGAAATTTGCAAAATACTGGATATCAATTTCATTCAACTCTTTGAAGTAATGTTTGAAAACCACATCAGGGCCATCTCAACTCCTTTGGGCCTTGCATTTTTTGAATCAAGAAAGAAAGAAATATTAGAGTATATTAAAAATAATTAAAAACAACAAGTATGTCAATTTTAAATCGTTACCTTATTTTAATAACTGCTTTTTTACTCTTCACGGGATTTAAAGTTAGTTGTGCCCAGGATTCCGTCCGTGTTTCCCTTCAAGAAGCCCGCCGAATTGCCTTGGAGAATAATACAAACATTCGGAATTCTACCATAGACATGGAGATAGCCCGAAAGAAGATATGGGAAACTACTGCCATTGGCTTACCGCATATTGACTCAAAAGCAGCCTATCAATATCTTCCGGTTGTACCATCTTTGCCACCTGGGACAATGGGGCCTGGTACTCCGGCAGTTGAACTAGGAGTAAAGAATAACCTGACTTTTGATGTTACTGCATCCCAACTGATTTTTAATGGCTCTTATCTCGTAGGTCTAAAAGCCATGAAGACCTTGTACCTTCAGACCAATGAAAATACTGAAAAAACTGTCCTGGATGTAAATGAATCTGTTATTAACACTTACTATTTAATTCTTGTGGCAGAGGAGAGTCTGAAGAACCTTCAGAAAAACCTGGACAATGTTAAGAAAACAACATTTGAAATTTCTGAGATGAACAAGCAGGGATTCGTGGAAAAGACGGATGTTGATCAACTTGAGCTTACAGTCAACAATCTGTTGAATGCCATGAACCAGGTGAAAGGGAATCTGGATGTAGCTTATCGTCTTTTCAAAATTATTCTGGGAATAGATGTTAACAAGAACATCAAACTCACAGACACCCTGGAATCAAGCTACTCCGCGCCTGTCACCATTGCGAATCTGTTTAGTCAACCTTTTAACATCGAAAAGAATATTGATTATCGGATCATTACCACCGCGACGGATCTCTCAAAACTCGAATATCAAAATGCAATAGCAGCCTATATGCCTGTTATCTCAGGCTTCTACAACCACACAGAAAAGGCAAAAAAGCCATCATTTGATTTCTCCATGAAGGACGTGCTTGGCATCAATCTCAGCCTGCCCATTTTCAGCAGTGGGCAGAGAATGGCTGTCGTTTCACAGAAAAAATTGGCCATTGAAAAGATGAACAATACAAAAAAATTGATTTACAGCAACCTAATCATGCAAGCCGATCAATACCAGACAGATTTGAAGCTCAAATTTGAAAAATACGAGATTCAGAAGAAGAGTCTTTCCCTTTCGGATCAAATCTATCAACGTACGCTTGATAAATATAAAAACGGAGTATCTTCCAGTATGGATTTGACCACTACCCAAAACCAGTATTTATCAAGTCTAACCATTTATTATCAAAGCATTTATGATTTAGCTACTGCGAAAACGAAATTGGAAAAACTCTACAATATCAACCAGGAAATAAATAAATAACATCAAAATAGGTAATAGTCTCATTATTATAATTTTCTCAAAAATTATTTTTAACAGGCTGTCAGCAAAATAATATTATCATATAAAATTAAATAAAAATGAAGAACACATGTTACGCCTTGGCTATCCTTGCCACACTGGTCGCTTGCAATCAAAGTAACGACAAAAAAGGAGAATTGGAAAAATTGAAGACAGAGCGTGAAGTTATTTCTACCAAGATTGCCAAGCTCGAAGCTGAAGTCAATCCTAATCAGCAGAAAATGGAAAAAGCGATTCCAATAAATGTGAAGAAAATGGAAACAACGACATTCCATCATTTTGTGGAGATACAAGGTGTGGTAGATGGAGACCAAAATGTTTCAGTAAGTCCTCAAATAGCTGGAGTTGTCACGAATGTTTATGTAAGAGAAGGATCTCAGGTAAAAAAGGGGGATGTTCTTGCCACGCTTGATGCTCAAGTGCTGAAGCAATCTGTTGAAGAGATTAAGACTCAATTAGATATGGCTACCATCATTTTTGATAAGCAGAAAAATTTATGGGATAAAAAAATAGGAAGTGAAGTGCAGTTTCTACAAGCAAAGACAGGAAAGGAATCGCTTGAAAGACGCATTAAGACACTTCAGGAACAGATATCGATGGCAAATATAGTATCACCTATCAGTGGTTCCGTAGAGAGTGTTCCTTTGAAAGTTGGTCAACTCGCTTCACCCGGACTACCTACTTCAGTAATTCGAGTCATCAACATGACTTCAGCCAAAGTTACTGCTGAAATATCTGAAAATTTTGCCTCGCGCATCAAAAATGGAAATCAGACTTTTATACGTTTCCCAGATTTGGGCAAAGAGATCGAGACAAAATTGAGTTTTACGAGTCGATTCATTGATCCGTCCAACCGAACTTTTAGAGTTGAGTGCCGTTTTTCGACCAAAGAGGTTGAACTTCGTGCCAACATGATTGCCTATGTCAAAATCAAAGATTATACAAATGAAGCCTCTCTTGTTCTGCCTGTTAACATTATCCAAAGTAACCAGGATGGCAAATTTGTATTCGTAGCCTCAAAAACAGGTAATATTTTCACAGCATTGCGTAAAAAAATTACAACCGGAGTTGAATACAATGGAGAATCAGAGGTCATTTCAGGGTTGAATTCAGGTGATCAGGTGATCACTGCCGGATACCAAAATCTAAAAGAAGGATCATCGGTCATTTTCTAACCGACAAAATATATAAATATGTCTAAAGATAAGTTTTTTATCAAAGAATTTTTTGCAACCAGTTGGGCTGTTGACAACAAAACAAGTGTTTATGTTCTGATGGCCATCATCTCGATCCTGGGATTGTTAAATTACTACCAGATTCCGAAGGAACAATTTCCTGAGGTAGTTATTCCATATATCATTGTAAATTCTCCATATCCGGGTACGTCGCCAGTAGATATTGAGAATCTTGTGACCCGTCCAATTGAAAAGCAGTTGAAATCCATTGCTGATGTCAAGAAAATTACAAGCAATTCTGTTCAGGATTTTTCTTCAATTGTAGTGGAGTTTGACCCAAGCGTAGCCGTAGAATCAGCCAAACAGCGTGTGAGGGATGCAGTCGACAAAGCGAAAAGGGATTTGCCAAGTGATTTGCCCGATCAACCACAGATCATGGACGTTAACCTGGCAGAATTTCCTGTAATGTACATCAACATTTCTGGTAACTACGACCTTGATAAGTTAAAAAAATATGCCGAAACCATTCAGGATAAAATAGAAGGTGTCAAAGAGATTACCAGAGTTGACATTGTTGGAGCTCTTGAAAGAGAGATTCAGATTAACGCTGATATATTTAAGATGCAGGCTGCCAGAGTTACTTTTGCAGATATTGAGAGTGCTGTAGCTCGGGAAAATCTGACCATATCGGGGGGTACAATCACCTTGAACGGAACCAAAAATTCTGTTCGATTGAAAGGCCAGTTTGACAATGTTCAGAATGTGAAGGATATTGTTGTTCATGCCTCTGGCGGAGCCTATATTAAACTAAGCGACCTTGCTGAGATAAAGGATGATTTTAAGGAGCAAGAGAGTTTTTCACGCCTTGATGGAAGAAATGTCATCACCTTAAATGTAATTAAAAAGAGCGGGACCAACTTGCTGGATGCCTCCGACCAGATAAAGGAGATTGTCTCCAATGTGAAAGGGAAGGAGCTTCCATCGGACATCACATTGACCATCTCGGGAGATCAAAGTCGTATGACCCGAAATACGCTTGAAGAGCTAAATAACACCATCATCATTGGATTTATACTTGTCACCATTGTTCTGATGTTCTTCATGGGTTTCACCAATGCATTTTTTGTCGGTCTCTCTGTTCCACTATCTATGGCAATCGCTTATCTGATCATTCCGAACATAGGATTTACAATGAACATGATTGTAATGTTTGCATTTATATTTGCCTTGGGAATTGTTGTGGATGATGCAATTGTTGTCATTGAAAATACCCATCGGATGCACAAGAATCATCCTGATATCAAGGTAGCAGCCAAACTTGCAGCAGGAGAAGTCTTTCTTCCGATCTTATCGGGCACTTTAACAACTCTTGCGCCATTCTTTCCTCTGGCATTCTGGCCTGGAATTGTTGGACAATTTATGCACTATCTTCCAGTAACATTAATTATTACGCTATTTGCTTCATTGTTTGTAGCCTATATTTTTAATCCAGTTTTCGCTGTTTCTTTTATGGCACATGAATATGATTCAGATATAAAAGCAGAGTGGAAAAACACGAAGAAAGTGTTACTAGGCATGTTTGGCCTAGCTATAATTTTCTATTTGTTCAAATCTTATGGGATAGGAAATTTTATTGTCTTTGCGATATTGTTGGTGTTCGTTTACCATTATGCCATACAGTATTGGATTAAATCGTTCCAGGAAAAATTCTGGCCAAAAATGATGGTCGCTTATGAGCGTCAATTGAGGTGGGTCTTGCATGGTTTTCGCCCGTTATGGATGCTTGCTGGCATGACCATTCTCTTCATCTTTACTGTCATACTGACTGGTATTGTTAAACCCAAAGTCTTATTTTTCCCTGAAAGTGACCCAAATAGCGTAATGGTATATATTAAAATGCCAGGAGGAACTGATCAGACAGTGACCGATAGCGTAACCAGAATTGCAGAAAAAAGAGTTTATCAGGCGATTGGTCAGCACAATCCTGATGTTGAGTCTGTTATATCAAATATCACAATCGGGGCTGATGAAGAAGGATTCTCAAGTGCAGGAAAGCCTTTTAACAAAGGTAAAATATCCATCAATTTTGTTGAAAGCAAATTGCGGACAACTGGAGTCACTACAACCAAATACATGGAGAAAGTTCGCGAATCAGTTGCCGATATTCCTGGGGCTGAAATCACTGTTGGTAAAACCAAAATGGGACCACCGACAGGACAACCTATCAATATTGAAGTTACAAGTGAAAATATGGACGATCTTGTATCAGACGCATACAGATTCCGAAATTATCTGGACTCTCTGAATATACCTGGAGTTGAGGAGTTAAAAACGGATTTTGAACTCAATTCGCCAGAAATCATGATAGATATCGACAGAGATAGGGCACAAAGAGCAGGATTGTCGACAGGTCAGATTGGACTGGAACTCAGAACTGCACTCTTTGGTAAGGAGATCTCTAAGTTCAAGAAAGATGAAGACGAATTTCCAATAAGTTTGCGCTATTCTAAGTTAACCCGCGAAAATATCAACTCATTGATCAATCTTGTTATCACATATAGGGATATGAATTCAGGACAAATCAGGACCATACCACTTTCAACGGTAGCTAAAATCCACTATTCAACTTCTTATGCTGGCATCAAAAGATTGGATCAAAAACGGGTGATTACCATTTATTCCAATGTCTTATCGGGATATTCACCAAATGATATTGTTCCTAAGATCAAAGCCTTAGCCAATGATTTCTCCATGCATTCCGGTACTTCAATCAAGTTGACCGGTGAACAAGAGAAACAAGCAGAGACCTCTGCCTTCCTTCTAAAAGCCATGATTATTGCGCTGGGAATGATATTCTTCATTCTGATTACTCAATTTGGCTCAATCAGTAAGTCAATTATCATCTTAAGTGAAGTTTTGTTTAGTATTGTTGGAGTTCTATTGGGAGTTATCTTATTCAAAATGAACCTTGTAATTATGATGACTGGATTGGGAATCGTAGCACTTGGTGGTATTGTCGTACGAAACGGGATACTGATTGTGGAATTCTGTGATGAAATGAAAAAGCGCGGGATGAAAACAAGAGACGCCATTGTCCAAGCTGGCAGAACCAGAATAACTCCAGTTGTTCTGACCGCTTCGGCAACTATCTTAGGTCTGGTTCCACTGGCAGTTGGAATGAATATTAACTTTGAGACACTTTTTACCTCATTTAATCCGCATATTTATTTTGGAGGTGACAATGTTGCATTTTGGGGTCCACTCTCTTGGACCATCATTTTTGGATTAAGTTTTGCAACTTTTCTAACATTGATGTTTGTCCCTGCCCTGTATTACATGGATTATATCATCCGAATTAAAAATCGCAGAAGAAAAAATCTCAAGAAAATCAATGCTGTGAAAGTCTAAGCATTTAAAATTTAAAATACAATGGTGAAAAATGAGGGTTCCAGTCAGGTTACCCTCATTTTTTTTCAAAACCATTGGCGTTTACAATTAATTTGTTATCCCTTGTGGATGACAAACTGTAACAAGCAGAACTTATCTACGAGTAATTTTTCACACTCCTATGGTTACTGTCAACAGAAGTTTTATTGCTGTGCGTATGACATAAAATACAGCTAAATAGGGTCTGCTGTTTTATTCTAAAATCGCTTTATCAGGTTGCAATAGATTTGATGGTAAATATTTTGTTGTTCGAAAGTACCTTCGTAATTGATTGACATTGAAAATTTACGTGAAAATTGAAACGACAAATCGGTTGAACCAATGTGTTCTAGTAATTTACCGGAAGAATTGAGATAGGTATAATTTACATAGCGGTAATTAATTCCCCAGTTTAGCTTTCCCTTAAGGTAATCCTTGTCCAGTCTCAAACCATAGATAAATCCTTTGACATAACTCGTTTGAAGCTCATTCAAAGTCAATGATACTGCCGCTTTAACAACGGGGACCTGGGCATAGGTAAGAAATCCATTGATGTTCATAGTTGGTTTGCTATCACCAGCTCGATCCCAGTAACTGGAAGAAATTCCCAAATTCATCAAGGGCAACGGTTTGTAATTGAACCTAATTTGAACGCCTTGTCTGGTAGCATCAGCCAGCATCATATCAACATAGTTTTTATAAGTCTCGTAGTATATGATATTTTTACGGTTGTCGTAAGATGCAGAAACAGACAATTTTCGTGAGATCCTGTAGTTCAGCATTAAATAGAGACTTGTCAAGCTTAACTCATTCAATGGAAGCCCGTTCACCATTTTGTATAGATCAACTTCAGAAGAAAAGAAAAGGTTAAGATTTAACAACAGAGAGTTATCATGCTGAAAATAGACATATCTTCTGTCAGTATTGCCAGCATTTGTTTGATTAAACCCTGCCAGGGAAGTCTGCATGACTCCGTTTGAATTCTTTGCTAGATGTCCCAGAAAAGCTCCATATTCCAGTAAATTCTTGTTAAAACTATAATTGGTATAATCAGGTCTAAAGCCAGCTACTGCACCCCAATAGAAATGTTTAAAGTTCATTTCGAACTGTAATCCATCAATGGCACCCAAACTAGAGATCTTTGGATTAATTTTTCTTCCCAACCAAACGGTAGTATGATCACCAACTTCGTACCTCAGGTTCATGTCATAAATTTTCAATCCGTTAAAGATGTTGGCCTGGATCGATGCCCAATCTTTGAGTTGATGTGAAAATGAAATATAGCTATCAAGTGAAAACCGAGAATCTCCTATATTTGAAGCATTCACAGATAAGATATACCTTAAACGGTTGTTGTTACCAGATGGAAGACTGGACAAATTTGAATAAGATGAAATTTGAATGCGGCCATCTATACGCTCTTTCCGAAGCTGAAGCGGGCGAATAGGTTTACCAACTTGCGTTCTGGAAGTATCCTGAGGGTATTTATCAGGATCTGATATGAGCGGCAATTGGTCAACAACTGCATCCTGTTTAGAAACCAAGGCAAAAACCTTGTCGCCTATTTTCAATTTTTCAGTACCTATTGCCTTTCCAACACAAGAGATTGAGGAGGCATTTCCTACAGTTATGACAGGAACCAAAAGATCATTTCTGCGAATGAATATTTTATCTCCTGGTTTTATCCCCTTGGCAGATAGAAATTTAACATATATATTCTGAGTAGTAAGGTATGTGACAGCACCTTCAATCTCCTTTTTACCTGGTTGAGCAAAAATCTTTGAAGATAACAGACACAAGACGAACATTACTATAATAACTCTCATCAATCAAATAATTTAATTTGTACTTCCTCTCGGATGGCAATTGAAGCAGGCTGTACTTGTATATGAATAGTTTTTTACACTCTTATGGGCACTGTCTACCGAAGTTTTGTTGCTATGGGTATGGCACAAAATACAACTGTATACTGTATAGTTGGTGGCAATATTGTGACATTCGGTGCAAAGTGTCCACGCCCCCTTGTGTTTGCCACTGTTGATAGGGAAGAATTGTGTATCATGGTTGTAAGAAGATGAAGTCCAATTGGAGGTTGAATGACAACTCTCGCAATTTGTAGGAAATTTAGCTGATGCATGGTTGGGGTTGGTAGTAGCATTGTATATCGTAGCATGACAACTAAAGCAGGCAGTGGGGGTTCCTTTAAACACGGTAGTATGACATTTTGCACAAAGAACTGTTGTGTGCGCTCCTGTAAGAGGGAAACTGGTTGTGGCATGGTTGAATATATTCTCTAGCCAGTTGTTTTGAGTATGACAGGTAGTACATGTCGTTGGATAACCTTGTGCTTTGTGATTCAGTGCAGTATCAAACTGGACCTGATGACAGCCGACGCACGTTTGAGGAGCAGTTGTTGTATTACCCTTGTGGCATGAAGAGCATTGTGCAATAGTTAGATGTGCACCAAGCAAAACATAACCTGTGCTCGAATGGTTGAATGAAGATGGTTTCCACGCAGTAGTTGTATGACATGTAACACAATCAGTTGAAATTCCTGCGGCAACGTGACCAGGAAGTTGTGAACTGGTGTACAACGGCAGGTGACAACTCTTGCATGCTGTTGGAGTTCCAGGATAACCATTCACATGACAAACGGAACAAAGAACAGTTGTGTGAGCCCCGGTTAGAGGAAAAATAGTCGTTGAATGATCAAAACTTGCAGCAAGCCAATTATCTTGTGAATGGCACTTTGTACAATCAGTACCATAGTTGTTTTGTTTGTGTCCAGGAGCACCGTCATATTGTACCTGGTGACAGCCTATACAAGTTTGAGGGGCTGATTTGGTATTACCTAAATGACACTGGGAACACTGAACAATATTTTTATGAGAGCCTTTTAGTTCGTAACCTGTCGTAAGGTGATTAAAAACAGAAGGTTTCCAGGAAACCGTAGTGTGGCAGGTGGCACATTCCTTTGGAATACCTGCCGTAACATGTGCTGGAAGTTGTGAACTTGTGTACGCTTGAAGATGGCAATTACTACAAACTGTTGTCGTTCCTACGTATCCATTCAGATGGCACAAAGTGCAGAGTACAGTTGTGTGTGCTCCTGTCAGAGGAAATTTAGTAAGCGTATGGTTAAAACTACTTTCAATCCAGTTGTTCTGAGTATGACAAATTGTGCAATCAGTTGAATAGGACTGAGTCTTGTGACTTGGTGCCACATCAAACTGTGCCTGATGACAACCAATACACGTCTGAAGCGCGGCTGTTAGATTTCCTTTATGACAATCTGAACACTGAACAACGCTTTTGTGAGTTCCCTTTAATTCATAACCGGTACTTAGGTGGTTGAATGTGGAAGGTTTCCAATTGACGATTGTGTGACAAGTCTCACATTTTGTAGGTATTCCTGCCTCTGAGTGCTTCGGCAGTTGCGATGTTGTAAACTGTTTGTTGTGGCAGGAATTACATTCAGTCGAAATCTTGCCATATTGACCATTTGTATGGCATAGGTTGCAACCAACCGCATGTCCACCGGTTAAAGGGAAAAAATCGTGGTTGACTAAACCAGTATGCCAACTCAGAGAATTTACATTGTGGCATTGAAGACAATCGGTAGAATATTTTCCAGTAACGTGGTTGGGATTGGTGGCATTCTGAAAATTTATCTGATGGCAGTTAACACATTCAACCCCAAGAGGTTCAAATATATAATTGGAAGAAGATTTGTGGCAGCTGGTACAGCTGACAGTCTTATGCGCACCCAAAAGCGGAAAACGTGTTTGCTGGTGCATTGCGGTAATATTTTCTATTATCCATGATTTAGGAGTATGACACTTAGAACAATCCTTTCCCAATGATTGGTTGTGGATATCTGTATGACAATCCTGACAATTTCGCCTGCCATCCTTAAAAGTTAGAACTTGATGGCATGATTTACAATCAATACCTTTGTGCTGACCTGACAATTTAAAATCAGTATTGTCGTGATTAAATTGAATATCAGTTGATTTCACTTTCCAACCTGTGGAGGTATGGCATTGTGAACAATCAATTTTGAATCCATCACCATGCGGTGAGGATTGACCTTTTACATACAAAACAAACAACACAAAAATTACCGTAAGTGACAAGTAGCGCATGATATGTCTTTTATTTGATAATTAATATATCGCTGATTATTATTGTTAATTATTTTGTGACATTTGATACAAGCTACATTTTTATGGCCACCATCCAATTTAAACCGCGTGGAGTTGTGCTCGAATCTTTCTGGTTTCCAATTTTCAAAAATGTGGCACTTCGTACAGTCAAATTCATTGCTTTCCTTAAATTGACCACAATGAATATCTTGATGGCAGTCAACACATTTGACTCCCAATCGACCTGATTTCAAATTGAAAATACCTTCTGGATTATGCTTAAAATGACAATTTCTGCAGGTAGCGATTGCATGTTTTCCTTCCAAGGGAAAGGAGGTTTTGCCATGGTCAAAATTAATACTATTCCATCCAGCAACCTGGTGACAATTCTCGCACTGGCCATCCTGGTAATATTTTGCATCAATACGATTCTTGTGAATATCTTTGTGACAATCTGAGCATTTTTCACCAATTCTCTTAAAGTTCCATTCCTTTTCCTTTTTATGGCACTCAAAACAAGGGGTGGCCAGGTGAGCTCCTTCGAGCTTGAATTTAGAGAGATTGTGTTTCTCTATTGAATATACAAATTGACTAAATCCAGTAACATCATGACAATCTGAACAATCCGTCGATTTTCCCTCCTTTGAGAATTGATCCTTGTGGTAATCAATGTGACAGTCAATGCATTTTTCGTGTTTAACGGGTAAAGTCACACTGCCCTTGTGACACTGTTTACAAGCAAGTTGTGAATGCCTGCCAGCCAATGCAAACCCTGATTTACTATGATCGAATTGTCCAAGGGTCTTTACTGTTTTGAAAGACTCTTCGACATGATGACATTGCGAACAGTTTTGTCCGAATCGATTTTCATGTGGATCTTTGTGACAGTTGACGCAATTTTGAAAAAGTAATCCGGTAAACTGCTGAAAATTTTTACCATTCTGAATACTCTTTGCATGACATTTTTCACATGCTACTTCCGCATGCTTTCCCTTTAACTGGTATTTTGCTTTTAGATGATCAAATTTTGTAGCAGGTTTAAAGTTCTCATTGTTGTGGCAATTTTGACAATTAAGGGAGAGTGTTTTCTGGTGAATATCCTCATGACAGTTCATACATTGATCGTTCAGGCCCAAAAAAGTCTCCTGCTTCTTCTTTATCTCGGAGTTCTTAATAAACTCCTTCTTATGACAATCTGCACAGCTTTTTTTCGCGTGTTTACCTTCCAGTTTGAAACCAGTTTCGTTGTGGTCGAACTTTTCCTTCAACAGATGGACAATGTCATAATTCCTTCCGTAGTGGTCACTGTGACAGATAATACAATTTTTCCCTTTTAACTTAACAGAAGCATGAAATCCCTTGTTTTCATCGAGGCGAGTTTTAATTTCCTTGTGACAATCGAGACATCTTTCATTCGACACCTTTGCACCCAAAGTATGACAAAGGGTACAATTGGCCATACCTTCAAGATGTGCATGAACTTTTGCCAGGTCACCTGGTGAAATTTGAGCCGATGCGCCCAGCGAATTCATCAGGATCACCAAGATCAATGCCGGTTTTTGAACCATCCTAAATTTCATTATTATTTGATTGCCAATGAATAACAACATTCTAACAAATCTTATTTACTATGCTTAAGTATGGCTTCACCATATTTCTTTGTGACATTTATTCCAATTTTTTCCAAAAATTGGGTAGGCAACTCGCCACCAGCAAAAATATAGAGCAAGTCATTTTTCATGACTTGCGCTATATTGGTAGTCGTTAGCATTATTTTTACCTGATGGTCCTCAACAGAAATAATATTGGAATTAAACAATACTTTAACCTTATTTTCAGAGATTGCCAACTCAATTTTTTCCTTGTTTTTTGGTTTTAAACGCCCGAAGACTTCGCTTCTGTAAGAGATGGTCACTTGATTGTTCTCCGAAAGCAGCAAAGCAGATTCAATTGCAGAATCCCCTCCTCCAACCACAATGATATCTTTGTTTTGTATTAACTCGGGTTCCAACAGCCGATAGGCAACTTTTGTACTTTCCTCTCCGGGAACACCCAATTTTCGGGGAGATCCACGCCGGCCAATCACCAGTAATATTTTGCGGGCTGTATATTCATCTCCAGCAAGTGTTTTGAGCAGAAAATATTTGTCTTTTGGCAAGATAGCATCCACTTTGGAATTTTCTCTAATCTCAATCTCATTTTTCTCAAGTACCTCTGTCCACAACTTCAATAACTCCTGTTTGCTGGTTTCAAACAATTTGACCTTTCCATGTAAGGGCAAATCCATCGAAGAGGTCATCACAATTTTGGAACGTGGAAAAGTAAACACGGTGCCGCCAAGAGTATCCTGTTCAAGCGTTAAAGCATGAAGTTTATTTTTTCTGGCAGTCAAAGAAGCTGATATTCCTGCGGGGCCAGCCCCAACGATGATCAGATCGTATTGTGCGGGAATGTTTCTATCAAGTTTCTTTGTAATGTTTTCAACGGCCTGTTTCCCCTGTTCTACAGAATTCTTTATCAATCCCATACCTCCAAGTTCTCCTGCGATGTAAACTCCTGGGACATTTGTTTCAAAGTTCTGGTCGACTTCCGGTAAATCTACACCCCTTTTCTCTGTTCCAATAAATAAGGTGATTGCTTGAACCGGACAAGCATGAAAACAGGCACCATGGCCGATGCAATGAGATGCGTTGATCATGGTTGCTTTCCCGTCTTTAATGCCAATAATATCTTTCTCTGGGCAAGCACTGATGCAGGCACCGCTTCTAATACAACTGTTTACGTCAATGACAGGATGAAGCGTGATTGGTTCATGGATGCCTTCTTCCTTGGCCAATGCGATCTTTTCGTCAACGATCCTCGAATCACGTTTCTGCTTGTATAGATAGAAAGCAATAATGGAAAGAATAAAAATTCCAAGCACCGAATAGATTATCAATTTTTCAAGCAACACATCCATAACTAAAAGATCCATTTATAGCCGAAAGTAACTGAAACTACAACGTGTATGATCATCACAACAAGCATTATCAAGGCAATAGGAAGGTGGGCAACATGCCAGTATGCAAAGAGCTTTTGCATCATACTCAAACGTTCAATTCGCTTTTTGAGTGACAACTGTTCCTTAAAAATCTGCACCACTTCGATTGCTTTCTTTGGTTCAACTTTTTGAGTCCGCAGTTCCAATCTCAATTTCTTCAAAGCGATTCGCTCAGATCTACTTTTGCGCCAAAAAGAGGAACGATTTTCAGACTTTCCTGGAAAATTATCAATCATTTCGTAAATACTTTCGTCTAAAGTAACGGATTGCCTGAGCTGTTTGTTCATTTCAATTTTCTGATCCTCCATTTCGTGCATGCTCAGCTCCTGACCTTCTATTGAACGCGGAATTTGAAGATAGATGTATCTGCCTACAATGCCACTGAGAAAAACTGCCACCATACTCCAGAAGCTAACTGCAACAATTCCACCAAATTTAAATGTCGTGTGAAACAGTATAAGAAACGGACCAAGGGTGCAAAGAAAGATGTGAAATTCGAGCCAATGCTTCAGAATGCCTATACGAGAAAAAATTCTCAATCTCTTTCTAAACATATAAGAGAAAACGCCAAATACGATCAGGAATGAACCAACAATTCCCAATCCATGTCCCACCAATCCACTGGCTTTCAAAGATTGATTCAATGTGTGGAAATGTCTTTCTTCAAGAGGAATTGAATAATAATCAAGTCCTACGTACAAAAGTATGGCAACAATCGCAGTAACCAATAAGATCAAAACAAAGATGATGATCTCATGTATTCTGGAATCCTTTAGTCTCATAATTTACAATATAAATGTCGAATGAAGTATAGTTGGATGCTGTGAATTTTCGAACAAACTGGCAGGTTTGTCACCCTAAAAGGTGAAGATACCATTTTTTGACAGAAAATGAAACTACTCGCTTCTTCCAAACAAAATCCATCCCACAGTTGTAAATTTAACCGAAGAAATTACTAAGTGGCAAATTTTTCAGTGAATTGAATTGTATTTGAATTCATTAAAGAATTCAAAATTGCTAAATATCAAACGATGCAACCAAAGATAGAACTATCAAAAAATAGTTGCATATTTCATTATATTACTGATTATCAAAAAATAAATAAACTATAAATAGCGATAATTTAAGAATTATCTAAATCTATTTATTCTAAATAAGAATTATTAAAATAAATATATTTGAAATGATTCCAATTTAATATTCAGCCAAACATGTGCACTATTTGGGAAATTCTTCTCCGGCTATGAGCCGTTTAATATTTGGGATATGTCGAAATAGTATCAAAACACAACAAAAAAAGAGATACCCACACAACAAGTCTGAAGCATGCAAAAAAAATCCTGTTGCAGGTAAGGTAATGGCCAGTGCGATGGAACCAACTGACACGTAGCCTGAATATTTTTTAACCAGAAAATAGATTGAAATTGCGACAAGGACCTCAAATGGTGCAAGTAGCAGAGAAGCTCCAAGCGTTGTATTAACTCCCTTTCCACCCTTAAAATGAAGAAAGATGGAGAAGTCATGTCCAAGTATCGTGCTGATGGCGATTAGGAAGATAAAATAATTGTCAAAAATAATCAATCCATTTTCCTTGGCAATCAACGCTATGGCGACTGGAATCAAGCCTTTCAATACGTCAAGTACCTGTACCTGAAAAGCTATTCTGGTACCGGCTACCCGTCTGACATTGGTTGACCCGATATTACCGCTACCCTCTTCAAGAATGTTTAAACCGATCCCTTTCTTGGTAAGGATGTATCCAAAAGGAACAGAACCAAACAAAGAGGCCAAAATGATCAGTAACAACCGAAGAAATAGCATCACTTCAAATCTTTCAAGATTTTAAGTGCCTCATCAACATGTTGTACGGCGTTTATTTGCGAATTGAAGATATACACCACTTTACCTACCTTGTTTACAACATAGGTTACCCTACCTGGAATCAAACCAAATAGATTGGTTGGAACACCAAAAAGTTTTCTGATCGATTCTCCTTCGTCGCTTAAAAGTGTATAGTTGAGCCTGTATTTCTCTGCAAATTCTTTGTGGCTCCTCACCGATTGAGAACTTATACCAATGATGACAGCATCTGCCTGGGCAAATACTTCAAACTGATCTCTGAAAGAACAGGCCTCTTTTGTACAACCCGGACTGTCGTCCTTGGGATAAAAATAGATTACAATATTTTTCTTACCCACAATAGAGCCAATATCAAAAGCTTTTCCATCCTGATCGATAGATGAAAATCCGGGTAAGGAACTTCCCACAGAAATTTTTGCCATAACATTAGAATTTGAAGTTTGTGCCTGCGTTCGAAAATTGATATAGAGTAGAAATAATAAAAGATAGACAGTCAGGTAGATCCGGTATGAATTCCTTAACCGCTTGAACTCGTTATTCCCGGGAAAACGATTGCCAAAGAGTGCTCTTAGTTCTTTCATAAAAAGTGGTTTTAAATTGATGACCCAATTGTCGGTCTGATACACCATTTTTCTGAATTTACTTCTAAACCAGGTCAAAGGAATACCCCAAACAACGAAAAGGATCAACCAGATATTGTTTAACAAAAAGTCCATAATTTATTTTTTATGTTGAAACCATGGGAGAAATGACGAAGTCCGTTGTACATAATCAGCATATTCAGGTTTATCCGATTTCAAAGATTTTTCCAGCAAAGAAACTCCTGAAACCTTGATTATCAATGCGGTCATAAGCAATGAACTCAATACTGGAAGATAACAACCGGCTGAGATGGAAAAGATGGCGAAGCCCCACCAAACAGTTGCATCTCCAAAATAATTGGGATGACGTGTATAGTGCCAAAGACCAGTGTTGAGAACTTTTCCCCGATTGGCCAAATTTGCCTTGAATCTGGCAAGTTGCCAATCTCCACCAGCCTCAAAAATAAAGCCAATCATCCAAACGATGATTCCAACTTCATCATAAATTGTAAGTTCCCGATCCATCGAATAAAATTGTGCTCCCAACAGTGGGGCAGATATGAGCCACATCAAAACACCCTGCAAAAGAAATGTTTGAAAAAAGCTTATCCACCAATATCTGTTCGCACCGTACTTTCTTCTGAATTCACGGTATCTGAAATCCTCCCCTTTCCCAAAATTACGCCAGGCAATGTAAATGGAGAGTCTCAATCCCCAGAGGGTGACCATTGAAAGAAATACAATTTTTCGAATTCCACCATCGTCAGTAAAAATATAGAAGATTGAAGCTGAGAGAACAAAGCCAATACCCCAAAATTGATCTACAATACTTACATTTTTAAGAACAATACTTGAAAGCCATAAAAGTGTCATCATACTTATAATGACAGCAAGATCAAGGAGATATATCTGAAGGAAACTCATGATTGAATGAATTAGATTAACATAATTGAAACTGCTGTTGCTCCTACACCTGCATTCATCCCAATAACAGGGGAGATATCAACGATAGCCACCGGCTCCTTCCCGGTGAGGTTTTGCATTCTTTTGGTATAATCTTCGGCACCATTGGCATTGTGCGCATGTAAAACGACATAATTCCATATTGCTTCCTGTCTATGCAACGCTTTAATTTTCTTAAGCACCAATTTCATGTTTGACACTTGGCTAAAAGTTTTGCCAATTAATTTAGCATGACCATCTTTGTCCATGGAAACGATGGGTTTAATATTTAAAATATTGGATATTAAACCTTTGGGTTTGGAAACTCGTCCCCCTTTTACCATGTATTTTAATGTTTTTACGCTTACAAAAACATGCGCTTTGGGAATCCAGTCGTCTACCAGTTGAATTATTCTCTCCAAAGATAATCCACTTTCAATGGCCATGGCTGTGCGCAAAAGGATCAGCCCCAGTGCTCCGGAGAGGTTCTTTGAATCAAAAACATGAATCGGTTTGTTAAATTCCTTTTGAACCCGTTCGGCTGCTGCTTTACTATTCATCATCGTTCCGCTAAACAGACCAGAAAGATGGATAGCTACAATGGCATCGTAATGCGAAGCAAGGTGGGTGTAGAGATTTGTAAATGTACGCTCATTGATCTGTGAAGTATGTGGAAATGTAGAACTGCTATCCAGCATGTCGTAAAACCTCTTCGGTGTAATAGTAACTTTGTCAAGGTAATGGCACTCACCGAAACTAAGATTGATAGGCACCACATGAATTTGGTAACAATCAATAAGTTCCTGCGACAAATCACAGGTCGAATCAGTGACCAATGCAATGTTCCATTTTCGTCTGGTAGAGATTTCTTGTTGTCTTACCATGTCATCAACTTTGTGAGAGGTTGTGATTCCAAAGTCTTTCAGCTCATGGAAAAGTTCTGCGGGTTGGTTGGTGTGAACATGAATTCTTGTGAATTTAGAAGCTCCGGCAACGACAGCGGAGTCACCATAACGATTGAGTAGCTCTTGAATAGCCATTTGATCAAGCGTACAGCTTTTTATCAAAGCTTCTGTGCAATAGCGGTATTTGATTGGTCCCTCGTCCAGATCGTCGTGATGTTCCAAGGTTGGAACCTGTTTCGCCTCAACAGCTAAATACCTCACATTGCGGTTTAAAATAAGGTCAATCACTCCTTCAATAAATACAACAAACCCTTTTGCGCCAGCATCAACAACATCATATTGCTTAAGAACTTTCAACTTTTCCTTGGTCTCAACCAGAGATTTAGCAAGCACCTTCAGCGAATCGATTAGAATCTCATTAAAATCAGATACGATGTCCTTCCTGAGATACAAAAATTCAGCCCAATCACTCATGACTGTAAGCATTGTTCCTTCAACAGGATTGGCAACTGCCTGGTACATATGCTGCACAGATTTTCTGACGACCTCTGCAAATTCAGAGAAATTGAGCACATGTCTATTATTGGTCTCCAGGCTTAGTCCACACAAAAATTGTGCAAATATTACACCTGAATTCCCTCTGGCTCCCATCAATGCGGCCTCTGCAATGACTCCGGCAGTGTTGGCAAAAGATCTGTCTGACTGAACGTTCTCAACGATTGACCTTACTGTCGAGGCCAAGTTAGTTCCTGTATCTTTGTCTTTTACCGGGAAGACATTGATTTTATTCAGCGCTACCTGGTTTTGTAATATTCCTTTTGCGCCAGCCAGAAATGTATAGTACAAATGCCTCCCATCAATTAAATAGACTGGTTGATTGTTCATGATACTGTAAATTCTTCAATGTGTATACGGTTAGCAAGATTCTTTTGTTTTATACAACAAACATTTTACGAATAAGTTGGTTTAACAAAGTTGAATTAATTATTCAATATTCTACCTCATTTCCTTAACAATTAGAAGTAAATATTTGAAAATTAGGCATTTTTTGCTGCTCAATTTTACTAATTGAACCTTTGAATGGAAAATAGAATTAGTAAATATCTTGTTATATTTGGCGGTCAGTATCATCCGAGACGAGATACAGAATGGATGGAATAATTCCTTTTCTCTGTTATTACCCAAGAATCAACCTTTGAAATGAAAATTCTTTTAACCGGAGCCACAGGATACATAGGGAAGAGGGTCCTGCCAATCCTTTTGGAACAGGGACATGAAGTGGTATGTTGTGTGAGAGACAAGGATCGTTTTCCATCCGGAGGAATTTACAAGCATCCGAATATTACACTGTATGAAGTTGATTTTCATAATGAATTAGATGCATATGAATCCAATTCGACTGTTGATGCAGCTTATTACCTAATCAATTCGATGAGCGGAAAAACTGAGGAAAGTAGGTTACAAGATGAGGTAGCTGCTCGCAATTTTCTCGGTCTGATTCATCATACGGCAATCCAGCAGATCATCTATCTAGACAGTTTGAAACAGGATAAATCCCTGAATGTTTCAAGAAAAGGTGTCGAAGCTATTCTTAGAGAAAGTGATATCCCGGTTACTACCTTGAAAGTCGAAATTATTGTTGGATCAGGTAGTGCGACTTTTGAAATTATCCGTGATCTGGTAGAATTACTACCGGTGATGATAGGTCCTAAATGGCTCAAGACAAGGAATCAACCTATTGCAATAAGAAATGTTCTGGAGTATTTATCAGGCGTATTACTGAGACAAGAGACTTACCATCAAACATATGAATTAGGAGGCCCGGATATTCTGACGTTCAGAGAGATGCTTCTTCAGTTTGCAGAAGTTCGTGGCATGAAGAGGTACATTTATGTAGTACCTTTTAAGGTAACCGGATTTTCGTCCTATTGGGTCAACATGATTACCTCAACTTCTCATCAATTAGCAAGATATCTGGTTCATAGCATGGAAAATGAAATTCTTCCAAAAGGAAACAATCTTGCGCAACTTCTCGGAATTCATTTGATATCCTACAAAGAGGCGGTTCTACTCGCTTTTCAACGAATAGAACAGAACAATGTAGTATCAAGTTGGAAGGATGCCCTGGTATCAAGTTACGAAGATAATACTTTGCTGGAGCACATAAAAATTCCAACTGCTGGTTGTTACAAAGACAGGCGCAAGATTGAGATTACAACCAGTGTAGATCAGGTCCTTAGCAATATGTGGTCCATTGGAGGTGAACGTGGCTGGTATTATGGAAATTGGCTTTGGAATATACGTGGCTATCTGGATAAACTATGGGGTGGTGTTGGCTTAAGACGAGGAAGGACCAACGCGGAAACAATTCACACTGGCGACACTGTTGATTTTTGGCGTGTATTGGCAGCTGACAAGCCGAACAAGCGCTTGCTACTGTATGCTGAAATGAAACTACCTGGAGAAGCTTGGCTCGAATTTAAAATTATCCAAAAGAATAATAGACCATTTCTCCAGCAAACTGCGACGTTTAGGCCAGTTGGTGTAGCAGGACGGCTCTATTGGTATGCTGAATTACCTTTTCATCTTTTTATTTTCAAGGGAATGGCTAACAATCTCATTCGGTATCAGAATACGATTCAGATCCCAAATTGTGATTGAAAACCTTAGAGAAGAGATCATAAAAAAAGAGGCAAATGCCTCTTTTTTTATGATCTCTTCTCTAAGGTTACTTTTTCTCAGCTGGTTTTGCACAGCAAGCTTTGCCATCTTTTTTGTCAGCAGCAGCATCTTTACAACATGCTTTGCCGTCTTTTGCACAAGCTTTTGCATCTTTGGTGCATTCTTTCTTAACGTCGGCTTTGGCAGTTTTGTCCTGAGCAAATGCTGGAGCAATCATGGCAGCTGCAAAAACGAAAGATAATACAAGGGCTAATTTTTTCATAATAATCAATTTTATCATTTATTTAGGTTCAAAATAAGTGAAAAAATTAATTGGTTGGACGCTGCAACTTGTTAATTGGTTGTTAAAATTACGAATTGCTTGATATTGTTCTTAATTTTACCTCCATGAGCCAGATAAAAAGATACTTCGTCGTGTTGGTAGCGCTCCTCTCAATCCTAATTCTTCTGGGATTGCAAGTATATTGGCTGGTCTATTCCTACAAAATTGAAGAGGCGCTATTTAGCAAAAGTGTTAGGATCGCCTTGAACCAATCAATTGCTGAACTGAGCAAAAATGAGGGAATGTGTCAATCCATGCAGCTAAGCATTTCTTGCGACAGTTCGTTCAGGGCGAGCAGGAACAAACCACCTCATGTCTGGCACAACCTGGACAGTCAAATCAGAGATGAGTTGTCGAGGTATGATATAGATCTTGCTTACGATCTTGCCATCTTCAAAGGAAAAGACACCTTGAGAATCAATAATCTAGATCAAATCATAGGCTCTTCATGTTACAGGTTAAGTTTGGACAATGCCCTTAAAATGTCGGACACCCAAATCGGGGTGGTATTTCCGAGTAGGTTCAAATTCTTTTTGCATCATATGGGGAATATGTTTATTGGATCAGTACTACTCATTTTATTGATTGGATTCTCCTTTGTAATGGTGATTAAATATTATCTTGATGAAGTAAGACTATCCAAAAGCATCAAGGAAATGGTCAACAATTTAGCCCATGAATTTAGGACTCCAATATCAAGTATTTCACTCGCAGCCAAGATGATCGGCCAATCTGATGAGGCCATGTTCAATCCAAAGATAAAGCGCTTTTCAGATACAATTCTTGAAGAAAACAAGCGATTGCTGCGACAATCAGATGAGATATTACAATTGGCAGCACTCGAACAAAACAATCTTGAATATCGCTTCGAAAGGCTTAACCTAATTTCAATTCTTGATGAAGCCATCCGTTCTGTTGAAATCATCGTCGAACAAAAAGGAGGCATGTTAACAAGACAATTCAGCTGTGATGAAATATATATTTATGGAGATTACCATGGACTTGTTCATGTTATGATCAATTTATTGGTAAATGCCTGTAAATATTCTCCTGTTCAAATTGTTATCAATGTTTCAGTGAAGCGAACAAGCCATGGAGCAATGGTTGAGATAAGTGATCAAGGAATCGGAATTGCAGCCCGTGAAAAGAAGCGGATATTCGATAAATATTATCGTGTATCAACCGGAGACCAGCACAATATAAAAGGATTTGGGATCGGCTTGTATTATGTTAGAGAAGTGCTTAAGGTACACCAGGCTACGGTAGAAGTTGAAAGTGAAACGGGTAAAGGAAGTCGGTTCTCGATTTTTTTTCCTATCAAAACCGTCTGAAGATGACTCATAAGACCAAAGTACTACTTGTTGAAGATGACCAGAACCTTGGATTTTTGATGTCTGAGTTTTTAAACACTCATGAATTTGAGGTAACCTTGTGCAAAGACGGGTTGATTGGATGGAGGATTTTTAATTCACAAACCTTCCATTTCATAATTCTCGATGTAATGTTACCAGAGTTGGATGGGTTTGCTTTGGCAAAGAAAATCAAAGAGAAACAACCAGAGATTCCGGTGATCTTTGTTACGGCCAAATCGATGAAAGAAGACAAGATCAAAGGTTTCAAACTTGGTATAGATGATTACATTACAAAGCCATTTGATGAGGATGAGCTACTTTGCAGAATTCAAGCTATTCTAAACAGAATAGATAATAAAACAATATTTGAAAACATACAGATTGGTCTGTATTCGTACGATTTTCAAAATCAGAGTCTTATTTTAGGTGAAAATAACAGAAGGCTTACCATGCGTGAAAATGAAGTGATTAAGCTTCTGATAAAAAACTGCGGTCAAATTGTGAAACGGGAGGTGATTCTCAGGTCTATTTGGGGTAAAAGCGACTATTTCTCAGGAAGAAGTCTGGATGTATACATCTCTAAATTAAGGAAATATCTAAACGAAGATCCTGAAATTGTTATTGAGAATATCCCCAAAGTAGGCTTCCTATTACAAATTAACGATGATTTCTCCCAATTCAAATGATCAAAATCGAATATAATTTTACTCAAACTGAATTAACTTTTGTTGAGAACAAGTGTCGAATAGTTTGTTGAGTTAGTTGTAACATCTTTGCAACATTGGTATTTGGTTTATACTTTCAACTTTTTGACTGATGATATTGAGATATTCGTTTAAGTTAAACTGAATATTGTGCTTGGAATATTATGTTGAAAAGTATATATTTACAGAAACTATATTTCAAATTGTTCTAATTAAGATACAAACCAAAATTTACTATTAACCTGTAAAAATTATTTCAATGAAACGTAATTTACTGTATTTAGGTACTTTTCTTACAATCCTGGCATTAGCCGTAGTTTTTTCTTGTCAAAAAAAGGATAGTTCACAGATAACCGATCAGAATGTTGCTCCTTTAAGTGCTAATTCAGTAGAGAATAATGCGATTGTAGCTGCTACGACCTTTGAATCTTTGAACGATTTTGCTCAAGCAGGATTTGTCTCCACAGGACTTAAGGCAGGAAATATTTCATTTGGCAGTTGCCCAACAATTGTGGTAAATTATACGACTCCACCCTATTCTGTCACTTTGGATTGGGGAACAGAATGTACGGGACCGGATGGTGTGAAGAGAAATGGCAAGGTTGAAATTAGCCTTAACGGGATGATGACAACCAAGGACAATGTAGCGACCATGAAAATTGAGAATTATGTAGTAGATGGAAAGAAAATTACGGGCACTACAAAAATTACCTCCGCCGGTCCTAATCCAGGGAATGGTTGGCCTCGTTACGATGTTATTTCCGAAGGAAAAATTGAATATGCTGACAAAAGTATTCTTTCCTACCGTTATGATGGAGTCACACTGCATGCTGAAGGGGTAGCTACCGCCACCATAAATGATGACGTTTGGAGAACTGAAATTCACAGTGCAAGTGGAGTGAATCAGGATGGAACAACCTGGACAGCCAAATCGACCAAAGTGATGATCAAAAAAGGTGATTGCAAGTGGTACAACAGTGGAACATTGGAGATTACTCCATCAAAAGGAGATAAGATCGTTATCGATTTTGGTGATGGCACTTGTGACAACAAAGCAACCATGACAGTTGGTACGAAAGTAACTGCCATCACACTGGATTAATCTACTAAAATATTTTTCAAAAGAAAAGACGGCCATTCTGAGTATGGCCGCCTTTCTTTACGTTTTTCTTTGACTAAGACAACAAAATATTTACTTGTTTGTAGACATTTTCTGCAGTAAAGCCCAATTGCTCGTCCAGTACTTGATACGGAGCTGAAAATCCAAAAGAGTTTAAACCCCATACAGCTCCATCATCTCCAACCAATCCTCTCAATGTTACCGGAAGCCCAGCTGTAAGCCCGAATTTGGGAATTCCTGGGGTTAGAACCTGCTGTTGGTATATTTTATCCTGATCTCTAAAAAGGCCTTCGGAAGGAGCCGAGACTATGCGTATTTTCTTTCCATCCCGCTCTCTAAGCAATTGTGCCCCCTCAACCAGAGTAGCAACCTCTGAACCTGAAGCAACGAGTATGACTTCCGGAAGGTCGCATGCTTCAACAATATAAGCACCTCTGGCAAGTTGTTTGGCCTCCTCTTGTCTGTTGCCGGTAGCAGCAGGTAAATCCTTGATATTCTGCCGTGAAAGGATTAGCGCCGTAGGGGTATTCGTATTTTCCAGAGCTACCTGCCAGGCAATAGTTGTTTCACTTGCGTCAGCAGGCCTGAGAACTAGCACAGAATTTTCGCCATGGTGATTTTTAAGCTGCTCCATCAAGCGCAATTGTGCCTCATGTTCAACTGGTTGGTGTGTAGGACCATCTTCTCCTACCCTAAAGGCATCGTGCGTCCAAACATACTTCACAGGGAGTTGCATGAGTGCTGACATTCGAAGTGCAGGCTTCATATAGTCGGAAAAGACGAAAAAAGTAGCACAGACTGGAATAATTCCGCCGTGGAGTGCCATTCCATTCATTACGCAAGCCATTGTGAGTTCGCATACCCCGGATTGCAAAAAAGCACCAGAGAAGTCACCATTGGAAAAGGCATGGCTGTTGTTCAGAAAGCCATCAGTTTTGTCAGAATTGGAGAGGTCGGCTGATGAGACCACCATGTTTTCGATGCCTTTTGCAAAAGCTGCTAAAACAGTGGCAGAAGCATTTCTACTTGCTGCGCCAGGTTTTTGAGATATTGTAGAGAAGTCGAAACCTGGAGTTTCTGTGGATAAAAATTTCTCAAGCTTTGCCTCAAGTTCAGGATGAGCCGCAGCCCAATCGTCTTCTTCCTTATTTTTTTCATCTGCCCAATTGAGCAATTGTTCGATTCTGTTCTTGTAAAGAACTTCCACCTCCGGGAAAATTGTGAAAGGATTTTCAGGATCACCCCCCAAATTGGCAATGGTCTTTTTAAAGGAGGCTCCGGCATGCGACAAAGGTTGTCCATGGGTAGCGCATTGCCGCTCAAAATTTGAACCATCTTCTTTTACTGCTCCCTTACCCATGATTGTTTTACCAATAATGAGGGTAGGACGTTTCTTTTCAAAAAGTGCAACTTTAAGCGCAGCCCTGATCTGATCAGCATCATTGCCATCAATTGTAGTCACATTCCAGCCCCAGGCTTTGTACTTTGAGGCAGTGTCTTCAGAGGTTACTGCGCTTGTTTCAGTCGACAATTGAATATCGTTGGAATCATAAAACATGATCAGATTATTCAATCCAAGATGACCGGCCAAGCGACCCGCTCCCTGAGAGATCTCTTCCTGAACTCCACCATCTGAAATAAATGTATAGGTCTTGTGGGCCATCCATTCACCAAATCTTGCCACCATGAACCTTTCTGCGATAGCAGCGCCGACTGCCATGGCATGACCCTGGCCCAGAGGACCGGAAGTATTTTCGATACCTCTTTCACAGTCTACTTCAGGATGTCCAGGAGTCACTGAACCCCATTGTCTGAAATTCTTAAGATCTTCCATGGAGAAATTACCGCCCAATGCTAAAACTGAATACAACATAGGGGACATGTGGCCTGGATCAAGAAAGAACCTGTCGCGGAACGGCCAATTCATATCGGCAGGATCATAATTCAGAAACTCCGAGTAAAGAATATTGATAAAATCTGCACCACCCATTGCACCTCCTGGATGACCTGAATTGGATTTTTCAACCATTGCAGCTGAAAGTATTCTGATGTTATCCGCAGCCTTGTTGACAATCGTATTGTTCATTTTGTATATTTAACTGTGAAATTTATTTCGCCGGCAAGATTCTAACCATCAACACGCCATCAATGGTTGCGATTTTCTGTTGTACCTCCTGGGAGACATCGAAACAATCGGTATCTATGATGTTGTAAGCTACTTCATTCTTGTTTCTGTTCAACATGTTTGCTATATTGATGTTGTGGAGGGCAAGAATGGCTGTAATCTGGCTGACCATGTTAGGAATATTGCGATTGGCAATGATGATTCTGGCGCAATTCATACGATCCATCACTGCTTTGGGGAAGTTTACTGAATTCCTAATATTTCCGTTTTCAAGAAAATCTATGAGTTGATTGGCAGCCATGATGGCACAATTTACTTCAGATTCATTTGTGGAAGCTCCCAAGTGGGGAATAGGAATAATTCCAGGCACGTTTAACACGGAAGCATCTGGAAAGTCGGTTACATAACAACCTACTTTTCTGCGCTCCAATCCAGAAATAATATCTTGATTGACAACAAGTTCTCCGCGTGCAAAGTTCAATATTTTCACGCCGTCCTTCATAACTGCAATCTTTTCAGAGTTGATTAATCCCCTGGTTGCATCCATCAATGGTACGTGCAAGGTAATAAAATCGGCCTGGGCGAGGCATCCTTCGATACTCTCTGACCTGACTATGCTTTGATCCAGTTTCCATGCATGATCGACAGTGATAAAGGGGTCAAATCCAACAACTTTCATCCCAAGAGACTTCGCTACATTGGCTACCAGGACGCCAATATCACCCAATCCGATAATTGCCAATGTCTTGCCCTTTAACTCAAATCCACCAAAGGCTGCTTTACCTTTTTCAACAAGAGCAGGTACCTTTTCGCCTTCAGATTTTAAGGTCTGAGCCCAAACAACTCCACCAGCGATATCCCTGGAAGAGAGCAACATACCAGCAATGACAAGTTCTTTAACTGCATTGGCATTGGCACCAGGCGTGTTGAATACGACAACCCCTTTGTCTGTACAACGGTCTATTGGGATGTTGTTCACACCAGCTCCGGCACGAGCAATGGCTTTTAGTGTTGCAGGAATTTCCATTTCATGCATGGAGAAACTGCGCAAAAGAATGGCATCCGGTTCAGAAATTTCGCTGGCTATTTCATATTTAGCCAGCGGAAAAACCTGAAGACCCTCTTGGTCAATCTTATTAAGAGTTTGAATCTTTAGCATCTTTATAAATTTTAGTTCAGATGATTATTTGTAACAAATATCATAAAAATTGGCGCAAATAAGATCAAATTCAGTGCTATTTTAATGTTAAATTCAAATTCCAAGAAAATTGAGGATAAAAGCCATCCTCTGTTCTGGACTCACCAATGGCAGGTCGATTGGTTGGTAACCCCAAAAGCGGTAGGAATTCAATATTTGATTGTGTATTTCAGTGGCCTCTGTAAAAGTCTCCCTCCTTATCTCATCATTCACAAATATTTCTTTCCAGGGGGGTGTCAGAAATACAGTCTTTGCATACTGATTTTCAGAGACTACCTGAACTAAGTAGGAGGAAGGTTTTTTATTTTTATACCATGAAAAGGCAATTTGATCCGGCAACCCCCTATCTGAAAATGCGATAGAATCCTTGTCAATAGATTTTAGGAATTTGATTCTCTCTTCAGCCACGATGGTTTCGAAATTTATGGGAAGGTTGAATTTTCCATTGGGGCAGTTGCTTCCCTCTGAAGAAATAAGCAATCGTCTCGCAGTTTCGTCACAAACTTGAAAACCCTTTTCAGAAAGTAGTTTGACAGTAGAAGTCTTTCCAAAACCAGGGCCACCGGTAACGACATATACCATATCGATTGGAATATAAACTATCAGATTAATCAACAAAGAAGCCGCCCCTGAAATCAGAAGCGGCTTCAAAAAATTATGGTATTCGGTTATTCAATAACCAAAGTTTCAGTTCTGCGGTTGGCCTGGTACTCGGCTTCAGTACATTTCACACCTTTTTTGCACTTGTTAATCGGACGGGTGTCACCAAAAGCCTGGGCATTGATTCTGGAAGCACTAATCCCTTTGGCAGTAAGGTAATCAAGTACTGATTTGCCCCTTTTCTCTGTCAATTTCATGTTGTAGCTTGCAGGTCCCCTGCTGTCGGCGTATGACTTCATTTCGAGGTTCACGCCGGGATTCTCTTGCATGTCCTTTGCCAAACGATCCAATTCAGATACAGCAGCTGGATTGAGATTCCATTTGTCAAATGCAAAGAATACCTTGAATATCTGTCCTACACAAGCTGGCGTAACATGCTTTGGAGGTGCCGGTGGAACAGGTTTTGGTTCTGGTTTTGGCTCTGGTTTTGGTTGTGGTTTTGGAGCCTCTACAACAGGAACTGGTTTAACCGGTTTTTTACCCAACATGACTGATAATCCAGCATGGGTGTAAAGATAGTTTTCTCTTACCTGACCGATCAAGAAGGTATTGCCTAAGCCGCCTTGATTTACTCCGTCAAGTCTGTTGGAATTGATCCAACTCCATTGTGTTCCGACATCCAGTCTTAAATTGTCTTTTAAACGAAATACAACACCAGCACCTACAGGAATCGTCCAGTACCTCCAGGCGCTCTGTACTGTTGCATCAGTAGAAGTCTTGTTGTTGACATTGGTCATCCCAGTGCCAAGTTTGGTGTACCAGTAGAACTTGCGGTCGAATTTATTCTTTGAGAAAAGGTTGCTCATGTTCCAGACAGTATTCAAATCGAACTCATTGATACCCGTTTTGAATGCTTTGTAGATTGTTACAGGACTACCAGTCAGGGTAGTACCATTGTAAGCCCCTTCCAAGGCAAAGACATGAGAGAAATTTTTCTTTACCAACAAACCATATCCCAAAGTATAATCTGAATTAAAATTATTGAAATACTTGAGGAAGTCGTTCTTTGAGACAACATATGAACCGGTAAAATTAGATACACCAGCGTTGACACCTATCTCCCATCTATTATACGGCAATTTTTCCCCTTTCTCCTGAGCAAAAATAGTAGCGCAGCTTGCAAAGAGAAACAAGACAATTAAGCTAAGTTTTTTCATAACTAATGATTTAAGATTGATTGACAATATACGTAAAATTATTTATTCGATTTAGATTTTACAAATTAACAAAACATTGAAAAGAAAACCAACTTTTTTTTAAGTTATTTTACAATATTTTAACAAAGAGCACATTTTCATACTTTACAAGTGTAAAAATAGCTAAAATGTTTTAAATCTGCAAGATAAAAAAAAAAAACCTGCGCATCCAAAACAGATCAAAATAGCTATTTTTATCATTCAGAACTTGGATCGCGAAGATAACAGCTATTGATTTAAAATTTCGGCCTTCGCTGTAAAAAACAAACAATTAGGGTTAATAATTGTTTAGTCCGGGGGATTTGAACACTGACTTTAAAATTTTACAACTCATGAATTTATTTTATGTTCCAGGTCTTACAGGAAAAATTATACAGCTCAATACAGAAGAATCCAGACACTGCATCAAGGTTCTAAGGCTGCGAAAAGGCGACCACGTACAATTGTTGAATGGAATTGGCTCCCAATTTGAAGCGATGATCATAGATCCAAACGCAAAATCTTGTATTTTAGAAGTTCTTACAAAGGAGGAGAAGCCAAGCAAGTGGGATTATTTCCTTACGATTGCCATTGCTCCTACCAAAAACATGGATCGATTTGAGTGGTTTGCCGAGAAATCAACTGAAATAGGCATCGATCAAATTATACCCCTGATTTGCAAGCATTCTGAACGAAGAGCGTTAAAATCGGACCGAATTGAAAAGATACTAATTTCCGCTATGAAACAATCCGGTCAGGTGTATCTTCCTGTTTTTAAACAATCTATAACTTTTATGGATCTGGTCAGTCAACCTTTTGATGGTGACAAATTGATTGCTCACTGCGGGTACGGCGAAAAAAGGGAACTGAAAGATACAATCACGCCGGGAAAGAACGTCCTGATCCTAATCGGTCCTGAAGGTGATTTTGATTCGGAAGAGATCAATTTTGCTGTCACAATGGGTTTTGTTCCAATTTCTTTGGGCAAAACCAGACTTCGAACTGAAACCGCTGGTCTTGTGGCTTGTCATACCGTATGCCTGGTCAACCAAAAGTGAGCATCAAGACTTTCCTTTTTCGAGTTGTAAAGTTTTGGTCGTGGCATCGCATACAGAAGCTGGACCCCAGTACTGGATTGGCCCTGGATAGACGTAGGAAGTATGCAGTGCCCATTGGTCCCGTTTGGCAACAAATGCCTTGAATGGTTCGCCATCCATGCGAACAAGGGCCTTTTGAATAACAGGTTTCATTACACCATTTCTGCGTTCCATGTTCATCATCATGGTAATTGGGACTCCTCCCGCCATCCACTTATCGGAAGATTCTGTCGTATTTCTAACTGAAGCCATGTAGCCTGATTTTCCGTCAGCGATCAGCCACGCGGCAGTCTGGCCCAATGAGTAGCAGTAATCGGCATCAAAATTGGATGGCACAGCGCAGCGACCTTCGTAACCAAAGAAGTGGTTTTGAGCTGAAAATTTCACCTTGGCAATCCCTTGCTTCTTCAACAATGAAAGTTGTTTCTCGACCATTTCAATCAGAAGCTTCTCAGTTTCAATTCTTGAAACCTGAACATTCCCGTGCGGATCACGGTCAAGCGTCAGCTGTTTGGCAATTCCTTTTGGCAAAACCTTAAAAACTTTGCCAGATGCCTCCGTCAAATGTTTGATGATATAATCGCGCTTGTCGTCATCCGATGCTATTGCATTGAAGGCCGTTGCCGTTGCAGACTCCTCAGCCAGCAATTCATTCAGTTCCTCAATCAAAATTTTCATTTCAGGAATGAACTCTATCAAACCTTCCGGTATCAGGGCTACACCAAAATTTTCATTGTTGACTGCCCTCTTGGTGATGGTTCGCACCAGATCATCTACAATTTGTTGCAAAGTTTGCTCCTTAAAAGCCACTTCTTCAGAAATCAGGCATACATTTGGCTGGGTTTGTAGTGCACACTCCAGTCCAATGTGGGAGGCGGAACGTCCCATCAATTTGATAAAATGCCAATATTTTTTGGCAGATGTTGCATCACGCATGATGTTTCCAATCAGTTCCGAATAGACTTTACATGCAGTATCAAAACCAAAAGAGGTCTCAATCATTTCATTTTTCAAGTCCCCATCAATTGTTTTTGGACATCCAATGACCTGAACACCACTCTTTTTCTTCAAGTAATATTCAGCCAAAACACAAGCATTGGTATTTGAATCATCTCCGCCAATAATTACGATGGCAGTGATGTCAAGTTTCTTACAAATTTCAAGTCCCTTGTCGTATTGCTCACTTTCTTCAAGTTTTGTACGACCAGAACCTATGATATCGAACCCTCCGGTATTTCTGAATTCCTCAACAATTTCAGCAGTCAGTTCGATGTAATTGTGCAGCACCAATCCACTCGGGCCACCTAAAAATCCATAAAGACGATTGTTCGGATGGAGCTTTTTTAGTGCATCAAAGATTCCAGAAATCACATTGTGACCTCCTGGTGCCTGGCCGCCAGACAGAATAACGCCCACATTGATTGATTTTCCCGGATTTATGCCGGGTTCCTCTTCCATGGTAACAATTGGCATCCCATAGGTGTTGGGAAATAATTTTTCTATATCTTCCTGATCAGCTGCCGATTCGGTCGATTTTCCAACGACTATTTTTACATTACCCTGCAAAGCTTTCGGCATTTTTGGTGCATACTTTGCTCTTTCTATCTGTAAAGCACTTTTGGTCATATTCAGCGGATTATCAATTTTAGAATTGTTGTGCAAAAATAAGATTACAAAAACAAAAATCAGGTTGATGCGAGGAGCAAAAACCTGAAATTTGACAATCTTTTAATATAAAGAAGTAATTTAAATACTTTCCTTGCCGGATTCGGGTTTTGGCGATTTGTCACGGATTCTACCAGCCGATTTCATGGACTGAAACAAAATGTATTCAATTTGTCCATTGACGCTTCGAAATTCGTCAGTTGACCATCGCTCCAGGCCGTCGTACAACTCTTGCTGAATCCGGATCACGAAAGATTTTTTTTTGCCCATCAATCTGGTTTTTAGTAGATTGAACCAGCATTGATAACCGGTCGGGCAGATTCATCTGCACAGAGTACAACCAGAAGATTGCTTACCATGGAGGCTTTCTTTTCATCATCCAGTTCAATGATTCGCTTGTCCTTCAGTTCATCAAGAGCAAGTTTAACCATACCCACGGCTCCTTCCACAATTTTCTGCCTTGCTGCAATGATTGCTGTTGCTTGCTGACGGCGCAACATGGCTCCTGCTATTTCAGGAGCATAGGACAGATTCGAGATGCGGGCTTCAATCACCTCAATTCCAACCAGCGAAAGTCGCTCTTTTACTTCTGTGGCAAGCGCAGTATTGATTTCGTCGATGCCCGAACGCAAACAGATAATTTCGGCTCCGCCATCCTGCTCTATGTTGTCATAGGGATAGGTATGGGCAAGTTTCCGAAGTGCTGATTCGGTTTGAATCTTTATAAATTTTTGGTAAGATTCTTCGTATTTTGTCTTCTTCAACCCTGATTTAGGGTCAACCTCTTCGATGGTCTCAATATCAAACACTGCCTTGTAGGTGTCTACCACCTTCCATACAACAATCGCACTGATGAGAATTGGGTTTCCTTGTTGATCGTTCACTTTGATGACATCTGATTCAAGATTACGGATTCTTAGCGAAACCCTCTTTTTAACATAAAATGGATTGAGCCAGAAAAATCCATTTCCTTTGACTGTTCCACAGTATTTTCCAAAAAAAACGAGAACCTTTGTTTGATTTGGCTGGACAATAAACAAACCTGTCATCCAGATGATGCCTGTGATGGAAAGAAGGATGTATACCGGAATAATCCAGATTTCCTTGAAGAAGAAGGTCCCAAGTGGAGCTGCCAGCAGTACCAGAGCAATGAGCAATTGAAAGAAGCCGTTGTTTCTAAGTTGAATTTCCTTTTCCATTTTGAATTCTATTTAAATTGATAGCACAATGATATCATTTTAAAATGGATTGTACAATTATTTTGAACCTTATTTCTTGATCTTTAAAAAATATCTGTTCTATTGTGATTGCTCCTCAACGAGACGGTTTTAATCCAATTGATCGTGTTAAATATTGGTGTACTTCATTGCAGGGGTAGAACGCGGGTCAATTCAATGAAAGTATTTGTAAATTTGCCAGCTTGAATGTGGAACAAAAAAGATATTTTGATGTCTGATAATCTTAAAAATGAATACATTGAAATTAAGGGTGCGAAAGTTCACAACCTTAAGAATATCGATATAAAGATACCACGCAACAAACTGGTTGTCATCACCGGACTTTCCGGATCGGGCAAATCATCTCTGGCCTTCGACACCTTGTATGCAGAAGGACAGCGTCGTTATGTAGAATCACTTTCTTCCTATGCCCGCCAGTTTTTGGGGAGGATGGACAAACCAGAAGTTGATTACATCAAAGGAATCCCCCCCGCAATAGCCATTGAACAGAAGGTAAACACCAGGAATCCAAGATCCACGGTAGGTACTTCCACTGAAATATACGACTACATTAAATTGCTGTATGCCAGGATTGGCAAGACTTTTTCGCCGGTAACCGGGAATGAGGTCATGCGTCACGAAGTGGTTGATGTAGTCAATTACTTGATCCGACTTCCCATTGGTTCAAAAATCACGATCGTTGCCCCCATGCATTTCAGTGAAGAACGAACTTTGCTCAAAGAGGCTGAATTGCTATTGCAACAGGGCTTTACGAGACTTGAGCTGGATGGCGAAATTGTTAAGATCAGCGATCTTGCCGATCTGGAAACGACGCCAACAGAGACCAATTTATTGATTGACAGGTTGCTCGTTTCGAATGATGAGGATTTTGCTTCGCGTGTGGCTGATTCGGTACAGACTGCATTTTTTGAAGGGAAAGGAGATTGTTTGATCAGGACCGAGTTCGATCAGCACATTGATGCCCAAAAGTTTTCCAACCGCTTTGAATCTGATGGAATCAGCTTTGAAGAGCCTTCCCTTCATCTTTTTAGTTTCAACAATCCAATTGGGGCATGTCCTGTCTGCGAAGGTTACGGAAAAACGATAGGAATTGATGAAGATCTGGTGATTCCGAACAAATCATTATCGATCTTCAGTGATGCTATCGTATGCTGGAAAGGCGAGAAAATGGGAGAATGGAAAGATCAGCTTGTGAATCAATCTGCTAAATTTAATTATCCTATCCACAAGCCATACTACGATTTGTCTGTTGAACAGAAAAAATTGCTGTGGACTGGGAACGTTCATTTTGAAGGACTGAATGATTTTTTCAGAATATTGGAGGAGCAATCCTACAAAATACAATACAGGGTGATGTTATCACGCTACCGCGGAAAAACTACATGCCCTGAATGCGGAGGAAGCCGTTTGAAAAGAGAGGCTTCCTATGTTAGAGTAGGTGGTAAATCCGTGACTGAACTCGTTCATCTTCCGGTTTCAGAATTACAACTCTTTTTTGATCAACTGGCATTGAATGAAGCAGATCTGGAAGTTGCAGCAAGGTTGTTGGTAGAGATCAACAACCGTCTTGAATTTTTAAGTGATGTAGGACTTGGCTACTTGACACTCAATCGTCTTTCCTCTACCCTTTCGGGGGGTGAATCGCAACGAATCAATTTGGCTACTTCACTGGGAAGCAGCCTGGTAGGTTCCATGTACATTTTGGATGAACCTTCCATTGGTCTGCACCCAAGAGACACCAGCCGCCTGATCAAGGTTTTGCGTAAGTTGCAGCAGC
The DNA here is from genome assembly GCA_964528535.1 of uncultured Tangfeifania sp. Lineage (GTDB taxonomy): Bacteria > Bacteroidota > Bacteroidia > Bacteroidales > Prolixibacteraceae > CAINVV01. The sequence continues at coordinate 414 of CAZGSQ010000023.1, read as the reverse complement.
TTGGAAATAGTGTTGTCGTTGTTGAACATGACGAGGAAATTATGCGGGCAGCTGATTATCTGATCGATATAGGTCCACTTGCAGGGCAACATGGTGGCGAGGTCGTTTTTGAAGGCACGCACAAGGAGCTGGTTTTGAACCAGGTTAGTCAAACAGCCAGGTACCTGAACGGATCAGAAAAAATTCCTCTGCCCGAGAGACGACGAAAGTGGAACAATTTTATTGAGCTGAAGGGAGTAAGAGAGAACAACCTCAAAGGCTTTGATGTAAAATTCCCCCTAAACACCCTGACTGTCATCACTGGTGTAAGTGGGTCGGGAAAGTCGACACTGGTGAGAAGGATTTTATTTCCAGCCCTGACAAAATATTAAGATCGGAAGAGCACACGTCTGAACTCCAGTCACCTGAAGCTAT
>CAZGSQ010000022.1:0-44147 GCA_964528535.1 uncultured Tangfeifania sp. | reverse complement strand
CATATTATAGCATATAAACAAATAAATACGACATTATTTTATTCTAATTACTTATAATTATTTTTTCAATATTAATTTCAAAGTAATCCGTGTTCTCGATCGAAAAATGATTTTGCTTGATCTCCTTTCTCTGACTATCACCCAGTTAATAGCCGGAATGAGCAACTAAGGTAGCGATATAATTAACATAATCTTATCTTGGATCGGAATTTTGTTGAATTTCTTATTGGTACAACAACCAATCGGGTAAATTGTTCTCGGTAAAGTATACATTGTGTAATAATTTGTTAAACAGGAGTCTCCTGGATGGGCGTGTCGTACTTTTCGCTGTTAAGCATCAATGCCATGGAAGTATAGATGAGCATACTGGTTGGCATCTGCCCCAAAATGGCATTTCCATAAGAGGCCACCATCACTCCAAACATACCTGCTGTGAGGGCCGCCATTTTCAACTTAAGGTCGGGATCTCTGATCCTGAACATGATGTTGAAAGAGCATTTCCCGACCACGTAGAAAAGAATAAAAAGGTGCAGCATCAGTCCGACGATTCCCTGCTCTACCCAAATAAGCACGAACCAGCTGTCGGTAGCAATGCTTGATAAGAAGGCATTGGGCAGATATTTTTGGGCTTTGACGCCGCCATGACCAATTCCGCCGCCGAAAGGCCTGGATGCCAGATATCCCTTCAGGATCATCTGGTTGTTGAGCCGAACCTGTAAAGAGGCATCGTTTGGATCAAAGGCAGTTCTCATTCTTCGTATTTGAGGATTGTCCTGACCAATGGTGGTATATTTAAAAAATACAAAGACTGCCAATAAGATTAAGAAGCCGGTAACCATGATCTTGACATTCTTTCTCAGAACAAAAAATGCCATAAATCCTGACAAGGGAATGCTGATTGCGCCACGGGTTCCCGAGATGATCATTCCATAAAAAGCGAGCAACGCAACGATTAAAAAAAATAGCTTTTTCTTCCAGCTCTTTTGCGCCTGATAGACAATTGTAGCCACAACTGCAGTATAACCCTGGTTGGCTCCAAATTGACCGGCATCACTCAAGAAAGAGAAGATTCTCAACTTTCCGAAGAGAATATGGGTCTTGTAATTTCCTTCATCCAGCCAGGCCTTTTCCCACGGGTCAACACCCAGAAACAATTGCATGAGGCCTTTTGAGGTGACCAATATTGAAAAAATGCCCCATAACACAAAGAAAAAATCTAATTTCTTGTTGGTATCTATGAAGAGTAGGGTAAGAGGAACCATGAGCATCATGTACAATCCAACTCCTCTGCCTGAAAACCAGGCCTCAAAACTTCTTGCTTCGGGATTGACTATTTCAAACAGAGAATAGGCAAACCAAATGGCCGACAGCAAGGTAATATCCTTATTGGCTGCAGACCAATCTACCTTTTCGTGGAATTTGTTGAATATTAGGGCAATAAAGGTTAAATAAAGTATGCCATCCATCGCCAGGCCGACCTGCAGTCCGGGTGCATAACGCCCAATCCCAAGTAGCAGAAAACCGAGTGCAATGGCGGTGTACAAGCCAAGTATCGGATGCAGGAACAACAAATAGAGGTAAACAAATACGATGGGAAGGAAGAAGAATCCAAAACCTGCTACCAACCCAACTTTACTGGTGATCCATGCCGCAAGGGCAACAAGCCCCAAGAGCAGTACGATATAAGCTGGCGACTTGAGCCGGTCAGAACCTGAATAGCGATCAAAGGGATGGATCTGCGGCTTCATTGGTAAAAGATTGGATCAGAATGGTTAAACCTCATGGGATACAAACTAATGGTGCTTGTTCCTGAATTTATGGTACAATATTTTGTAAAAATCAATTCCACTTGAAAATATTTGCAAATAGTTTAAATTCAGCTCTTTGCTAAGATAATAAAATCCTACCCAAATTCCAAGAATGGTAAACAAGATGGATCCCACCGCCACAAGGGCTAATGATTTGAATATAAAAATGGCAATTAGATCACCTACCACATTGGCAATCACCATGTAAAGAACCTTTATGAAATTGATATTTGGTTTGTTGATGCTGTCCAGTCCAATGCCTGTCATTCTGTCGATAGGAAGAATTAGTCCATAAAGAGAAAATATGCGAACAATATTGACCGTGTTGAATCCGGTGATGGGGTCTATGCCAAGGTATTGTCTTCCACCGAGCAACAGAACGAAAAAATCGGCAAAGAGAAAAGTGAAGAGGCTGATAAAAACAAACAGGTAGCTCATGGCTCCTGAATAGGTATAAAATATTTTTTTGACCTCGTTGACATGACCCTGGATGCTCGCCCTCGACATCTTTGGGAAAGCCGTTGCCACGAAACTGCGCAAGGGAATTTGCTGCAATTCCGTCAGTTTCATAGGGATACTATAGAGTGCAACGGCTGCGGTGCCTAGCGGACTCAAGCTGATAATGAGTGTGTCAGCACTTCTGAGCAGGTTGGTTCCGATCAGCGTGAAGGTGGTATATTTCCCAAAATCGAGTATTACTCTGGTGGTTTCTTTGGTTGCTTTGCCAAGGTGTTTCAATCCATCCCAACCAGAGAAAAAACAGATGGAGGAGGTGATGGCATTGATGCCAATGGCCGACCAAACGATCTGAAGCAGGGTCATCTTGAAAAATAGAAAATTGAACAGAAGCACGAGGAAAAAGCCACCACTGTTGATGGCCTTTACCAACAACATTTTGCCGAATTTCTGATCTGCTTGCATGATCACAAGTGCCGTGTTGAAAGGAAGATTGATGAATGCGAGCAGTGGATACCATGTAAAGAAAAGTTCGTAACCCGCCCTTTGAATGGAATCCTTAAAAGCAAGATTGCACAAAACAAGGGTCAAACTGATGAAAAAAGTCGCAATCAATCCGATGAGTCCACTCGACCCTATGAATTTTAACCTCTCTTTCTGATCTACTCCCGATAAATACCTGATGATTGCAGTATTGGTGATACCGAAGCGAAACATCTCAATGAAGGATCCGGAAGAGACGAACAATACCCATTGGCCGAATACATCCAGCTGAAAACTTCTGGCCAGAATGGCGAACCCACCAAAGCCAAAGAATGCAATGGTCAGGTTCCCTGTCAGGGAGAGAAAGTTATCCTCTTTGACCAGCCTCTTAAGTGTTTTCTTCAAGGTTTTGCAGAATTACAGAGTAAAGCCCATTTTTCAATTCCAGTTCTTACCTGAATGATGGTCAATGGTTTGCTGATATAATCGTCCATTCCTACTGCCAGACATTTTTCTTTGTCCGAATAGAGTGCATTGGCTGTCATGGCAACGATCAACGGCTTTTTGTCACCCCATTGCGAAATGATTTGCCGGGTAGCCTCCAGTCCATCCATTTCAGGCATTTGAATGTCCATGAAGACGATGTCAATCTTCATTCTTTTGAGTGCATCGATCACCTCGAACCCATTGGCTGCGATGTGAATGGAATACCCCAGCATCTCAAATAGTCTTGCGATCAGCTTCTGATTGATGGTATTGTCTTCGGCAACAAGAATATTTAACGGATAGGTATCGCTGATTTTTTGAATTGGATTTGGTTGGTTCATACTCGAAATTTTAGGTTCAATACTATTGGACAGCAAGTTTTTCACCGAAGTGAACAAAAGGGAGTGCTTCAATGGTTTGTTCAGTTTAACCCTGAAATTGGGATCGGCAAACGCAGGATTATCATTCAATGTTGGATGAACCAGTAGAATCAATGGTAATTCCTGGTACACACTATTTTTCCTGATTTCGGTAACCAGGCCTGAGACGTCATTGGCCGGAAGATCATTGTTCACGACGCAGAGTCTCAGATCATTTGCAGCGGCAATTGCAAGAGTTGCCTGATTTACTGAATTCACTGATGTTGGTACCATCCCATAGCTGATGAAAAGTGAATTCAGAATTTTGTTGCTCGTCTGATTGGGATCTACAAGGAGCACTTTCTTGCCATTCAAGTGATTTGTCTCAAGAGCTGGAATTACAATAGATTTCTTTGCATCTTCGAATTGAGTCTGGATGGTGAAATAGAATTCAGTTCCTTTCCCAACCTCACTTTTTACCCATATTTTCCCATGCATCAAGCCAATGAGCTTGGCACAAATCGCAAGGCCAAGGCCGGTACCTCCAAATTTTCTGGTCGTTGATGCATCTACCTGACTAAATGGTTTAAAGAGCAATCCAATTTTTTCATTTGGAATGCCTACTCCTGTGTCCTTCACACAAAACTCGAGAATGGCCTGTTCATCGCTGTTCTCCTTTAGTTTAACCGTGATAACGACCTCTCCCTGCAAAGTAAATTTGACCGCATTTCCTACCAGGTTAACCAAAATCTGACGCAATCGGGTGAGGTCACCCGTAATTCTAAGTGGTATCGCCGGATCAACCTCAAAATAGAGGCCGAGCTTCTTTTCAAAGGTTCCGGTAGTTAATAAATCCAATACATCTTCGATGGCCAGCCGTAGGTCGAAATCATGTTGTTCAAGCACCATCTTCCCCGATTCAATTTTTGAGAAGTCAAGAATATCATTGATTACATCCAGCAGCAACTCGCCGCTCACCCTGATGGTCTCGGCATATTCAAGCTGATCGGGCTTCAAATGTGTCTGCATCAACAGACTTGTCATGCCTATTACACCATTCATTGGCGTCCTTATTTCATGGCTCATGGTAGCCAAAAATTCGGATTTGGTTTTGGTCGCATATTCAGCAACATGGCGGGCATCAATCAATTCATTTTCGATGATTCTTTTGGAGATGCTGCCGCCGATACTTCCAGCAAGGGCTGTAATGATCGACAACTCGTTTGCCGACCATATTATTCCTTTGGTACAGTCATCAAATCCGACCATGCCCCAAAGTTGGTCCTGTACGAAAATGGGGGCGGCGACGATTGATTTGATATCCTGATCTTCCAGAATGAGCCTTTCATTCTCTGGAAATTGACCGGCCAAACCGGAAACCGTTTTTCCGGCTTTCAAGGTATTGTACCATCCTGGAAAATGCTCAGAGTAAGGCATGTTTTGAAGCTCCTGATTCCCTATTTGGGGTACTATTCCTTTGGCGGTCCATTCAAATTGCTGACTAAAGAAGGATTCGCCGGTCTTTTGATCCATGTTATTTTCAAAAATGTAGACACGATCCACTCCAATGGCTTCACCCACAGTCTCCAATGCTTTCTGGATCGCCTGGTCGTGGTCAGATAAAGTCAATAAATAGTTCATTGCCTGTGCCGTACCGCTTAAAATCTGACTTTGACGGAACAACTCCAGCTCGCTCTTTTTTCGCTCGGTAATATCCCTGTAAATCCATAAAATTCCATGGTTTTTCTTACCTGAATCATCCATTGGAAGAAAGTCCCTTTCGAGTGTCCTGCCATTGGCCATTTGTATCTCAAAATTGGTCACTACCCGATGAAGCGCAAGCGTACTGTTGATGTCCGCAATGAACATTTCTGGAAACAGAAACAGATTCTTTGAAATTTCTGCTGCGGGTTCACAGTCTGCACCAATCAGTTGATCAGGCAGAAGTGGGATAGAGAACAATTCACAGAAATGTTCATTGACGAGCACAATTTTTCTGTTCTCGTCTTCCACCATGACCCCAGCCTGCATGCTCGAAATCAGTGATCTGAACCGCAGGTTGGCGATCTTAACTGCCTCATATTGCTTTTGCCTTTCGGTGGTATCCAAGGCCATGCCAAGAAAGCCGGTAATGTGGTTGTTTGCATCCCGAAGTGCTGTAATGGTCAAGGAGACGGGGAACCTACTCCCATTTTTATGGAGACAGGTAAACTCTTGTGGTTCTGAATTTATGGTTATTCTCTCCTTGGATTGTAAGAAATCACAGACCCCAAAATAACAGATGCTTTGATCCTGACTCCTCTGAAAGTGGTTGTAAATTTCACCTTTATCATGAAGGACAATGGGTGTACTCTTGCCGACAACTTCCGCTGCCTGGTAGCCATAAATCTTCGTTGCAGCATCGTTAAATGAGAGGATGATTCCGTTTAAATCTGTGGAGATGATGGCAATGGCCGAACTGTTAAGGATAGCCTTTTGAAAATTTGTCGTTTCCATCAGTTCGTTTTCAATCTCCTTCTGCCTGGTGATCTCCTTTTGAATGGAAATATAATTTTCAATTTCACCGGCGGCACTAAAAACCGGTTGAAACTGAAGTTTGATCCAATATTTTTTGCCCGATTTCGAATAGTTTACAACATCAACTTCCAGGTTGTGCTTGTTCTCAATAGCCTCTGCAATAAGCGCTACGGTTGCCGGATCAGTCTCTTCACCAACCAAAAAATCAGCAGGTTTTTTGCCCATTACCTCTTCAAGTTCGTATCCGGAAATACGAAAAAAAGAATTATTTGCCCATACTATTTCGCCCCTGTTGTTCGATAAAATGACTGCATTCTCTGTCTCTTTGGCAATGATAGCAAGTCTTTTCAACTCATTTTCGAGGGTCTTTCTTTTGGTGATGTCCCGACCGTACAAGTTGATGTAATCTTTTCCCTCTACGGGTGAAGAAATGAAAGAGTATACTACCTGACCTACAGTGATTTCTGTCTCGACCGCTTTGCCAGATTTGATGGAATCGATGAGCAGATCAAAAATATCGGTGACAACAACCTTGCCGACTTCCATTCCTGTATGGTTCAGTAGCTGTTGACTGGACTTGTTTGCATAGAGCAAAAGCTTCTCATGACTAATTCTCAGCACAGGATTCGGGCTTTCGGCAGGGAGTCTTGAAAGGTTCAATATTTCCCTGTTTGCCTCTTCCAATAGCTTCTGGTTGAGTATTTTGCCATAGAGCGCACCTGCCATGTTGCAAATAAAGGAGAGGATGGCTATATCCTGTTCGTCGTACATGTTTGGTTGAGGATCGGTGATTCCAAATGCACCTACCACATTATCGCCATTCATTACCGGAAGAAAGAGGCGCGACCTGACTACGAACGAGCGTTCACTGGATTTTGAGCGCTCTTTTTCATCCAGAAGGGTATCCGCCACATAAATCATTTGTTTGGTGCGAAAGACCAATCCGGGGTGTCTTTCCATGGCACTTGCTTCAGCCAATCTTCGCTCCTCATCGCTGAATCCCTTGGCATAAAGTAGTTTTAGACGCTCCTCTGCCGGATCATAAAGGTACAATCCTGTATACTTTACCTGTAGAATTGCTTCGAGGATATTTTCAATAGAAACAACCATTTCGGGGATGGTATTGATTCCGGAAAATGAGGAAGCAAATTGATCTAATCTTTTAATTATCTGTATATAAGAATGTTTCATTTTTCAAAATTCTTAAATGCTTCGAGTGCAGCATGTACACATAATTCATCTTGTTTGTAATGGCCGCCACTGACTCCAATGGCACCAATCAATTCCCCATCCGACATGATTGGAGAACCTCCTCCCAACAATATAAAATCCTTGAATTGTTGGACTCCATGCCACATAATCGGATCATCCTTTATAAAATTAAACCAGTCATCACCACTCGAAAGTCCCATGCCTACTGCTGTAAGTGCTTTCTTCCGGGAGGCGTCGATCGACACCAGGGGAGAATGATCCATTCGTGCAAAAAATTTCATGATCCCGCTCTCATCAACAATGGTAACAGCTATGCATAAATTTTGTTCAGTGGCCTTGCGGATGGCAGCGTTGGCCAGGAAAACACCTGCAGCGTAACTGAGACTCTTTTTAATAATTGTTTTCATCGTTTAAGTGCTACTTGCAGTAAATTTCTTCTTTCCCCAAAATTCAATAACCTTGATAAGGTCATCGACCCGAAGCGGCTTGGTGATGTAATCATCCATTCCGGCTTCCAGGCATTTCTCCCGGTCGCCACGCATGGCATTGGCTGTCATGGCAATAATCAGTGGTCGCTCTTCCTTCCTGCGCTGAATAATGATGCCTGTAGCTTCGTATCCATTCATTTCAGGCATCTGAATATCCATGAATATCAGGTCATAATACTTTCGTTTCAGGGCATCCAGGGCTTCAATACCATTTGCGGCAATGTCCATCTTGTAACCCAGCAATTCAAAAACATTCCTGATAAGTTTTTGATTGATAATGTTGTCTTCAGCCACCAAGATATGAAAAGGATACTTCTTGGAGATCTCACCAAGCTCTTCCTTACTTTTCTTCTGGACCATAGGTGTTTTAAAGGAAGGTGTCAACACTTTAAACAATATCTCAAGCAACTGGGTGTGTTTGATTGGTTTGTTGACATTGAAGGAAAATAGTTGTCGCAAGTCGATTGAATCAGTATTGTAACCAATTGATGTGAGCATAACCAAAGGCAGTTTTTCGGAGCTGGATCTCTTTCTTATCTCCCGGGCCAACATCATTCCGTCCATATCAGGCATTTGCATGTCCAGGATTCCAACGTCACAACTATTTGTCTCCAGAAATTGAAGCGCCTGAACACCGGATTCAAAGGTTGAAACCTTTAGTCCCCAATATTCGCATTGAAGCTGAAGAATCTTTCTGTTGGTGGCATTGTCATCGACGATCAACACTGATTTACCAATTATATTTCGCGTCGACTTATCCATCGTGCCAACCTCTTCAACTGGCATCGAAAATTGGGTCTGGATGGTAAATCTGAAATCAGAACCCTTCCCCTCCACGCTTTCAACCCATACTGTTCCCCCCATCAATTTGACCAAACTGGATGTAATGGCCAATCCCAGACCCGTACCTCCATACTTCCGGGTAGTAGAAGCATCGACTTGTGTAAAGGGAGAGAACAGTAAGTTGATCTTGTTCGATGGAATGCCGATACCAGTATCCTTAACTGAAAAGTCAAGGGTGACAACTCCTCCGGCAAGGCTTTGCAGCTTGATGAAAATTAAAATTTCACCCTTTTCTGTAAACTTGATGGCATTGCTGACAAGATTTACCATAATTTGCCGCAACCTGAATCCATCTCCAAAAATGTTTTGTTGTACTTGTGGATCAATGTAATAGATAATGTCCAGGTGTTTTTCAAGTGCCTTGGGAGCCATTAGGTCCAGAACATCCTCAATACAAAGCCGCAGATCAAATGAACTCTCCTCCACTTCCATTTTACCTGTTTCAATCTTGGAGAAGTCGAGAATTTCATTGATGATGTTCATCAGACTTTCACCCGAATTCTCAATGATATTGACATAATCTCGCTGTGTGTCTGTCAAATCGGTTAACAAAAGCAGGCTTGTCATGCCAATGACTCCATTCATCGGTGTTCGAATCTCATGTGACATGGAGGCTAAAAATTCCGATTTGGCCCTGTCGGCAGTCTTGGCCATTTCGAGGGCATCTTTCAACTCCTCTTGTCCCTGTTGCCGACGGATAGCTCCTCCAATGTTGTAAGCCAGCATCCCAAGGATGGTCTCCTGTGAAGGAGTCCACGCATGTGGATGAGTACAATCTGCAAAACCTACAATTCCCCAGAATTGCCGCTTCTTCTGGTCAATGATCGGGAAAATCATCATTGATTGAATCATCTGTCTTTCAAGAAGTTTACCAATTTCATTTCCAAAATCAGCCGCGAGGCCTTTGATGGATCGGCCTTTCTTCAGCGGTTCAAACCACTCATTTGTTTGTGACAATATGAAGATCTCTTCTGCCTCTTTCGAATTAACTTTGGCCAATATTTCAGGAATGACATACTCATGGACCTGCACTATTTTTTTTAGATCAGAAGCGTCATCCGAATTGTTCTTGTAGATGAAAATCCTGTCAATACCGGAACTCTTGCTGATGACCTTGAGGGCGTCATGTATTGCCGCTTTAAAATTATCATTGGTAAGGAGATGGTTGGAAGCCACTGCCATACCATGCAAGATGTCACTCTGTTTAATCAGCTCTTTTTGTATCAGAATCACCTCCTTGTTCTCCTTTTCAAGTTCTTGCTTCTGAAGGTTGAAAATGGAGATGAGTCGTGCAATCTGACTAAATTCATTGTTGCTCTGCTCCAGCTGCTCCAGTTGGGAAGTATCGTTGTGCCTCAGACTGTGTGAGATGATCTGAAGCGGTCGCCTGATCCAGCTATAGAGAATGAGAAAGAAGATTAAAAGAAGGAAAAACATCAGTACCATCAGGAAATAGAACATAAAATCGCTGACTTTCTGATAGTTAACGAGAACATTGTTTGGTTTTCTGATGATTAAATCAGTCAATACCTGGTTGTTGTAATCAGAAAGATGTTTGGAAACAGTAATCGAATCATTTTCGATGGTCAAAGCGTTGTGTAATGCACCGTTGTTAAGGTAAATCGCACTTGCAGTATTTTTAGCCAGCTCATGAAGGAAATCATTGTCCCAGACCCTGCTGATCATGAAAATTCCTGATGATGGTTGGACTCTGGTGGTGTCGAGTGTAGGATGGATCGTAGCAGCCGCTATTTCAAGGACTTCATTTTTGTGTTGAAGAAAAAAATGGGAGGTCCCTTTTTGGCCAATATGTTGAAAGATCTTCCTGGCAGAAATTGTATCGGACAATACATTTTTCTCTCTTTTCCCAAAGCCATAGATCATTTGTTGGTTGGTTCCATATACACCGACCGAATAAAGTTTGAAAGATTTGACGATACTGGCAATATTGTCCTCAGCCCAACCATAATTTGGCTTTTTCATGTTTGCAATCAATTCATCCCAGTTGGTATAATCCAGTACAATCTCGTCAAGTTGATTGGATTGAACCCTCAATGCCGTATTGATCAGAACCACATGCTGTTCGACAGCGGCTTTCACAATCAGGTCATTCTGTTTTTGCTGTGTATTGCGAAAAAGGAAAAGTACCAATGCTGCAACCAGTATCGATCCAAGAAAAAGCAACAGTATTTTATTTCTGGTATTCATGGTAATTCGGATCGTTAGTGTTAAGGTTTTGTATCGTAGCGAATGTCTTAAATATGTGTCTTGGTAGAGAATTGGAAACGGAGGAAATTTTTAGCATGACGTCTTAGCCATCCACGCTCTTTGGGTAAATCACCCAAAATAGACTCAACAACTGGCAGCTCTACGCCATTGATGAAGAAATGGGTCTTTTGTTCTGTTAGTTTTTCGAAAGAATCAAGGGCCACCTGGTCGGCCTCCGACCAGACCCTGTTTGAACGGCATACCAAAACCGGCAAGTCAATACTCGATAGCAATCCTACCGGGAAAGGGTTGTTGACAATTGGCGGTAATTCAATGAGGACGTAGTCGGGCTCAAAAGTGCACTGGAAATTGTTCTGATGCAAGATGTCCTTGTAATTTTTGGCATTGAAAAATTTGCCGTTAACATGGTATTCAAGGTATTCATCCCTTACCAGGAAATTTTGAGAACGCTCCAGGTAGGGACTGTCGAAATTAATCCGGGTATCCGGATACCCAAGTAGGGTGCTGACAATTGATTTTCTTGATTGTTGAATCGTTACCTCACCGGTTGAAGTTGTACCGGTCTTCTGGTGATCATTTTTGGGGATCTTAATCTTTTGAAGTGATTCTTCCACATAATTTAAAACGAGTACCTTTTCCCCTTGTTCCTTAAGTTTGCGGGCAAGATTGCCGACCAATATCGATTTGCCCTCTTTGCTCAAAGTGCTGAAAAACAACAAAACCTTTGTGGAATTATTTGATTTTAAAGTCATTTCAAGGTTTTGTACTGCGATTTCAAGCAGACGATTGACGATGAATTGAAAATTGGTTCGTTGTACTTCGAGCAGTATTTTGGGGAAAAGAGCCAAATAGGGCAGCTTTAAAATAGTGGCAGCCCTTTGCTGATTTCGGAGGGTCGTATCAAAGTATTCTGAGACAAAGACACTGACGAGCACGATCAAAAGCCCTACCAAACCGCCGGCAATAATCAGAATTTTTCTTTTTGTAGGGATGGGTGTAAGTGGGAAATAGGGTGGATCAACTGCCTTGATGTTGGAAGAGAGCTCATTGTCCTGCAACTTCAGCTTGGCAAGATTCAAGCCATGCAGAATCTCAAGAAACTCCTGTTCGGAAACTGAAATTTCCCGCTCAATTTTCTTGATATTGGCCCCGGCAGGTGCATAAATCGAATATTGTTTCTGAAACTCCCTGATCCGATCTCCCATCACCTCTATGCCAGCTTTGATGTTTTCTGCTTCTATGACGCTGGTTATCCAGTCGTTAAGAATTGTACTAACAGGAAGTCCTTCTGCCGAGTTGTTGTAGGAGTACAATTCGCCGACAGAGATCCTGATCTCATCTTTCAGCTTGTCAGCCTGAATTTTCAGGGCATCAACCTTTTCTTTGTCACTGCTGCTGCCAGCACCAATGGTTTCGGATGAGTTGATCTGGTAATTCAATTCCCCCAGCAGGTTCCGCTTCTCTATAATCTTGGCACTTTTTAGCTGGATCTGTTGTTGGATACCCAATTTTTCTTCGAGTCTCTTGATGGCAGCCTGGATGCCTGCAAGTTTGATCTTCTTGTTGTTGTACTCAACATCCAGATCCTCCTTGACCACTGCAACGGCCTTACTCTGTTCGTAATAGTTGATAATGTTGTTGACTTTGTTAAACTCCAGCAACTTGTCTTCTGCAATTTTCAAACGGTTGTTTGCTTGCTTGAGCTGAAATTCGAAATATTTCACTACCGCATCAGACCTGTTTTCCTTGATGTTTTTGTAATTTTTGATGAACACATCGGTAAGGATGGCCAAGGTCTGCTGGCAAATACCCGGATCATCTGTCTCATAATGGACCTGAACCAGGTCACTGTTGGCAATGCGTTGAACTTTGATCGTCGAAATTGCCTTGATGGAATAATGCAAGTCCTCAGAATTGATCAGCTTGTAAACAAAATTTGAATCGCTGCTGCTCACAAAATCTGTTAAGTTCTTAACAGTCTTCTCGTAAGCCAAACGATCGATAGAATTCGGGAGTTTCCTATCATCCTGAGAGGAAGCGCCTAAACTTGAAAAGGAGAAAGTTGCTTGTGAATCACTTGTCGTACTTGAATCTGTGAGCGAGTCAGGAACAACCTTCGAACCGGTTGATTTTGACACGAGACCATAGATGTAGGAGGGTGTAATACTTCGAAGATTGTCAAGAGATTTTTGGGAGATGAAACGCGGATCAGATTTGGCAAGCATCAAATGCTCTGCCAATAGGCGGATTGCCAACTCCTGCTGAGTCTCCCTTGATTTGATCACATTGATTAAGTTGTCAAATGCGGTGTTGGTCATGAAATAGTTGAATGATTTATCCATTTCGACACTCGAACCGGTGGCAATACCGGTGTACAACGTGGTCTCGGAAGCATATTTGAAATCTTCTTTCCTGGTAAGAAACATGACCAGAGAGGCCAGCGCTACGGGTGTCACCAACAACAAAACCAAGTGCTTTCGCAACAATCTGATGAAATCAATAATGCTCATAAATCTATTTTTTGGTGTCAGTCAAATTAAATTTGAACCCTACTATCTCCTCGAAAATCAGGTAGCTGGTATTAAACTCTACTCTCGCCATCTCATAATTTGACTCTGCAGTTGTATTATTTTCTGAAATACGTGCATATTCAGTCACGGAGACAACCCCGTTGTGAAACTCCTTTTCGACCATCTCCATGTTGATCTTGGAGGTGATGTAGTATTTCGATCTGATTTTTAGAAGTCGGTGCTTCAGGATTAAATCATTGTATTGCTTGATAACTGTCTGTCTCAATTCGTTTCGCTGAGCCTGGGCCATACTGACTGCCTGATCTACTTCTGCCTTCGCAAGGCTGATGAGATTTTTACGGTTCAACACATCGTAAAGAGGGAATTTTACATAAGCTCCTATGCCGTAATTGGTCTGGTTGTTTCTGGTTGCCAACACCGAAGGACTCTGTCCATCAGAGGTATTGGTAGAGAAATTGTCAAAAGTTCCGTACCGTACGTCCGATTGAATCCCCATGTTCTTGGCCCAAACAAATCTTTCGGTGTGCAATTTGTTTTTGTTGACATCTATCTGTCGATCCCTGAACCGGACATTGAAATTATTTTTGAGTGCCGAATCGATCAGTGATTCCAGGGGAGGCAGGATGGAGCTGATGTCGTCTTTCATCAAATCAAATCCAACAGATGTTGACTGGGCAACCAACCTGTTGTTGAGGATCAGGACCAATAACAAGCATGTCAAGTAGCAACGGTAGGTCATTTGTATTTTTTTTGTCTTTCGTTGTCCGGATGCAATAAACCTGAGCCATGCCAAAGCTCGATTGGCTAAAGAAGATAATGGGCCATCACAAAAGATATCTTATCATTTATGGATGCTCAGTCATATCCATCAAACGTTCAAAGGTTTTCAATTTTCAGACTTCTACCAAAAATAGCCTAATTTGTTACATCAAACAGTATCTTTTTGAAAAAGTGCAGGAACGGTACGAAGTATCAGTTTTAAATCATACCAAAAAGAGTAACTGTTGCCAATAAAGTGATCCGCATATTCGTTATCCAGCCTCATTCGCTCCTCCTCCGACATGACCCCACCCTTGCCACGCAGCTCTACTTGCCACAACCCGGTGATACCAGCAGGTGCCAGAAACCTTTTGGAGGCATATCCCCTGGTTAACAATTCGGCTTCATAAACAGGCAACGGCCGATTTCCTACAATTGACATGTCACCTTTCAGGACATTGATCAGTTGGGGAAGCTCGTCAATACTCGTATTGCGGATAAATTTCCCTACCTTGGTAATGCGCGGATCATCTGTAATTTTGATGAAAGCTGATTTGGTTTTTGCAACTTCCCGCTTTTGTGTGTTGTACCAGTAATCACAAATGGTGTATTCTCCAATGTGCATCATCGGAGAACAATTTTTTCCTTCAGGCAGTTTGGCACAAACCGGACAGGGTTTAGAAAAATCGATCTCTGCTTGTTGTGAGGCAGTTGCATATTGATTTTTTTCCTTGGCCAGATTTTTTAGCTCTTTGTCGGCACCTGTCCGCATGGAGCGAAGCTTGTAAAAATCGAATGGTTCCCGTCCGACGCGCTTGGAGATGTAATAAACTTTGCCACTGGATTCGAGCCTGATGGCCAAAATAACAAGTAAAAGGATGGGTGAAAGGCAGATAAGTGCTGAAGCAGCCATGAATACATCAAACATCCTCTTCGACAAAGGCATCTCATATTTCATATCCTGCTTCTTAAGCTTGTCGTAAGTCGAAATAGAATATTTGTTTCTAAAGTCAGTAAGAAACCTCATCCGCCCCAAAAGACTCTCTGCACCCGGTAGCGGAAGTACAAAAAAGTCATCCATTCGCGTTTCAAAGGCGATTTTTAGGATCTCCTCCCGGAATTCATACGATACCAAAATGAAGGAAACCCTATCAAAATCAGATCGTTCTCTTAACCACTCATGCATTTGAACACCGTCTCCACCGGAAAGATAATAATCACAAATGACTACATCCGGTTTTTGTTCGGACTTGAGGTACCGAATGGCTTCAAGTGCATTCGAACACTGGATTACGGCAACATCCGGATGCTCCGGAAGTAAACCAAGATTCTCATAAGATCGGCCAATATACAGGACACTTAACTTTAATTCCATAATTGTAATTCAAATTGTGAAAATTTAAATAGTAATTAGCACAAATTCAGTGCATTATCACCATTTTAGGGCATAGTGAACTGGAAATAGATTCTTGTTAATCAATTCTGCAAGCTCCTCAGGATTAAATGGCTTTGCCAAAAAATCCTGTGCACCAAGCCTGTAACACTTGATTCTCTCTTTGCTGCTCTCAACACCCGACAACATGATCACCGGGGTATGTTTGGTATACCCCCGCTGCCGAACCTTTTCAAGGAAGAGATATCCATCCATGTTAGGCATTTGCAGGTCACAAATAATCAGATCCGGTAAATTTCCTTCGAGCCATTCCAAAGCATCTAAGCCATCTTCCTTACTTTCAACTTCATAGTTCTTCGATAGAAAATTTTGAAGGAGCAAACGAATGCTCTTTTCGTCATCAACAATCAATATTTTGTGCTTCATTGGCTAAGTATTTAAATTGATATTTCGTTTTTGATCAGTTGTCGTTAAGAATAACCGATGATTCGTGGAAATGTTCAAAAAAGACGGATTATTTTTATGTCAAGTAAATCTCAAATTCTTTTCTTCAGGAAGAACAAAATTTATTGTCTTCAATTATTTTTAAAAAATTATTAAGTTAAACTTACCCGTTAAATTTAATAACTTTTTACATTAACATAAGATTTTTTAACTTTTTTGTTATCTTGGAACCAAACCAATGAATCGTTCCCGTGATGAACTTACTTAGGAAATTATCCGTTGCCACCACAGTGTTGCTTTTTTCAATCGTTGGCTTTGCCCAACAGTCTCAAAAAATCGTAAAAGCAGCGGAAGATGGGTTGTGCGTGGGTGCCTATTTTACAGAAGAAACCGGAAAATCTTTTCTCGAAGAGCAGCGAAAACAGTATAAATCACTGAAGGATTGGGAGATGAGGGCCAAGCTGATCAGGGCGCACATTCTGAAAGGAACCGGTCTCGAAAAATTACCTAAAAAATGTCCTTTGAATGCATGGATTGGCCCCATGCGTATTTACGACGGCTACCAGGTTCAAAACGTTTCATTTGAGAGTCTTCCAGGTGTTTATGTAACAGGAAGCCTCTACACACCAACGGCACCAAAAGGCAGATTGCCTGGAATAATTAGTCCCCACGGTCATTTTTACAAACCCGGGGATGTTGGTAGGTACCGTCCGGATGCTCAGAAACGTTTTGCAGCTTTTGCCAGGATGGGCGCGATGGTCTTCGCATACGACATGGTGGGCTACGGCCAGATGAAAGAGTTGGGATGGAAACACGACCATCCTGAGGTATTAAAATTGCAGCTTTGGAACAGCATCCGCTGCATCGATTTTATTCTTGAAATGGGCGCTGACCCCGAGAAAATAGCCTGCACCGGTGCCTCCGGTGGAGGAACCCAGACAATTTTATTGGCGGCCATCGATGAGCGGGTAAAGGTATCGGTGCCGGTGGTGATGGTCTCTGCCTATTTTTTTGGAGGATGCCTTTGCGAAAGCGGAATGCCCATTCACAAAGATGCAGGTTATCAAACAAACAACGTGGAGATTGCTGCATGCGCAGCGCCTCGGCCAATGTTACTGGTCTCGGATGGTGCCGATTGGACAAAAAACAATCCAGTGGTCGAAATGCCTCACCTCAAATACATTTACCAACTTTACGGCAAAGCCGATCTGGTTCAGAATGTTCATCTGCCCAACGACAAGCATGGCTACGACTTGAACAAGAGGGCTGCTGTCTATCCGTTTCTTGCAAAATATCTCGGTCTCGATCTTTCCAGGGCTTTGAATGCGGACGGAACCGTCAGAGAGGAAATGATTGTGATCGAAGATCAAAAGGCCTTGTATCCCTTCGATGAAAAACATCCCTATCCTGCCAATGGACTCAAATCGAACGATGGCATTAAATGGGATTGAATTTCAAAACTCTTTCAAAATTCATTTGGTAAAAGAATGTCGTTACCTAAAATTGAAGTCTGTTTGACTATTTTCTTCTTGTATTTTATTGCAAATCAGAATCTTGAGGCGCAAATACAGACAATTAATGGCGATTTTAACCTGTCAGATGCAAACTGGATTGGAGATTCAAAAGTCCACACCGGTGTCGATTCCATGCGCTACGGCGATCATCCGGCCTCCCTATTCAGGAAAGAGTTTACAATTGCTGGGAAATTGAAATCTGCAACCTTGTCGGTAACGGCAGCAGGGTATTTTTTGACTTCCGTCAATGGAATACAACTGCCTAATAATGTGCTCGATCCGGCATGGACCAACTTCAGCAAGCGAATTTACGGCACTTCCTACGATGTCAAACCATTCCTGCACCTTGGCAAGAATCTCCTGGGTACGATGCTTGGAAATGGATTTTACAACTTGCTACCCCTACGCATGTTTGGAAACTTTAATCTTCGGGAGGTCTTGCCCTCCGGTCCCCCGCAATTTATCGCCCGACTTCATCTCACTTACCAGGATGGAACGGAGGAGGTTGTTCTCTCTGACTCAAGCTGGAAAACAGCGTCAGGACCTATTTCCCGGAACAATGTCTACCTCGGCGAAATTTACGATGCCCGCAAGGAGATTCCTGGATGGAATCTGCCTGTTTTCGACGACGAAAATTGGAGATATGCGACGA
The DNA here is from genome assembly GCA_964528535.1 of uncultured Tangfeifania sp. Classification (GTDB taxonomy): domain Bacteria; phylum Bacteroidota; class Bacteroidia; order Bacteroidales; family Prolixibacteraceae; genus CAINVV01. The sequence continues at coordinate 25,973 of CAZGSQ010000022.1, read as the reverse complement.
AACGTGATGGCCCTGGTGGGGTCATCCTTCCTGCATTCTTCCCGGCTGTACAGGTTACCAGGACCATCAAACCCGTTAAAATTGTTGGAACGAATCACGGTTTTGTTGCAGACATGGGGGTCAATCTGACAGGTCTTTACAAAATTCGTATGAAGGGTGATTTTGGCGATACGATTGTCTTCAGGTTTGGTGAAAGAGTATATGAAAATGGTACGCTCAATCCCATGACAACAGTAGCAGGTCAGATCAAACGAAAGGGGAGTGGTGGTCCTGGCTCTCCGGATATTGCCTGGCAGACTGATAGTTATATTTTTGGGAAAGACAAAGAGATTGTTTTTCAACCTCATTTTACCTTCCATGTTTTCAGGTTCATAGAAATCACCGGGTTGAAATATGAAATTGAATCTGAAAATCTGGAAGCCATCGAATTTCACACGAATGTTGAAAATATAAATTCATTTTCGACCTCCTCCGAATTGTTGAACAAAATCCAGAGGGCTTGCCGCCAAACCTTTCTGAACAACCTGATTTCAGTGCAATCAGACTGCCCGGCCAGAGAGAAATTCGGTTACGGAGGTGATTTAAATGCCACCAGCGAATCATTTATTGCCAATTTTGACATGCATTCGTTTTACCGCAAAACCATTTACGACTGGGTTGATGCCATGCAGGATTCTATCTTCATTGATACTGCTCCCTTTGTGGGCATCAAATATTGCGGCATCAGCTGGGAATCTGCCTTTCTGACAACACAATACAGGTTGTTGCAATATTATGGTGACTCGGCCATCGTCGATGAGTTGTACCGGAAGGATCTCGAATGGATGGACAAAGTTAAATGGTTGCATCCGGCAGAGATCATCGACAAAGGCCTCAGCGACCATGAATCCCTTGAGAAAGTGCCTGTCCAACTGATTGGCTCGACACATTATCTCGAATGTGCCCGAATCATGTCCCGCTTTGCGGAATTGAAGCATGATACAATGAATTGCAACCGATTTAGATTACTCGAACAATCCCTTACCAGGAAATTGCTCGATCTTTATTGGCACCGGCCTGTTTTGGCTCCCACCAACAGGCAGACACTTTTTGCAACGCTGATATATTATGGGATCATTCCACCTGAAGAGCTTTCTTCCGCTGCCGATTCTTTGTTATCAGCCATTAGATCGGCACCCTCCCATCATTTTACAACCGGAATTTTTGGAACCAAATACATCTTGGAAGCACTCTCCATGACCGGGCATTCGGCTGAGGTTTTTCAAATCGTCAACAGTACAGCCTTCCCCGGATGGGGTTTCATGGTCGAAAAGGGAGCCACAACCATCTGGGAATCCTGGAAAGAGAGCGACAACACTTATTCCAATTGTCATCCAATGTTTGGCACTGTATCGGAGTGGTATTACAGATGGCTTGCAGGCATCAGGCCTTTGGCGGATTATCCGGGATTTAAAAGATTTACGCTTGCACCCGAATTTCCACAAGGATTAAACCATGTAGAAGCTGCATACCAGACACCTTTTGGTGCCATCATGGTCTCCTGGAAAAAAGATAAATCGGATGATATTGAACTGATGGTGACAGTCCCTGCAGGGACCACTGCATTGTTTAAACCTGGCTGTAAAGCGCATCATTGCTGGCAAGTGACAAATGTAAACACCAAAAAATCTTTCAGTTTTAATTCTGATTCAGTTGCCTGTGAGCTAAAAGAAGGTGAATACCGAATTAATTAAAAGGCATGAATTTCGAATTGCGAAAAGTTTGGTGCATAGAACCAAACTCCCAAACTCCAACTCACAACTCCACGACCGTAATTCCGGAACCGCCAAATTGTACATGCTCATCCTTGAATTTTTTGACGGCGGGTTCCGACTTGAGCAATGCCTGAATCAACTCCCTGAGGATGCCATTTCCCTTGCCATGCAGGATGTGCAACTCATGGGCTTCAACCATAATTGCCTCATCTATAAATTCTTGTATTTTCTGAAGTCCCTCCTCTGCCCGCAGGCCTCTGACATCAATCCTGGGTTTGAAATTTAATTTTCTGTCGTTGATCTCGCGATGAATCCTTGAGGTTGTATAATTCTCCTTGGTCTTTCGGACTTCGTTGTGAGAAATTAGATCTACTCGGTCGCGTTTAACGACAGAGCGCAACTGACCAAAGGCCACCACAAGATTGGAGCCATTGATTTCCAGTACAATGCCGGGAGCTTCCTGCTCTTTCAATTTGATCCAGCATCCAACGAATGGTTCATTTGGCAAAGGAGCTGGAAGTGAAGAATCTTTTTTTAACTCTTCTTTGGCTGGTCTGATCTTCTTTTGAATCTCCCGGGAACGAATCTTGTCCATCTTTCGAACAATTTGTTCGTCTTCCAAATCCTTGGTTTTGGACACAGAATCTTTAAAATCTTCAAGTTTCTTTCTGACTTCTTTGGTCTTTTCCTTTTCTGCTGCTGCCTCCTTGATCTCGCGAATCGTCTGCTCCACGATTTTATTAGAAGCCGCCAACAGCTCAGCCGCCTCCTTCCTGGCCTTTTCAAGAATCTCTTTTCTCATCTTTTTTACCTCCGACAGATGCTCTTCGTAGGTTGCTGTCAAATCTCCAAGCTTTTTTTCGTCCTGACGAATATTCTGACGTTTGGTTTCCCAATACCGCTTGTCGCGAACAATGTCGCGCAAGTGCTTGTCAAAATCGATGTGATCCTTGCCGATCTTATCCGTAGCTTCCTGCAAAATGTCCTCAGGAAGGCCAATCTTTCGGGCAATTTCAAAGGCGAAAGAGCTGCCTGGTTTGCCTATCTGCAGCTGAAAAAGAGGTTCCATCTTGTTCGAATCGTACATCATCGCCCCATTGATGATACCCGGAACTGAGGAGGCAAAATGTTTGAGATTGGTGTAATGGGTCGTTATTACGCCAAAACTCTGAAGAAGGTTGATGCGGTTTAAAATGGATTCGGCAATGGCCCCGCCAAGCATCGGCTCAGTTCCGGTTCCAAACTCATCGATGAGTACCAATGATTTTCTGTTGCAGTTTCTGACAAAAAATTTCATGTCGCTCAGGTGGGAACTGTAAGTGCTTAAATCATTGTCGAGCGACTGATTATCACCGATATCAATAAATATTTTATCAAATATTCCAACCACACTGTCAAGATGCAGGGGAATGGGGATGCCACATTGTAAGGTATACTGAAGTAATCCTACCGTCTTCAGACAGACAGACTTTCCCCCTGCATTCGGTCCGGAAATCAGCAGGATGCGGTCATCATTGGTTAATTTGATATTCAATGGAACTATTTTTCGCCGCTCTCTTGCCAAATTCCGTTCCAGCAAAGGATGCCTGGCATCCAGCCATTTCAGTTCCGGAGCATTGATTATTAGTGGTTTGACAGATTTGCTCTCATTGCACCACAACGCCTTTGCGCGTACAAAGTCAAAAATACCAAGTACTTCATAGGATCCTTCCAGATCGTCGGCATAGGGACGCAGCTCATCAGTGAATTTGGTCAGAATTTTAACGATCTCACGCCTTTCTGCTGACTCAAGTTCCCTGATGCGGTTGTTGGTCTCGACAATCTCTTCAGGTTCAATATAGGAGGTCCGTCCTGTGGCCGATTCATCGTGGACAATTCCCCTCATCTTTCTTTTGTTACTTGATAAAACTGGAATAACGGCCCTTCCATCACGGATGGAGATGCCAACATCTTTCTCTACAACTCCTTCAGCCTGAGCAGATTTTAAGATTTTAGCCATGATTTTGGCAATACCCGACTGAAGTGAGAGAATTTCTCTCCTGATTTTGACGAGTTCGGGAGAGGCATTGTCTTTGATGGTACCGTTCTTGCTGAGAATTTGATCGATCCTGTCAAATATAAAAGGGAAAATATGGATTCCATTTGCCACAAGATAGAGTCTGGGAAATTGTTCTTGCTCCTTCTCCTTGAAGAAGTTGGCAATGGCCCTTAACGTTTCCAGCGATCTTTTTAGGTCAAAAAGCTCAAACACTTCGAGAAAAGTTCCCAAAATTTTTGATTTCTTCAGGACCGTGCGCATATCAATGAAGTAGCCTGTTGGGAAATTTAATTCATTTTGAATAATCTTTTGAAATTCAACTGTCTCATCCAATTGTTTTTCAATGATTCCGGCATCAGTTGAAAACTTACAATCCAGGGCATGTTCCTTTCCCATCTCACTCAGGCAACGACTTCCAAGAAGTTCCCTGATTTTGTCAAATCCAACTTTATTTTCGAAATTTTCGGGATAGATGTTCATCTGATTGTTTGAATTGCCACAAAAATAGAAAAAATGAGCACGATTAAAAATCAGCTTCTCTGGCGTGGCATCTCTTGTAGGGGGCGTGGAGCAGCTGTTTCCGAAATAGCGCCTCATCTTTCTACGATGGAAGGCTATTTTTTTAACTTTGTTGTAAAATTGTGACTGCCATGATAAGATTCATATGTAAATTTTTGCTGCGTACAACAGGGTGGAAATTGGTTGGAGGGGTGATACCCGAACCAAAAGCGATTGTTTTGGGTATTCCACATACCTCCAACTGGGATTTTATTATCTCCTTTCTTTACTACCGGGCTGTTGGCGGTAAATCCAATACCATGGTTAAGAAAGAGTTCTTTTTTTGGCCTTTGGGCTATTTCGTGAGGTGGATGGGTGGAATTCCTGTAGATCGATCCAAAGGGGCTAGCTTAATAAAGCAGATAATTACTGAGTTTGACAAACGGGAGACCATGCACCTCGCCATTGCACCCGAAGGAACACGACAACCGGTTGCCAAATGGAAGGGTGGCTTCCATACCATCGCCAGAACAGCCAACATCCCTGTCTACATGGCTTTCTTCGATTGGGGAAGGCGCACCATCGGTTATACCGAAAAAATTGAGCTTACAGATGATCTTCAATCCGATTTGAAGCGTATAAGGCAATGGTACAAAGACCACGGAGTTGTTGGCAGGCACCCCGAGCGGATGAATTATGGAGATGATCTGAATTGATCGAAAATACCAAATGAATGGATGAACTGCGGATTTCGCTGGTACAAACGAATGTGATCTGGGAGAACCCCTCGGCCAACAGATCCAGATTAGAACAATTGTTGCACCCATTGATTGGAAATTCAGATGTTGTGCTTTTACCTGAAATGTTTACCACCGGATTTTCAATGAATGCAATTGACCTGGCAGAGCCTCTGGAGGGACCAACGGTCTGTTGGATGAAACAACAGGCAAAATTATTGGGTGCAGCCATTGCCGGAAGCCTGATCATCAAAGAGGAGCTTCATTTTTTTAACCGTTTTCTATTTGTTGCGCCAACTGGCGAGCTATTCCATTACGACAAGAAACATTTATTCTCTTTAGGAGATGAGAATAAGTATTTTGAACCGGGAAATAGGAGAATGATCTTGAACTATTTGGGATGGCGAATTGCACTTTTCATTTGTTATGACCTTCGATTTCCGGTCTGGCTAAGGTCGCCTGAAAATGTTGATTTGATGTTATTTACGGCAAATTGGCCGGATTCCAGAAAAATTGTCTGGCAGACCCTCGCCAGGGCAAGAGCAATTGAAAATCAGCTCTATGTCGCAGGAGTAAATAGAACTGGGACAGATGGTTGTGGTATATACTATTCGGGTGAGAGCATGCTCATTGATGCAAAGGGAAGAATCAGGTGCAATTTGTCGGATGCCACTGAAAAAGTTGAGACGCAAGTCGTGTCATTGGAAGAACTCAACAGATTCAGAAAAAAATTTCCGGTCAGCCGGGATGCCGATTCTTTTGAAATTGTTGGCTGAATTATCACTCAAACCGGTTCCAAAATACTGCCTGATCCATACTCTTTCTTTTCTTCTCGGGACGATCCAGCCCAATTGGATAGCCGATTGGTATCATTGCGATCGGTTCAAGATTGGCTTCCAAATTGAAGATCTCAGCGCACTTTTCGGCATTGAAGTGGCAAATCCAGCAAGTGCCCAAACCAATTTCGGCGGCAGCCAACATCAGGTGATCGATGGCAATTGCTACATCTATATCGGTATAATCCTTGCCATCTGTTGGGCGGTGCCAGCCTTTGTCGTGGTCTCCAATTGCAACTATGCAGACAGGTGCCGACTTAAACCACTCCCTGTGGTAACAACCGTGAAGTTTTGCCAAAAGTTCCGGCTCTGTAACAACCACGAACTTCCATGGCTGAAAATTAACAGCCGAAGGGGCCAGCAAGGCAGCCTCAATCACAGCAACAATTTTTTCGTTTTCTACCGGAATCGGTTGATAACTTCTTACTGAATATCTGCTCTGGGCCAAAATTTTAAAATCCATATGCTTCAAGTCGATTTTTTGCAACCGCAAATTTACGAAAGATAATTGAATCACCACGATCAATATTTGAAGTCCAAATAAATTATAAACTTAAATTGTGTACTTTTGCAGTCCATAATTTTTCCGCTTTTTCGGAAAATATAACAACAAGAAAATGATTACAGTTTCCAATCTTTCCATACAATTCGGCAAGAAACCACTCTTTCAGGATGTCAGTCTAAAATTCTCTCCAGGAAACTGTTACGGGATAATCGGAGCCAATGGCGCGGGTAAATCAACCCTTCTGAAAATTATCGCCGGGGACCTGGCTTCTACCAAGGGTGACGTTTCGCTTGGATCAGGTGAGCGGTTGTCGGTACTCAAACAGGACCACTACGGTTACGAAGAATCTACCGTGCTTGATGCAGTGATGATAGGTTTTGAGGAGTTGTGGCGTATTTTGAATGAAAAAAATATTCTCTATGCGAAGTTAGATTTCACCGAAGCCGATGGATTGAGGGCAGCAGAACTCGAGGAGCGATTCGCTGAAATTGATGGTTGGAATGCAGAAAGTGATGCGGCTTCACTGTTAAGTGGATTAGGAATCAAAGAGGATTTTCACCACCGTCTGATGAAAGACCTGAGTGGAAAGGAGAAGGTTCGGGTACTCCTGGCACAGGCACTTTTCGGTAAACCTGACAACCTTTTACTGGATGAGCCTACCAACGATCTTGATTTGGATACCGTCATGTGGCTCGAAAACTACCTGGCAAATTACGACAATACGGTGCTGATCGTCTCCCACGACAGACATTTCCTTGATTCTGTCTGTACCCATACGGTGGATATTGATTTTGGTAAAGTTCAGCTTTTTGCCGGGAACTACAGCTTCTGGTACCAATCAAGCCAGCTGGCACTTCGCCAGCAACAGGCGCAAAACAAAAAGGCCGAAGAGAAGAGAAAAGAATTGATGGAGTTTATCTCCAGATTTAGTGCCAACGTAGCAAAATCCAAACAGACTACCAGTCGCAAGAAGATGCTGGAAAAGCTCAATGTGGATGAAATTCAACCTTCTACCCGGAAATATCCCGGAATAATATTCTTGCCGGATCGTGAAACCGGAAATAAAATTCTGGAAATAAGGGGATTGTCGAAGAGTGTCAATGGTGAAATTTTATTCAAGGACCTTGATTTTAATGTAGAGAAAGATGATAAAATCGTCTTTCTCTCAAAAGATCCAAGGGCCATGACGGCTTTTTTTGAGATCATCAATGGATTCGAACAGCCTGATTCGGGCAGTTTCCACTGGGGCCAGACCATTACACACTCCTATTTACCGCTTGATCACTCCAACTTCTTTACAAACGATCTGACTCTTGTTGACTGGTTGATGCAATTCTCAGATGATTCGAGCGAAATTTACCTGCGTGGTTACCTCGGTAAGATGCTCTTTTCAGGAGATGAAGTTTACAAAAAGACCCACGTTCTTTCAGGGGGGGAAAAAATGCGCTGCATGATTTCCCGGATGATGTTGAAAAATGCCAATGTGCTCATCTTCGATAATCCGACCAACCACCTGGATCTTGAATCAATTCAGGCATTCAACAACAATTTGATTACCTTCAAAGGAAATATTTTGATGGCTTCACACGACCATGAATTCATTCAAACGGTTGCCAACAGGGTGATCGAGTTAACTCCAGGAGGGATCATCGATAAAATTACGGAGTACGACGATTATATTGCGAATGATGATTTAAAGGAAAGACGCAAAATCATGTACAAACAATAGCTTGGATTTCTGTAAAATTTTCTCATCTTTGTTAAACCAACTCAGGATCAAACCTGTTTGAATCCCTTATTCACAAGTTTAACCTAAGGATTATGTTGTCTGTTGTGGTCATAGATGATGAACTTTGTTCCCTGAATTTATTGGTTCACCTTCTGAATAATTTTACTTCTGTACAGTTGAAGGTCGTGGGCAAGGCTTCCAACCTGACGGATGGACTTGAACTGATTCGCAATACCAATCCGGATTTGGTTTTCCTCGATATTGAGATGCCGGATGGAAATGGGATGGACATTTTCAACCATCAAATAGTACAAAAAATTAAAATTGTTCTGGTAACCGGGCATGAAAACTATGCCATTGATGCCATCAACAAACCCGTTGCCGGATACCTTTTAAAACCCGTCGATTTTATTGATTTACAAAATGTTATCAAGAAAGTTGACAAGATGATCAGCCAGGAACAGCAACGACTCGAACTGGAGGACCGGATGAATGCCCTGTGCACTGCGGAAGTTCCGGGCAAAAATCTAATCTTCGATGTGGAGAGCGGTTTCATGATGGAAAATACAAAAAATATTGAATATTGCACTGCAGATCAGTCTTATTCAACCATTTTTACCAATGCCAAACGAGATTTTGTCGTGTCAAAATCGTTGAAAGAACTGGAAGGTTATCTCCCTAAGAATCAATTCTACCGAACTCATAAATCCTATCTTGTCAATATTTTCTACATCAGAAAATTCGTTCGCTCAAGCGAAAGCTATGTTTTGTTGAAGAGCGGGACCAAAATTCCGGTTTCGGTCAGAAAGACATCTGTCATCTTTAACGAAATAAAGGAGATGCTGGCCAATGAACAGTTGGCTGATTGAACTGTAGTATTCGTTGAAATAGTAATTAAATTTTGCGATAAATTTCGTAAATTTGCACTCTGTTAATGTTGAAGTTTGACAATGTGTGAATTTAGTCAGAGGATGTGTTGAAAGATGATCACACATCGATCAGGGAAAAATCAATTTTATACAGTGTTTTAGCGTCAAAGAATGTGTTTTTATACAATTTAAAAAGTTGATCATGAGAAAAATTATTTATCTGTTGCTGATTGCAGTAGTTTTGGCAACAACCAGTTGTAACCAAAAAGAGATCGCCAGATTAAAGGCAAAGAACGACAGTTTAATGATGGCTGGTAGTTCAAAAGATGCTAATTTGGTTGAGTTTGTCGATGCGTTTAACTCAATTCAATCAAATCTCGACTCCATCAAACAGAAGGAGAAGATTATTGACAAAACTGCAAAAGAAGGTTTTGAGGTCAAAGGTGAGCGAAAAGAACAAATTCAAAGTGACATCAATTACATTTACTCCTTGTTACAGAAAAATAGGCTTTTGGTAGCCGATCTCTCTGCTAAATTGAAGAAATCAAACAAACATGTAGCAGAATTGGAGAAGATGATTGAAAACCTCAACAAGCAAATTGCTGAAAAAGATGGACAAATTGCCAACCTGAAAGATGAATTGGCCAAGTTGAACATCAAGATTCAAGATCTTGGTACACAAGTTACCAGCCTCAATACCAATGTCTCTAACTTAAGTACAGAGAACAAGGAAAAGCAAAAGGTTATAGAAGAGAAAACAGCAGAACTTAATACCGCCTATTTTATCATCGGGACCATCAAGGAACTGAAAGATAAAAACATCATCAAAAAGGAGGGTTTCCTCGGAACTGCCAAAGATGTTAACAACAATATCGACAAATCTTTGATGACCAAAATTGACATTACCACCGTTCATTCAATTCCGATCATGAAGAAAAAGGCTACGATTATAAGTACACATCCGGCAAGTTCTTACAAGATCGAAGGTGAGAAATCTGCTGACAATCTGGTTATTCTCAACCAGGCTGAATTCTGGAGCCTTTCAAAAGTTCTGGTTATTAGTGTAAAATAAATGTTCTTGACAAAGAAAAATGCCGGTTCAAAGCCGGCATTTTTTTTTATTTAAATTCAGTCTGGCAGTATTTCATACCAAGAAGATCGTATAATTTCGTCAGTCGGACCAAACGATTCTTGAAATTTTCAAAATCTTTGCTGCCCTTCGGCGACCAAACAACCTCTGCCAAAGCAGCGGCACGGGGATAAACCATGTATTCGACCTGTTCAGGTGTAGCCAAATATTCGGTCCAAACATTGCCCTGTGCTCCCATGACATATTTGGCCTCATCGTTGGTAAGTACCGATGGAACCGGTTCATAACTGTAAACTTTCTTCAGTGGAAGAAAACCGCCAATGGCCAGTGGTTCAGTTTTTGGATCTGCCTGGTAATGGTCCAGGTAACAGTAATCACCAGGTGTCATTACAACGTAGTGGTGCTCTTTGGCTGCAGCAATACCTCCTTTCTCACCTCTCCAGGACATCACTGCTGCATTGGGTGCAAGACCACCTTCCAGAATTTCATCCCATCCAATTAACTTTTTTCCGTTTTCATTCAGAAATTTCTCCATCCTTTGTACAAAATAGCTTTGCAATTCATGTTCTGTCTTTAGACCTTCGTCTTTCATTTTCTGCTTGCAAAGTGCACATTTCTGCCACTGGGTTTTGGGACATTCGTCTCCTCCGATGTGAAAATATTCACCGGGGAATAGTGGCATTACTTCAGTCAATACGTCTTGAAGAAAGGTATAGGTCTCCTCTTTCCCGGCACAGTAAACATTGTCAAAAACTCCCCAAGAAGTTGCCACTTCATAAGGCCCGCCGGTACAACCCAATTCCGGATAGGCTGCCAAAGCACCGAGAGAATGCCCGGGCATCTCAATTTCTGGTACAACGGTTATGAAACGATCTGCGGCATAAGCCACTACCTCTTTTACTTCCTCCTGGGTGTAGAATCCACCTACCGGCGTGTTGTCAAAAATTTTGCTTCCTGAATGACCCACCAGCGTTTCTTTTCTTTTCGACCCAATCTCTGTTAATTTTGGATATTTTTTTATTTCAATTCTCCATCCTTGGTCTTCAGTTAAGTGCCAGTGAAAAGTATTGAATTTGTGGATGGCCATGTAGTCAAGGTATTTAAGAATGAACTCTTTGGGCATAAAATGACGACCAACATCCAGATGAAGTCCTCTCCACGAAAAACGGGGAGTGTCTTTGATTTCGACGCAAGGCACAATGACTTCAGATAATTTTTGCTTGATCGGAGGCATTAACTGCAGAAGCGATTGTACGCCATAAAACAAGCCATTGGCTGATGGGGCTTCGAGTAATATTCCCTTGGCCAAAACAGTCAGGTTGTAAGCTTCTTTTGAAATCGACAAACCAGTATTCAGTTTGATGAAGATGGTCTTCTTTTCTGCTGCACCCGAAAAAATAGTCTTGTTCTTCAGACCATAGAACTCATCGAGGTAGTGGCAAAGGTAAGTGGTAACTTTGCGCATTTCGGGATTCTCGCTGTTGATCAGAATCTTTGTATTGGAACCAATGGCAAAGGTTCCTTCCAGGTTGGTCAGCAAGGCAGGTTGTGGAATTATCTGCACATCAGGCCTTTTAACTTCTGCTTGGCAAGACCAGATTCCAAAGAAAAGTGACAGGATTAAAAAGTGGTTCAAATATTGCTTCATAGATTGAAATTTGTGGGTTGAATGACAAAGCTACACATTTGAACAATGATTGCAATGGTTTTTAGTTGCGTCTGACTTCGATTCATACTTCAAAAAGAAAAAATTATTTAGAATGATTCAAAAACATTTGGATATGTGAATTTCAGTTCCTATGTTTGCAACCAGTTAAATATGATTAGCGCAAGATGATTTTGTTGGTAAATTCAATTTCTCCAAGTTCCGCCAGACTACTGCAACCCTGCTGTAGTTTAACGGGTATTGTATCTTCTCTGCGCACCATGTCTATGTTTATGCAATAGCCTTCTCACGGGCTTAAACCTGTTTGAAGGCTTTCCAACTGTCTCTTTGATGAGACTCCCCAACGAGTAATTATTTTAATTTTAGTTTACTATGCCGAAAATTGTTGTCAAATTCGGTGGGTCTAATCTCAGAAATCCAGACGAGATTCACCGCATCATCCAGGTCATTAAGAATTACAATCAACCATTGGTAGTTGTCGTCTCCGCTTTTTACGGCGTAACAAATTTTTTGGCAGAGGCTCTGGAAAAGGCTCGCCATGATGAGGAAATTGCGCGAAAAACAGTTGGTTATCTCTACGATCTGAAGATTGGTCTTCTTGCCTGTTTTATCAAGGATGAAATCCTTCTGGAGAAGACCATCCGCCTGATTTCTGATTTATTGGAGGAACTAAACAAATTTCTTCATGGAATAGCGTTGACCGGTGATGCTTCACGAGCTCTGGAGGATCATGTTCTTTCTTATGGGGAACGATTATCGGCAATCTTTCTAAATGGAATACTTACTGCCCAGGGACTCGATTCTGAAGTAAGTTTTCCCGAATTCAACGGGTTGGTCACAGATGGTGAATTTGGAAATGCCTCAGCCGACTTTCATTTATCCACAGGTCAGGTTCGCGATTCGTTGATGGAAGATAAAATCTATATTATCCCGGGATTTTATGGCGTTTCAAAGGACCAAAAAACCACGCTCTTTGGCAGGGGGGGGAGCGACTATTCTGCCGCAGCTTATGCCCGGTGTATCGGGGCTAACTATCTCGATATCTGGAAAGATGTTAACGGTTTTCTTAGCGCAGATCCTAAACTTGTGAACAATCCTGTTTTGATCGAAAGGTTATCTTACAATGAGGCGGCCGAACTTGCCTATTTTGGAGCAAAGATTCTTCATCCACGGACTGTTGAACCACTCACTGATCCACGCATTGGTGTTAGAATTTTTAATATTTATGGATCCCTGGAAGTTGTAAAACCTTTAACGGTAATCAGTAAGGAAAAGTCTGTTCAAACCGGAGTTGTAAAAAGCGTTACATACTCTGATGACTTCGGTTTACTAAAACTTAAGGGACCAGGGGTAGGTTTAAAGCCAGGAATTCTGGCAAAAGTCACTACTGCGCTGCATTTGGCTGGGATCAACATCAGCTCTGTACTTACGTCACAAATTTCAATCAATATACTGCTTGCCAAAAAGGATCTTCAGAATGCATTTGCGGTTGTAAGTGCAATTGAACTTTCTGCTGTTGGAAAATTGCAGATAGAAGACGATATCTCGGTTGTGGCAGCAGTAGGTCATGGAATAACAGATAATTATGGCATAGCAGCACGAATATTTACAGCCCTGGCTTCAGGTGGAATCAATGTGCTGATGAGTTGTTCAGGTGCTTCACCCATTGTTAGTTATTACCTGGTAAGAACATGTGACAGAACACCTGCTGTGCGGAACATACACCACGAATTTTTTGAAAAGGAATCAATTTAAACAAAAATAAATCCAACAATCATTTAAAATCAAATCCAATGAGTACACAGAAACAAAAATTTGAGACACTGCAAATCCATGCAGGACACACACCCGACCAGGATACACTCTCAAGAGCTGTACCCCTTTACCAGACAACCTCCTATGTGTTCAAAAATTCAGAACACGCCGCCAACTTGTTTGGACTGAAGGAGTTTGGAAATATTTACACCAGATTGATGAATCCAACTACGGATGTGTTCGAGAAAAGAATCGCGGCCCTGGAGGGAGGAGTCGCAGCCTTGGCAGTCTCTTCTGGTCATGCAGCACAATTTATCGCCATTACGAATATTGCAGGTGCCGGCGATAATTTTGTCACATCTCCCTTCTTGTACGGTGGGTCTCACAACCAATTCAAAGTCACCTTTAAAAATATTGGGATTACTGCTCGTTTTGCTGAAGACCTTTCCCCAGCGAATTTTGAAAAACTGATAGACGATAAAACCAAAGCTATTTACCTCGAAACCATTGGTAATCCGAGCTTTAACATACCAGATTTTGAAAAATTTGCTGAATTGGCCCGGAAACACGATCTTCCTTTGATCGTCGACAATACCTTTGGCTGTGGCGGTGCACTCTTCCGTCCACTCGAACATGGTGCCAATGTAGTGGTCGAATCAGCTACCAAGTGGATTGGCGGACATGGTACATCAATAGGGGGAGTCATCGTGGATGGTGGCAATTTTAACTGGGGAAACGGAAAATATCCCGGCTTTACAGAACCATCGGAAGGATACCATGGATTGGTATTTTGGGATGTGTTTGGAACAAATGGTCCCTTCGGAAATATTGCCTTCATCATTCGGGCCAGGGTCGAGGGACTTCGCGACTATGGTCCGGCCATCTCTCCATTCAACTCCTTTCAGTTGATTCAGGGACTGGAAACTCTTTCTTTGAGAGTAGAACGTCACGTTCAGAATACAGAAAAACTTGCTTTGTGGTTAGAGAAGCACCCAAAAGTCGAATCGGTACTCTATCCAGGACTGAAATCTGATGCAAACAATGAGCTGGCCAATAAATATTTAAAGAAAGGAGCCGGTGCTGTACTCTCATTTGTATTGAAAGGTAGCAAAGAAAATGCTATTGAGCTTGTCAACAATCTCGAATTGGTCAGCCATCTTGCCAATGTCGGAGATGTACGTACGCTGATTATCCAACCATCAGCTACCACTCATTCGCAATTGAGTGGACAAGAGCAACTAAGTGCCGGAGTCCTTCCTGCACAGTTAAGGGTTTCTGTAGGCATCGAACACATCGATGACATAATTGCTGATTTTGAACAAGCTTTGGCAAAGATTTAAGCTATTTTTGACCCATTGAAATTGAAATTAAAATTTTGAATTATGCCTTTGAATCTGCCGGATGGCTTGCCTGCCATAGACCTTTTGCGAGAAGAGAATATTTTTGTCATCGACCAAACCAGGGCCGAACACCAGGATATTCGTCCGCTCAAGATCGTAATTCTAAATTTGATGCCATTGAAGATTGCAACCGAAACAGATTTGCTTCGGTTGCTTTCTAATACTCCGCTTCAAATTGAAATTGATTTTCTGCAAATTGAAGGTCATACACCAAAGAACACACCAAAAGATCATCTGGATGCTTTCTACCAAACATTTTCTGAAATTAAGCGGAAGAAATACGATGGAATGATTATTACTGGTGCCCCAGTCGAGCACCTTCCCTTCGAAGATGTTGATTATTGGGACGAAATTTGTGAAATATTTGATTGGTCACATAAAAACGTTACCTCTACCATGTTTATTTGCTGGGCATCACAAGCAGGTCTTTACCATCACTTTGGCATTCCAAAGTACGCTTTGGCTGAAAAGATGTTCGGAATATTCGACCACAAGGTATCGGACAAAAAACTGCCTCTTTTCAGGGGTTTTGATGATTTGTACAAAGCTCCCCATTCACGCCACACAACGTTGAAGGCAACTGATTTTAATGGAAAACCTGAAGTACAGATACTTTCTGAATCGGATAAGGCCGGTGTTTACATGGCGATGGCAGAAAATGGGAAGCAGATTTTCGTGACAGGTCACCCCGAATACTCGCTTCGGACCTTGGACCGTGAATACAAGAGGGATGTTGAAAAAGGATTACCCATTGAGATCCCTGAAAATTATTATACGGATAACAATCCCGAAGCACGTCCAATACTGAGCTGGAGATCACATGCCAATCTCCTTTTTATGAACTGGTTAAATTATTATGTTTACCAAAAGACCCCTTTTGATATTCAGACAATTGATTGATAATGAGTAGGAAGGCAAAGTTTTCAGACCAACAATCGCACCACTTCCAAAAATGGAGTATGGCACACTTTAGTCACTTTAGCACACTTTAGCGACTTTAGCTCACTTTTTCTTATCAAACCTACCCTTCCACCACAAGGCGAGTCTTTCCATAATTTTTTGCTCAGTCGGATTTTCCTGTGGTGTATAAAATCTTTTGTTTTTAATCTTCTTTGGGAGGAATTCCTGATTCACAAAATTGCCTTCAAAAGAATGCGCATACTTGTATTCATCTCCGTAACCCAGCTGCTTCATCAGTTTTGTCGGCGCATTTCGAAGGTGCAAGGGTACAGGTAGATGACCTGAAAGCTTTACTTCTGCCAAAGCCTCATCGATGGCTGAATAAATCGAATTGGATTTTGGTGAGGTAGCCAGGTAGATGGTGCATTCTGATAGTATGATCCTCGATTCAGGCATGCCAATCTTGTGGACAGCATCAAATGTACACTGTGCCAGCAACAAGGCATTTGGATTGGCAAGTCCAACATCTTCGGCTGATAAAATCAAGAGGCGTCTGGCAATAAATTTGACATCTTCGCCTCCTTCAAGCATCCTCGCAAGGTAGTAGACTGCTGCGTCGGGGTCACCGCCCCGAATACTTTTAATAAATGCAGAGATGATGTCGTAATGCATCTCACCATTTTTATCGTAAAGCGCCAGGTTTTCCTGCAATCGCTCAGTTACCAAGTTGTTGGTGATGGTTACCTCTTCTTCCTCAGAGGAATTCAGCACCAGTTCAAGTACATTCAATAATTTTCTGGCATCACCACCCGAGAAACGCAGGAGAGCCTCTTCCTCTTCTACGTTAATTTTCCTTTTTGATAGTTCGTGGTCGGTATGGATGGCACGGTCAAGCAAGAGTAACAGGTCCTCCTTCTCCAGTGATTTTAAAACGTAAACCTGACATCGGGATAGGAGAGGAGATATTACTTCAAATGAAGGATTTTCAGTTGTAGCGCCAATTAAAGTTACAATCCCCTGTTCCACAGCACCCAAAAGCGAATCTTGCTGCGCTTTGCTGAAGCGGTGTATCTCATCAATGAATAGAATTGGATTTTGAGCACTGAAAAAGCTATTGTTCTTTGCCTTTTCAATAACATCCCTGATATCTTTTACACCTGAATTAATGGCACTCAAAATGTAAAATGGACGATTCATGGTGTTGGCAATAATTTTGGCAAGGGTCGTTTTTCCTACTCCTGGTGGCCCCCAGAGAATAAAGGAGGAAAGTCTTCCTGAAGCAATCATCTTGCGTATCACAGCATCTTCTCCAACCAGGTGCTTCTGTCCGATGTAGTCATCCAGTTTGACTGGTCTTAATCTTTCTGCCAAAGGTTGATTGGACATATTGCTAATTGTGCTCTTTGATTTTTATATTTTTCAGCGAAATCGAGGTCTACGTTGCTAACAACTCGATATAAATTTCTGCTCAGTTACAAAATCTCTTTATAACATTGTATGCTTCTGTCAATCCTAATTCACCGGCCCTACTCAAATCCAATGCTCCTCCTTCCAGGTCATTGAGGTAAATTCTTGTCAATCCTCTGTTAAAGTAAGCTTCACCAAAATCAGGTTCCAGCTCGATGGCTTTGGAATAATCTTTGACAGCCTGAAGGTAATCCCGTTTTTTTACCTTCGTATTGGCCATGTTGAACCAGGCAAAGATGAAATTGGGATTCATGTAAATAATTGATTCATAATCTTGAATAATATCTTCATAATCAAGTATTTTTACCTCAGTCGGTTTGTTTTCAACGGCTGTTTTGTTCCCCTTCATGTTCAGTATTTCAGGCTCAGGAAGAGATCCTTGAGAGCGGATAGCATCTACCATCTTGGCCCTGGAGTTGGCCCTGCACAAGTATGCAAGCAAATTTCTGTCGTCTGCAGTGATTGCCTTTGAAAAATCACGTATCGCCTCATTGAAGTTTTCTGCCTGCTCATAAATAATTCCCCTGTTCAAATAGGCAATCGAATTCTTTTTATCGGCAACTAACTCCGAAGTCCAATTTTCCAGCAATGGCTTGAAAGACTCCTTGTGAATGGTTTGGTAGGCGTATGGTTTGTTGGAAATGATAAAAAAGGGATCATTGTTGTTTTTATTGTTCAAGGCTTCAATCTCCATGTTGTAATACTGAAGCCTATTGAAATCGATTGAGTCTTTGTTGAAGACGGAAATTAGAAAGTCTGGCTGCATGACAATCTTAACATTTTTATTTTGTACCATGCCGTCCTTGATATCAGTTTCTGATATTTTGCCATCTTCAGAAACCACAATATTTCTTCGCTTACGATTCTGTGTCACGGGACCACTCTTGCTTTCCTGCTTATAGGCTGTGGTGTCCGCCACTGCAAGTGAGCTTGTACTTTGCCCTGGTGCGGTTGGATTGGTTCCTGTGCTGTTTGTACCCGCAGTTTGTGAACTGCTATTTCCATTAACTTGAGTGTTTTGCTTCTGATTTGGATTCTGACTTGGATTTGGCAAGTAAAAACCATACTGCCGCCTTTGCTTTTCTCTTTCCTCTTCTACATCGAGTCGTTTCTTGAAGGCAGCAAATTTGGGATCGAGTTCCGCAGCCATGGCCATATCTTTCTCTGATCCAGGTATTTTTAGCGTTTCCTTTGCAATTCCACGGTTAAGATAAGCTGCAGCAATGTTGGGATCCAATTGCAAGGCCATGTCATAGTCTCGGATTGCACCTTTTAAATCGTTCAGCTGATGTTTCACAATACCACGGTTCACGTAGGCAGAGGAGCTCTTTGGGTCCAACCGGATACACAAATCATAATCTTTCAAGGCTCCTGCAAACTCTTTTTTTTCGAACTTAGCGATACCTCTTACCAGATAGGCACTCGAAAAGTGAGGCCTGATCCGGATGGCTGTATCACAGTCTTTGACGGCACCTTCGAGGTCACCTTTCATTTGCTTGGCAGAACTTCTGTTGAGATAGGTGTTGGCAGTTCCGGGCTTGAGTTCAATTGATCTGGTATAATCGGCGATGGCCCCATCAAAATCTTCGATGGCAATTTTAGTTATTCCCCTGTTGTTGAAAATGTTGGGATCCTCCTGATTGTACTCCAGGGCGCTGGAGTAGTCGGCAAGCGCCTCCTTGAAATTCTTCATCTCATGGTTTGCCATGCCCCTGTACATATAAGCTTCGGGATAGTATGGTTTTATGGCGATTGCCTTGTCAAAATCAGTCTTTGCTCCCCTGAAGTCGTCAATGTAAAGTTTCGCCATTCCCCGGTAGAAATAGGGTTCAGGCAGGTATGGCCTCAGTTTGATGACAATGTTGAAATTTTCAATGGCACTCACATAATTTCCGAAATAAATTCTGCTTCGTGCAATGTAAAAATAGTGATCTGTATTCAGTTGCGAAAAAGAAGTGAGTGATAATAAAAATAAAATGAAAATCAGATATATACGTTTCATGAGTCGCCTGATCGGTGGATTTATCAGACAAAAATAGCAAATATGAGTTATGAGTTATGGTTTATAAGTCAGGAGTGTGGATGTGTGGTAGACTTTTGATTGCAAAATTTTAATAATCAGCATTGTAGCTAATGGTTAATTTTGTATAAATCAACAAAAGCTTTGCAACGCAAAGCTTCCACAACTCATCACTCATCACTCATTACCCAAAAATTACCTCAGTTCGTTTTCATCAAAATTTTGACGATTAAGTACATTGCCTTGATTGTCAGTTATAAAGACATGTCGAACCTGAAAATTGTCCCGAATGATAAACTCATATTCACTGTCGCCGTTTGCCCTCTCAATCTGAATCGAGCTCATAATCTGACCATATTGTTCAAGTTTTAAACGAATCATCTCATCTAACATTCCCAAAGTAAAATTGGTCTCTGTTTTCAGCCAAAAGCCTGATTTTTCAAACCAGGCAATCTGTTCAATGCCATTCACCCTAAAAATTGCTTCATAGACACCATCCTTCTCATTCGACCATTCAATATTGGTAGCATCAGGGAAATGCTGTTTAAAACCGTTCGCCACCTTGCTGGCAGGCGATGCATGGTTCATGCGAAAAATATATTTTTGAATGAGTTCTTTCATAAATAGATGACATCATTTTGTATAATATTCCTGAAGAAGGTTAAAATGAAAAATGATTCACTGCTGTTTTGACGCATAATCGATGAAAAGTCACAAGGAGATAAATTAAATATTGTTACTTGTACTTTTGGGTATATAAATAAGCAACACGTTCCCTGGCTCTCTTAAGCCTCATCTTTGTAGCACTTTCACTTATTTTCAGGGCTGTCTGAATGTAGGCAATTGGAAGATTGTCAATGTAATGCATTGTTAAAAGAGCCTTTTCCTCGGGGTGTATCTGATCCATGATTTGCATGAGACGATCGCTGCTAATCTCTTTCTCATCAATTTCATCAATCACATCGGGCAATTCATGAGAGCTGTTCCAATCCGGATAGTTCATCTTCTTCTTTACCCTCAGGTATTCGATACAATGGTTGTAGGTAATGGAATAGAGCCAGGTGGAAAAATTTGATTCGCCTCTGAAATCTGAAAGTTTCTCGAATACTTTACAAAAAACATCCTGCACAAACTCCTGTGCCTGCACGGGATCCTTGAGCAATGAGTTGCATTTCTCAAATACTTTGGTGGAATACCTTATATATAGTATCCCAAACAAATTGGTATTGTGTTCGTGTTTGATCTTTCTAATGATCTCACTATCCGGAAGATCGTTCACAGACAATTTATTAATCATTTCTTAATGTTCGTAAAGTATTATTAATTAACGAATTGTAAAGATAATTTGTGTAATTGAAAAAAAAAATATATTTTTGCGGTGACTTTCAGAAACCTTTACGTCTAAAAGTTAAAATTGTTTGAACAAAAACATTGATTTACATTAATTACATTTATTTTTCAAAGTTATGAAAAAAGGATTATTAAAACTGGTTACTCTTAGTGTTCTCGTTGTTACCTTAGCAAGTTGTGCTAAAGTTCCTCAAGCCGACATCGATGCTGCAAACGTTGCTATCGAAGCTGCTAAAAAAGCAGGTGCTGATCGTTATGTAGCCGCTTCTTTCCAAGCTGCTGTTGATGCTCAAAAATCTGGCCTTGCTCAAGTTGAAGAGCAAAATGCAAAATTCGCATTGTTCAGAAATTATGATGTAGCTAAAACTACCTTGACTTCTGTTACTACGCTTTCTAACAAAGCAGTAGAAGAAACAACTGCAAGAAAAGAAGCTTTGAAAGCTGAAGTTACTGCTGCTGTTGCTGAATTAACAACTACAATTGCTACTGACAAAGAGATGTTGGCAAAAGCACCTAAAGGTAAAGAAGGTAAAGCTGCTGTTGAAGCTATCGGTCAAGAAATTGGTGTTGTTGAAACCGTTTTAACACAAGTTTCTGCAGGTTTGACAAACAACGAAGACATCTTAGGTCTTTCTGAAAAAGTAAAACCAGCTGTTGAGAAAGCAAAAGCTATCAATACTGAGTTGACAGATGTTATCGCAAAAGCAAAAGGCCCAAAAGCAAAAGCCGCTAAAGCTCCTGCTGCTCCTGCCGCCAAAGCTGCCGCTCCTAAAGCTGCAAAAAAGAAATAAGCTATTGCACAATTGGCTTAAAGAAATAACCCTCGGAAATTTCCGGGGGTTTTTTTAGATACTTTACTGCCGGTTATGGAGCCTCGCGCATCGATTGGCCAGATCAGCCGCAATCTGATCACCTACAAGAAAACAATCACCAAAAAGGTGTTATCTCAAATACATTCAGTGTGAAATCAGGATTTTATAAAAAGATAGTTGTATCGACAGGGATCATTTCCATCTCCTCAATTGTAATATTGGTGCTTTTAATTCTGTTCATGGACAAACCACCCATGGAGGATTTCAAAAAGTGCAACGAAGTGATGGCCAAAGCAAAAACCTCAAACGCAGATGTATATGCACCAGAATATTACCAATCAGCCGAAACCAACTACAAATATGCCTTCATTGAGTTAAAGAGGCAGAATGAAAAAATATTTTTCCAACGTAACTTTTCAAAAGCCAGAGAACTAATTGCTCTCGCAATTCTGAAGGCCGAATTGGCTCAGAATGCTTCTGGTACCAACAAAGATACTCAGAAAGTCAGGTTTCTGAAAGAGACTGAACTTCTACGAAAAAAGCTAGACAGTTACCACGATTTTTTTATCAAATTACCCCTGCGGACCCAAACGCGTAAGGACTATGAATTCGGCAAACTCTCTGTCGAAGAGAGCCTGAATGCATTTGAAAAGGGTGATTTCATGAAAGCAAACAAGAAATTAAACGAAGGAAAATCCCGGATTAGTTATGCAGATGCCGAAGTGAATGCACACCTTAAGGAGTACTTCGTACGTTTTCCAAAATGGCAGAAATGGGTGGCAAGCACCATCGCAACCTCTGCCAGTACAAAATCATATGCACTTGTGATCGATAAAATCAAGCACAAAGGTTTCCTGTATCTCAATGGGAAAATTAACAAGGAGTACGATGTTGAGTTTGGTCGAAACTGGATAGGCGACAAACTTTATGCAGGTGACAACGCCACACCCGAAGGCAGATACTTGATTACCAGAAAGAAAAATTCCAGAGATTCGGGTTATTACAAGGCCATGATGTTGAACTATCCCAACGAAGAGGATAGGGCTGAATTCGCTGCCCGGCGACGAAGCGGCGAAATACCCAAAAGCCGTGGTATCGGTGGTCTCATTGAGATTCATGGGAATGGTGGCAAAGGAGTGGATTGGACCAAGGGTTGTGTAGCACTTACCGATGACAAAATTGATGAGTTGTTCAGTAAATTGTCTGTTGGGTCGCCTGTGACCATTGTCGGCTCAACTGTTTCATTAGCCGATTTGTTAAATTAATTATCTTTATCAACCATGGAAACTGAAGAAAAAAACTGGTTTGGAAAATATGCACCCTGGGTAATTCCTCTCCTGTTGTGCCTTCTGATAGTGGCCAGTATATTGTATACTCCTCAATTTCAGAATGGTGCATTCTTTGTAAAATCTTGGTTTACAGGGATCAACCTTACCAGTGGTGCCAATGCCGGTGGCATTAAGAAACAAATACAAACAAGTAAGTCCAATTTTTCTGCCCTCCAGGGTAAACTTTCTGACTTGCTTCCTGATAAGCCATATATTATCGTCAATACGACAGATAACCGTTTTGAGCTCCGCAACTCAAAAGATACAATACGCACAGGAGTTTGCTCAACAGGAAAAGATGTGCTGTTGATTGGAACCAAAGGGAAAAAATGGCTTTTCAAGACGCCTAAGGGAATGTTTTCGGTGTTGCTCAAAAGAAAGGATGCTCCCTGGATAAAACCTGATTGGGCATACATTGAGGAAGGTGTAAAACCACCTTCTGCGCGTTCTGAGGATCGTATTGAGTATGGTTCATTGGGAAAATATCAGATATCCATCGGAGACAATTACATGCTGCATGGAACATTGTACAAACGGTTTCTTGGTTTGCCAGTTACCCATGGCTGTGTCCGATTAGGGGATGAAGACCTTGAAGTGATCTTTAATACCTTAGAAAAAGGGTCTAAAGTTTTTATTTTTTAAACTGTCAATATGGCAAAGAAAACTCTTTTCTGGACTATAACCTCTTTCTTGATTTTAACAGTTGTCTATATTTTGACAACCACCGTCATAATGCCCGTAGCAACTAGAAATCCGCTGTTTGATACGCCAGTTTCCAAAGTGGAGGAAAAGATCGAGAAAAGTACAAAAAAACCTGAAAAACCTGAAAATCAGGCAAAAAAAACTGCGAAAGGCGAGAAGACCAGCAGAAAATCAGAACCAAAAGACCAAATGCAGGATGTAGAAGAGAAAGTTACTTCCGGCAGCGAGGAGGATCAGTTAGCTCTTTTTGAATTGAAAAAAGCAGAAAACCTGCTGAGGTCACGTTTCAATCTGGCAAGTGAAGATTCAATGTATCTTGTCATCGATTTGGTAGATAAAACTGCCTGTATAGAACTGAAAGGTGTTCCGCTTCACAAGAGTAAAATCTTTGATTTTACAGTAAGTAACTCGATCAGGATGTTTCATACGGAGCAACTACTTCATTGGATCGGACAGCCATTTACGTTAAAAAATGCCATATCTACCATTGCCAGAGTACCTATCGCTGTCGTAAATGCTCCTAAAGACACCATCGAAGCAAACTCGAATACTGTTTTGCCATCTGCACCTGTGAGGGAAGATGTTTATATAATTCTGAATTTTGATCGAAACCTGCAATTGATTGTCCAACAAGAAGAGATAAGTGAAGGAAAATCAAGAGTTGACAGTTTAAAACTGAGTTACAAGAAAAAGGAAATAGACAGGACGGTTAAATCGCTTGCGACCTTTAAGCGGGAACTGGTTTTGCCTCAAATTGTAATTACACTTAAGAAATCTGAAGCGACTATTCTTTTCAGAGCCCTGCCCCTAAAACCGAAGATGGTACTTCGCATGTAAAGGAGATTAGTTGGATATCTCTATTTTAATTTTCCGGTTCTTCATTTTTTCTTTTTCCAAAAGCGACACTATTTTTCTTATTTTGATGGCGGGAACTGCGGCATACGACTCGTAATCGAGAACGTTGATTAGTCCGATCTCCTCCTTGGTGAGACCTCCCTTTTGGATCAGTATACCCACTATATCTACTTTGCTTATTTTATCCTTCTTGCCGGCTCCGAAGTAGATGGTCGAAAATTGGGGAAGCGTCAATTTGAGGTTTTCCTGTGGAAGGGTAATCTCTATGCCATATTCCGGCACGTAATCGGGAATTTTTTCTTCTGAAGCCAAAAGGATCCAAACTGTTCCTTCCTTTTCCATCCTGGCTGTCCTTCCGTTCCTGTGCACGAAGACAGTTTCGCTGTTGGCTTGTTGGTAATGGATGATGTTCTCTACACCACTGATGTCGAGTCCTCTGGAGGCGAGATCTGTCGTCACAAGGATACGGGTTGATCCATTTCTGAATTTTAACAATGCCCGCTCCCTTTGGGCTTGTTCAAAACCCCCATGGTAGGTGTCGTGGTGAATGTCATTCTCTTGAAGTAAGGCACTGATTCTTTCGACGGCTTCCCTGTGGTTGCAGAAAACAAGCGAAAGACCTGAAGGAAGGTGTGTCAACAATCTTAGCAGCAACGAGAGTTTGTCCTTCTCCGCTGCCCGAACCAATTTTAACTCGAGTCCAATCGGCTTTGCCTTGCTGCTGTAATCGAGCACTACCGGATTTTCAAGTTTAACGAAATCCGGCAACACAAGCGATCTGGTTGCAGAAGTCAGTATCAATTGCTCCGGATTGGAGATGTGGCTGAGAATCGCTGATATTTCCCTTTCAAAACCATATTCCAATGACTTGTCGTATTCATCCAGGATGAGGAGAGCGATCGAACCTGCTTGAATGCTTCCTTTTTCGAGGTGGTACAAGATCCTGCCGGGCGTTCCGATGAGCAATGCCGGGGTCTCTGTCAGGTTGTTCAGTTCGGTCTTGACTTTGTGCCCACCATAACAGGTCGTCACTTTGAACCCTGTTGCCATCGATTTAAAGACTTGTTCAATCTGAAGCGCCAGTTCCCTGGATGGCACCAGGATTAAAGAGGAGACTCCAGATTCTTGGTGCACAGCTTTCTCCAGTACAGGCAAGAGAAAGGCCACAGTCTTGCCTGAACCGGTGGGCGAAAACAGGAGCATCTGTCGTGCCTTTTGGCTGGCTTTGAGCATCTCGATCTGAATCTGGTTCAAAGATTCAAAACCAAGACTCTTTATGGCTTTTTCAACAATTGGTGAAAGGCGTAAACTCATGGGAACAATGTTTTGGTCTTGTGAAGGCAAACAAAAAGAGGGCTCCTTGTAGGAACCCTCTTAAATGCTATAATAAGCTTTGGAACGATTCTGTTTTGTTTGGATTATCTCAGTGATCTGCTTCAATTCCGATTAATTATCAGGCTGTTAAGTCAAGATATAATTTTTCATACACGAACTCAGCACAAAAATAGTTCAAACTGTAGCCTAAAGCTACCTAACGTCCGACTGCTTAATAACTTGACCTGCGACCGGTACCTCTGTCACCGCCGCCACGGTTGAAACCACCACGGTCACCACCGCCACGGTTGAAACCGCCACGATCGCCACCACGATTGAAACCACCAC
>CAZGSQ010000021.1:0-45154 GCA_964528535.1 uncultured Tangfeifania sp. | reverse complement strand
AGGTCTACACCATAGGCAGTTCCAACTGCATTTGAAGCATACGCCCTCAGGTGGTAAGTTGTCCCAGAAGTCAAACCGGAAATATTGCTCGAGAAAGAGCCGATACCAGTTCCATTTGTAGTTTTTGTATCTGCTATAGTTGGATTGATGGTTGTACTCCAGCACAATCCCTTGGCAGTAACCATGGCACCTCCGTCCAGTGCTACATTACCTCCAACAATGGCTGTGGTGGCAGTGATTGCTGTTACAGACGAGGTAGTTACAGTGGCATAGGTTGAAGTTGAAAATACCATATCTGCGCCATAGGTGGTGCCTACGCTATTTGTAGCGTAGGCCCTGACATGATAGGTTACACCGACGTTTAGACCCGAAATCTGGGTGGTGAAGGAGCCAATTCCTGTTCCATTTAAGGTCTTTGTATCTGAAATGGTAGGATTTAGAGCGGTACTCCAGCACAATCCTTTCTGGGTAACTGCTGCACCACCGTCGGACGTGACCTCACCTCCAACACCGACTGTTGTTGGCGAAGAAAGAATGACAGCTGCGGTCGTCACGGTAGGCAAAATGGGTGTATAAAAGATGATATCGGATCCATAAGCAGTTCCCACAGAATTGGTTGCAAAAGCCCTGACGTGATAAGTCGTCCCTGAAGCAAGCCCGGTCATATTTCCTGAGAACAATCCTACTCCGGTTGTGCAATTGATCTTTGAATCTGAAATTGTAGGATTGGCTACCGTACTCCAGCAGACGCCATTGGCCAGAATACTGGCTCCTCCGTCTGATGTGATATAGCCTCCGCCCCATGCCGAAGTAGAAGTAACCGAAAGAACCGGATTGGTGCTTAATAGTGGGATTGAAAATACTTGTGAAGAGAATCCGCTTCCGTTGAGTGCAATGAGCTTTGTTGGTGAAAAGTTGTCCGAAGTATTTGCAATTGCCAGGAAGGCTGACATCCAACCCGTGGTGGTGGGTTTGAACCTTACAGTTATCTGTTGGGTCCCGCCGGAAGGGATATCCAGTGATCCACTCACAGGATTGGTTAATGTAAACAGATCAGCATTGGTTCCTCCAATGGTTAAACCGGTAATGCTCATTTGTGAAGTACCAATATTTTGAATAACAATCATTTTCTCACTACTGTTGTTTAAGGTAACACTTCCATAATCCAACAGAATATCCGGTGAAGCAACGAGTGTGCTGGTTGGCAATAAAGCTCCTGTACCACTGAGTGTAATTAATTTAGTTGGAGAGGCATTGTCAGAATTATTGGTTATGACCAAGGTAGCGTTCTTCCAGCCTCCGGAAGTCGGCTTGAATTTGACAGTTAACTGTTGAGAAGTACCGGCAGGGATGTCAAAGTTGGTACTTGACGGATTAATAACAATAAATTGATCTGAATTAGTTCCGATCATGGTTATGCCAGAAACGGTTAATACCGCAGAACCTGGATTCTGTATGGTAATTGAACGTTCGTTCGAGTTATTGACAGTAACATTTCCATAATCAAGATTTCCATCAGGGCTCAATATCAGCGTCTTGTTGGCAGCTTGTATCCCAGTTCCATTGATCGGAATTAATTTCGAGGGAGCTGAATTGTCGGAATTATTTGTTACAACCAGTGAGGCAGTTTTCCAGCCGACGGTAGTGGGTTTAAACCTAATTGTAACCAGTTGAAGAGCTCCAGCAGGGAGATCAAATAGAGATCCTACGGGATTAATAACCTTAAATTGATCGGCATTGGTTCCCAATATTGCAATGCCAGAAATGTTTAATGTTGCAGCTCCGGTATTTTTAATGGTTACAAATAGGTCTTCATTGTTGTTCACAGTAACATTTCCAAATTCAACTGCTACTTCTGGACTAACTGTCAGAGTCTTCTCAGGCAATAAAACTCCAGTTCCATTGAGCGTTATCACCTTTGATGGAGCGGCATTGTCTGAATTATTGGTGAGAGTCAGGTTTACGCTCTTGATTCCTGTTGAAGTAGGCTTAAACCTGATAATTAGCTTTTGAGTTCCTGATGCTGGAATATCAAATGATTTTCCCGAGGGACTTACGACACTAAACTGATCGGCATTTGCTCCACTCAATGTGAGATCTGATATGCTCAAAACTGAGGTTCCGCTATTTTGAACTGAAATTTCCCTGTCATTGACATTGTTGGTGGTGACATCTCCATAATTGATCACGCCATCGGGACTAATTAACATGTTTTTTGTTGGAAGCAATGTCCCGGTTCCATTCAGCATGATCAATTTTGTGGGAGACATGTTGTCGGAATTGTTGGTTATCTCCAGCGTAGCGCTTTTGAAACCGGTTGTTGAAGGTTTAAATTTAATTGTCAATTGTTGGGTTCCTCCAGCCGGAATATCCAAGCTTGTTCCGGTTGGATTGGTAATTAGGAACTGATCTGCGCTGATTCCTTTTATAGATAGGAGGGTGATTGCAAGAGTCGAATTTCCTTTGTTCTCCAATGTGAAAGACTTTTCGTTGGTATTACCAATGGTAACATTTCCAAAATCCCAGGAATTATCGGGAGTGATCAATAGCTGTTTTGTCAATATTATTGGAAGCGCAGCAACTGAAAAGGTCATGGTAGTTGTCCAGGGACCTGTTGAGGAACCATTTCTTGCCCTTACGTGCCATGTGTGTGATCCAATGTTGTTATCGCCTGTTTGCCATTTAATATTTGTAGCGGTAATGTTGGTGGACGACACCATTCCTGAACCCTCGTCAAATTCTATATCATAAGATGTAGCACCTGAAACCTGTGACCAGGAGAAACTTATAGCCGTACCTACCAACTGACTAAATTTATCCACTGGAACCAAATTCGATGGAATCCCAAGAGAAACTACAAAAGTCTTGACAGTACTCCAATCACTGAATCCGGCAGCATTGGAGGCCAACACCTTCCAGGTATGGTTTCCAAGAGCGCTAAAAGATTTTGTATAGGAAGAATTGTTAACCGTGACGGGGGCATCAGAGTCAAACTGAATTTGATAACCAGTTGCATTGGTAACAGTGTTCCAGCTAAAAACAGTGGCAACATCAGAGAATATTGTCGTTCCATTTCCAGGAGTTACAGTTGTAGGTACATTGGGTAAAACGACCACAACATAGGTTCTTGTCGAAGACCATGGACCCGCTGTTGTGCCATTTTTGGCCCTGACATGCCAGGTGTGTGGACCTGCATTCAAACTTGCAGCTTGAACAGGCATATTGGTCCCATTTACATTTGAAAGTACTGAAGAGGTCGATCCAGCATCTAACTCAACGTCATATGATGTAGCTCCTGCTACTGAGGTCCAGGTTAATAATAGTGTAGCCCCGGCAACCTGATTAGAAATATCATTCGGAGCAACCAACAGAGGTGTATCCAAATTGACAGTTAAAGTCTTGGCAACACTCCAATCGCTTGTTCCTGCTAAATTAATTGCAGAAACCTGCCAGGTATGATTGCCTAAAACAGTGAAATTACGTGAATAGGAAGTACCATTTACGGTTATTGCAGTTTCTGTATCAAATTGAATTTTATAGCTTGTTGCTCCAGGGACTGCGAGCCATGTGAAATTCGTAGAAATACCGTATAAAATGTTAGCTCCATTGACCGGATTTACGGTCGCAGGAATCGCAGGAAGACCAATGATTGTAAAGGTACGGCTGGAGCTCCAGGTTCCAGCATTGGACCCATTTTTGGCTCTGACATGCCAGGTATGTGCTCCAGCATTGGATGCAGTTGGTACCCAGGTTAAATTTGAGACTGCAACATTGACAAGCGTAGCTCCTGACTGGCCTGCATCCATCTCAATATCGTAAGATGTTGCTCCGGCCACCTGGGTCCAAGAGAAGTTCAAACTTGATCCAACAATTTGGATGACAGCATCAGCAGGCGTTAACAAAGTTGGAGTACCAATAGCGACAACAAAATTCATCACAATACTCCAACTGCTGTTCCCCGCATCATTGGAAGCCAAAACTTTCCAGGTATGATTTCCTACGGTTGTGAAAGAGCGGGTATAAGTTGTTCCTGATACGACAACCGGTGATTCAGAATCGAATTGCAATTGATAGGTTGTTGCATTGGCAACTGGATTCCAATTAAAACTTGTTTGAACATCATAGCCGATCGTTGATTTGTCGGGGGGAGTTGTCGGTACAGGAGCCACCGGTATTCCTACCACTGTAAAAGTTCTTGCAGCAGACCAAGGTCCAGCGGAAGTCCCATTTTTTGCGCGGACATGCCAGGAATGAGGACCGGATTTTGTAGCATCGAGAAGCCAAGTCATGCTTAATCCAGCAACATTTACAATCGAAACATAGCCAAGACCAGCATCAAACTCTACGTCGTATGAGGTTGCACCATTTACTGGAGTCCAGGAAAAATTTACGGTTGATCCAACAAAGAAATTGGCAGCATTAGCGGGAGATGATGGTGCAGGTATGGCAAGAGATACCGTAAAGGAACTTATCGGACTCCAATCGCTATTACCTGCGGCATTGGTTGCCAACACCTTCCAGGTATGATTACCAAGTATATTGAATGTTCGGGTATAAGATGCACCTGATACAATGATTGGGACTTCTGAGTCGAACTGAATCTGGTAGGCAGTAGCACTCTGAACTGGGGTCCAGGAAAAACTTGTAGATGCGCTATAGGCAAGAACTGATTCGTTCACAGGAGCGATGACAGTTGGAATGGACGGAAGTCCTACAACGGTGAAATTTCTGGATTGCGACCAAGGGCCTGAAGCCAAGCCAATCCAGGCCCTTACGTGCCAGGAATGCTGTCCGATGTAGGTATCGTTCAATTTAAAGGACAATATTTCTGCAGTTACATTTGTTAATACCGAATAACCCAATCCTGAATCAAACTCGACATCATAAGAGGTTGCCCCAGCGACAGAGTTCCAGGTAAAATCAGCAGTAGTTCCAACATACAAGATATTTCCGTTGTTGGGAGATGATAAATTTGGTGGTGCTATGGAAACAGTGAAAGTCCTCGCTCCACTCCAGTTGCTGTCTCCGGCTGCATTGGAGGCCAGTACCCTCCAGGTATGGTTTCCCAAAGTATTGAAGGTGCTCGTATAGTTTGGCCCAGGCACTACGATAGGGGTTTCAGCATCAAACTGGATTTTATAACTGGTAGCATTTTGGACATTGTTCCAGATGAAGTTAGTGGATGCATCGTAATAAACAACTGTACCGATAGCCGGATTTACGAGCGTGGGAGTAGAGGGTAATCCGGCAACAGTAAAGGATCTCGAAGCAGACCATTGGGCTGCCGTGGAACCACTTTTCGCGCGTACATGCCAGCTGTGAGGCCCTATATTGGCTACTCCAACCATCCATGTCATGCTCGTTCCTGTCAGATTTGACAAGGAGGCAATTCCCAATCCAGCATCAAATTCAACATCGTAGGAGGTTGCTCCAGATACCGGAGTCCAGGAGAAATTAATTGTTGCTCCTATGTAGTAGATGGCATTGCTTGCAGGAGACATCAAGGTAGGTGATCCCAGAGAGAGGTTGAAAGTCTTGACATTACTCCAGTCGCTATCACCGGCATCGTTTGTTGCAAGTACTTTCCATGTGTGAGCTCCTACGATATTGAAAGAGCGTGTATAAGAGGTACCTGCAACAATTACAGGAGTCTCTGCATCAAATTGAACCTTATAACTGGACGCATTTGCTACTGGATTCCAGGAAAAGGTGGTGGATGCTTCGTAATATATGGTTGATGCAGAGCCGGGGGAGGTAGTGGTTGGAATGGAAGGTATACCAATGACTGTGAAGGACCTGGAAGCAGACCACAAGGCAGCACCTGCTGCAGATATCGCTCTTACGTGCCATGTATGCGGACCAATATTGGTTGGTACCAATACCCACTGAGTAGTAGTTTCTGCCACATTCGATATAGATGAGATCCCTAATCCGCTGTCGAATTCAACATCATAAGAAGTTGCCCCAGAAACAGGAGTCCATGAAAAGATAATTTTCGATCCCACATAAAAAGTTGAAGAATTAGCCGGGGAGGAGAGGGTAGGAATAGTCTGTTGTGCAACAAGACACCCGGAAAACAACATAAATAAAACGAGAAGGCAAATTGGTTTCATATGCATTTATCGTAAGTTTTTAAATTTTAATAAAGATTTTCGAACCGATTATCGACAAAGGTCGCGTAGCAATCCTAAAGGGTAATTTATCTTTTAGTTTTTTTGGTTTTATCGAAAAATTAATGGCTGCAATACTATTGTGTTTTCAGCTCGATTTCCAAACCTTCGTTGCTTTCAAACAAAATAATCCAATAATCTCAAAGATCTTTTGATCCTTAACAAATCTAATAATATTTGATTTAATTTTTCAATGAATTCAGGAATCAAAAAAATCGTTGAAATCAATAATATTTGGAACCAGTGATTGAATATTTTGGGAAAATATTCAAGATTGGTCACAATACATTAAAAATAGTTATTGGCTTTAAAAAAACCAGGGTGTAAAAGTGGAAATTGATTTTTCATGGCTGATCATATCAATGCCAAAAAGATTTTTTTAACCATTCTTGTGTAAAAATAAATGCTCTGTAAATAATTAATTTACAGAGCATTAAGTGACCCAGCTGGGGCTCGAACCCAGGACCCCATCCTTAAAAGGGATGTGCTCTACCTGCTGAGCTACTGAGTCATCCTTGATTTTCCTTTGTTTTTCAAAGGCACTGCAAAGATAACTCATTTTTTATAATCACCCAATATGGATAGAAAAAAATAGGTCAAATGATTCATATAATTATATGTATCTGATTATCTGTGCTATATAAAAAATAAAGATCGCTTTAATCAAATTGTGGCAAAAAGAAGTAATTTTACAATGAGGCATGGAGTCAATTCAACCATAAGAAACATTTAACTTATTGTAAATGAAAGGGAAAGTCGTTATTATAACAGGTGCGTCCTCCGGAATTGGTCGTTCACTCGCCATTGAATATGCCAAACGTGGAGCATCTCTTTCACTTGCCGCAAGACGAATTCACCAATTAAATGAACTTAAAAATGAGTTGCCAAATGCAAATATATTGATTGTTCAAACTGATGTAACCATTGAAAATGACTGTATGAATCTGATAGCCAAAACAATTAAAGTTTTTGGCAAAATTGATATATTGATAAATAATGCTGGTTTGTCGATGCGGGCTCTCTTTGATAATTTTGAAATAGAGAGCTTTAAGAAAGTAATGGATGTTAATTTTTATGGGACAGTCTATTGCACAAAATATGCATTGCCCTATCTAATTGAATCCAAGGGTTCATTGGTGGGTATCATTTCAGTGGCAGGTCATGTAGGATTGCCAGCCAGGTCAGCATATTCGGCATCTAAATTTGCAGTTAGAGGTTTTCTTGATACAATACGTCTTGAAAATTTGTACACAGGTTTGCATGTTTTGGTTGCCGCACCCGGATTTACAGCATCCGAGATTAGAAAATCTGCTTTAACTGCTAACGGAACTCCTCAGGGAGAGACGCCACGAAAAGAGGAAAAAATGATGCGTGCAGAAGCATGTGCCTTTTTGATTGCCAATTCAATTCGAAAAAGAGAGAGATCATTGGTTTTAACTTTTAAAGAGGGAAAGTTATCTGTCTTTCTTAGTAAATTTTTTCCATTGTTGTTGGATCGCCTTACATACAGACTTATGGCCAAGGAACATGATTCACCACTGAATCTAAAAAATAGTACGAATTGATCAGGAAATGTTGGCGTAACTAATTTTCTTCAATTATATTCCGCTGGTTTGCAGGTAGATAAAAAATACTACAGCAATCAATATCACGCCCAGACCTATTACCCGATAGGCCCAATACAAAGCATTGATGGTGAATTTATGCCTAAAGAAATGTGCGAGCCCAGTTACCGAAATCCACCACCCTGAAGCTCCTATAAAGATTCCTCCTATTGTCAACATTGCTTCCAATGGATGAGAAAATTGAAGTACAATGCTGTAACTTGTAAAAATGGCAATGAATACAAAGACAGAGAGTGGGTTAGACAATGTTACAAGAAAAGTAGTGAGAAAATCCTGAAGGTGTGAAGGACCTCTTCTTTTGTATCCCTGTATTTGTTTGGTAGGATTTGATCTAAAAATGTAAATGCCCAACAATATCAATACAAATAAACCTACCAATTTAAAATACAATTCATATTGACGGATAAAATCAATAATGATAGACAAGCTAAAACCAGCGATAAAGGCATACATGGTATCAGCTGCAGCTATTCCAATACCAGAAAAAATGCCTGCTTTCCAGGTTTTGTTAACAGTTCTTTGGATGCACAAGATTCCGAGTGGTCCAAGCGGTATAGACACGGCCAGTCCAGTAACGACACCCTTCCAAAGTAAATTTAAATCCATAGATACAAAAATAGAGGAAAAATCTATTTATAGAAGCAATAAACTGATTTCTGCAAATTTTGCAATGATATTGTATTATTTTTAAACTTTATTCATGAATGTGTATGTCTAATAAATAAGTAAACCCACAAACGAAAGCGTATGAAAAAGAACATCATTCTTCTTTTAGTATTTATTTTTATTTTTCAAATATCAAAATCTCAAAGTGTTATGAAATTATGGCCAGAAGGAACACCGGGCCCTGTCGTGTCTCCCAAACCAGAGGAGACCTTTGAAGGAAGGCGTGTAAGATTTGTTTCAGAACCTACTTTGACAGTTTATTTACCTGACAAAGAAGTTAATACAGGAGTAGCAGTCATTATTTGTCCCGGTGGTGGGTATGGAATGGAAGCCATGGATCATGAAGGATATGAAGTAGCTGAATTTTTACAGAAACAAGGGGTAGCCGGAATTGTACTAAAATACAGGTTGCCTTTCGGACATTCCGAAATACCTCTACAAGATGCGCAGCAAGCCATGAGAATTGTCAGATCCCACTGCGAAGAGTGGTCAATTCACCAGGATAAGGTGGGTATCGCAGGTTTCTCTGCCGGTGGTCATCTTGCATCAACTTTGTCAACTCATTTTGATACAGGCAACAAGGAATCGAAAAAAGCCATTGAGACATACAGCTGCCGTCCGGATTTCTCCATCTTACTTTATCCCGTTGTAACTTTCAAAGAGGAGTGGGGGCACATGGGATCAAGGGAAAATCTTATTGGGAAAACTACCGATTGGAAGTTAATTCAGAATTTTTGCAACGAATTGCAGGTTACATCCCAAACACCTCCTGCTTTCATAGCGCTTGCTGATGATGATTCTGCTGTTAAACCACGCAACAGCATAGAATACTATACAGCCTTAAAACGTGAGGGAATTCAGGCTGAGCTTCATATTTTCAAGGAGGGAGGACATGGTTTTGGCATGCACAAAACTGGAAAAGCCCATGATCAATGGCCGTTTATGGCAATTGAATGGATGAAAGCCATGAAATATATTAAGAGATGATTTTGGAAGCTTTACAATACTTTGGTTTCTGTCCCAAATGCGGAAGCAATTGCTTTAAAAGCCACAACCATGGCAGGTCGTACCAATGCGAAGCATGCCATTTTCAATATTTCATTAACAATTCGGCCGCTGTAGCTTGTCTGATTTTCAATGAACAAGGAGATATTTTGTTAACCAGGCGTGCCGTTGAACCTAACTTGGGAATGCTGGATCTTCCCGGTGGTTTTGTTGAGCCAATGGAAACAGCAGAAGAAGCAATCGTTAGAGAGATTAAAGAAGAATTAAATTTAAATGTTACACGGATGAAATACCTGGTTTCATTTCCAAATTTATATCCATATTCAAATTTTGTGGTGCCAACCATTGATTTGGCCTTTCTGTGTGAGACTGAAAGCATGGCTCATTTAAAAGCAGGCGATGACGTAGCATCTGTTGAATTTCACAAACCAGAAAAGATAGATTTGAACGATTTATGTTCTGAAAGTATGAAACAAATTATTCAGTTCTATTTACTATGAATTTAACTATTAACAAATTATAAATTATTAATGACAGTTTCCAATACAGTAGATTCCTTGCGATCTTCCATGATCGCCAACAATTTGGATGCTTATCTGGTCACAGGAACTGACCCTCATTTGAGCGAATATGTACCTGCATATTGGAAAACACGAGAATGGGCAACAGGATTTACAGGATCTTATGGCAAAGTACTTGTCACATCCGACAAAATAATGCTTTGGACAGATACCAGGTACTTTTTACAGGCTTCTATTGAATTGGAAGGTACAGAAATCATTTTGATGAAAGAACGGGTACCGGAAGCCATCTCGATAGACGATTGGATCCTGGGTAACCTTGAAGCAGGTAGTACTTTGGGTGTGGATGGTTTGACAATTTCAACGGCGGAAGCAGCCCAAATTGAATCGAAATTGAATGCGAATGGCATGTACTTAACCTTAGCCTACGATCTGGTATCCCCATTTTGGAAAGATCGACCAATTCACCAATATTCATCATGTTATGATTATCCCGTTAATTTTGCCGGCAAATCAAGATCTGAAAAGATCAATATGGTTAGGAATCAACTTATTTTAAAGAATCTTGATTCGACAACAATTACCATGCTTGATGACATTGCCTGGCTGTTTAACCTTAGAAGTGATGAGATAACCTATACACCAATTTTTACTGCATACGCTTATCTGGACCATGATGATGCTTGTCTTTTTGTTGATCCGGCACAACTTTCCAGTGAATTGAAAGATTTACTCGAAAAAGATGGCATAAGTGTCTTTTCTTACGATTACTATTTTAAGTTTTTGGCGCGAATAAATGGCAAAAGAGTACAAATCGATCCTGTTCGCACCAATTCTTTGATTCCAAAGCAACTTAACAAATCAAATATCATTGACAGTTCTCTTTCTATTGTAACTCATTTAAAGGCAGTTAAAGAACCACAAGAAGTATTCAATCTCAAGAATGCACTCGCAAAAGATGGAGTGGCTATGGTTCAGGCTTTGTATTGGATTGGTCAAACTATTCACAAGGGAAATGTCACAGAAATAGCTGTAGGAAACAAACTGAATGAGTTTAGGTCCAAACAATCGTTTTTCAAAGGAGATAGTTTTCATCCAATCGTTGGTTCGGGGTCCCATGGGGCAATAATTCACTATCATGCTACTGATCAATCAAATAGGATAATTGAACCAGATAATTTATTGCTAATTGACTCTGGTGGGCAATATTTGGATGGCACTACTGATATCACAAGAACCATCGCCCTGGGTTCGGTCTCAAAAAAGCAGAAAGAGGATTATACAACCTGCTTAAAAGCCCACATCGCCTTAGCGACTGCTGTATTTCCGGCAGGAACAAAAGGTTATTCGCTAGATGCAATTGCACGTAAACCATTATGGGATAGAGGATTAAATTATGGCCATGGAACTGGCCATGGGGTTGGCTACTTTCTGTCGGTACACGAAGGTCCAATGAGCATCAGAACTGAATATAACAATGAACCAATCCGTGAGGGGAATGTATTGTCCAATGAACCTGGTATTTATAGGGAAGGTGAATATGGTATACGAATAGAGAATCTCATTCTTTGCAAGCGACATTCGACTGGTGAATTTGGGAACTTTCTTTGTTTTGAAACGCTTACACTTTGTCCGTTGGAAAGAAAACTAATCAATATTGAATTACTTACAAAAATTGAAATAGACTGGATCAATCATTACCATGAAAATCTTCGTACGAAAATTGCCCCACTGCTTGAAGATCGTACAATTTTGGAATGGTTCATCCTGCAATGTCTGCCTTTGCAGGAATTTGCCTAATTGAATAAGATGCATGCAAAAAATCTTTGAATCACAGAAGTCACTATTGACTTTCTTTTGTCTCCTCTTGGCTCCGTATATGTCTAATGGACAATATTTTGTTGTTGGACAGGATCCAGCTGAAGTCAAATGGAAACAAATTCAAACCTCTCATTTTCAAATTATTTATCCTTCCGACTATGATAAAGCCGCCCAGCATGTGGCACATATTTTTGAAAAAGCTTACCAAATTACGGGTACAACATTGCTGCATTTACCCAAGAAAATCTCTGTTATTCTTCATTCCAAGACCCAGAAATCGAATGGTTTCGTAGCCTGGTCGCCTTCACGGGTAGAATTGTATCCTACACCGGGTCAGGATAGTTATTCGCAGGAATGGATTCAACAACTTGCCATTCATGAGTTAAGACATCATGTTCAAATAGATAAAATTGAATCAGAGCTTCCTGCCTTGTTTAGAATTTTATTCGGAGAACAGGCTGCATCCATTGTTGTTGGTGCTTATTTGCCTTTTTGGTTTTTGGAAGGTGATGCAGTTGTCACAGAGACCGCCCTGAGCAACAGCGGTAGAGGGAGATTATCCTCATTTTCAATGGAATTAAAGGCTCAGGCAGATGAGAAGGGGATCTATAGCTTCGATAAGGCCTATCTTGGATCCTTCAAGGATTACCTACCTGACTATTATCAACTTGGATATCAGATGGTTTCGAAAATAAGAAGCGAAAACAGCGGAGATGTATGGGGAAAAGTTCTTGGTTATATTGCCCGAAATCCTCTCAGATTGAACTCTTTAAGGAAAGGATTGACAAAGTTTACTGGAAAGACCCAGGATGAGCATTACACAGACATGATGAAGAACTTGATGCAATCCAAATCTTTTGAATTCAATTCTTATGTTGACTCAGGCACTATTGAAATACCTCTCCTTAAAATTTCTAAAGACTACGCTTCTTACAGATATCCAAATTTTGTTTCAGATACTACCTTTCTGGCTTTGAAATCAACGTTGGAGAAGATTCCTCAATTTGTGTTAATTAACAACCATCAACAAGAAAAAGCACGATTTACTCCAGGTTCAATTCAAACAGAATCAGTTGGTTATACGGGAGGTAGATTGGTTTGGATAGAATCAAAAACGGATCATCGATGGATGCACAAAGAGAGATCACTCATGCGCATTTTGGATGTTAGAAGTGGAAACCTTCAAGAAAATCTCTTCGAAGAGAAACTTTTTGCTCCAGCGATTTCACCTGATGGTGAATTGATTGCCACTGTCAAATACGACGACCTAAACCAATGTAGCATAGTGGTCATGAATAGCCGTAATTTTCAGATGACAGATGAATTTAAAATGCCAGAATCGCAGGCACTTTTCACTCCTTCATGGTCAACTGATCAGAATTT
The DNA here is from genome assembly GCA_964528535.1 of uncultured Tangfeifania sp. Classification (GTDB taxonomy): domain Bacteria; phylum Bacteroidota; class Bacteroidia; order Bacteroidales; family Prolixibacteraceae; genus CAINVV01. Next base: position 31,963 of record CAZGSQ010000021.1, on the reverse strand, counting down.
AATATTTTTCATCGGGCTAAGCGGTAAAGGAAAGTCAATCTATAAGTTAAATCTGACTTCGCGAGATATTACCCTCCTGACTGAACCAACCTTTGGAGTGATTAAAAAGCCAATCCAAAACGGAAATCACCTTTTTTATACCTCTGATTTTTGCGGGAAAGAAGAGGTATTTGCCATAAACCTACAAACTTCGATGAATTATCGCATTTTAACCGCCAAATATGGAATAACCGACCTTCAATGCTCACCGGATGGCAGAACATTGCTTTTCGCAGATTATTCATCGAATGGCTTTAAGATAGGCAAGAAAGAGGTTTCTACGCTTCATTGGGAGGCCATTGAAAAGCTCAAAAAATACAAAGATTCTTTGGCTGACATCCTAACTGCCCAGGAAAGCAGACGAATTGACTTTGCCATCAAGGATTCGCTCAATTATGAAAGCAAGAAATACCCAAAGACCAGAAATTTATTTAATGTTCACAGTTGGTCTCCTGTCTATATTGATCCAGATCAATCGGTTATTAACAATGGATTTTCTGTAATATCTCAAAATAAGCTAACTACAGCAATAACACAATTGGGATATGATTATTCATCCTACAATCGTGCTGGAAAGTGGATTGGAAAATTTGAATATGCTGGATGGTATCCCATTTTTAGAATTTATGGCGATTTCGGAAAGGAAAATTCAAAATATTATCAAATCAACAAACATTTCAATTCCCACAATACGCTGATTAGTCAGGATACTGTTGCCATTCCCTACGTCCAAAAAATCATGAACATAAGGCTGGATGCAGCCATTCCGCTCGATTTTTCTCACGGAAAAATGTACCGAATGGTTGAACCAGAAATACAATTTGGATATACCTACCGCTGGCAGGATGCTTCTACACCATCCATGATTTTCAGAGGAAGCTACATTCCCTTTACGTACCGGATCTATGCGCACAATTTATTGCAAAAGAGTCTGCGTGATATTCAGTCAAAATGGGGTCAGATGATTGATATCCAGTATAGACATACCCCTTTGGGAGATAAAAAACTGGGTAACTTATTTGCTGCACAAGGAACGCTATACCTACCTGGACTACATGTAAATCATGGTCTTCAACTTTATTCGGGTTACCAAATAAAAAATTCTGTCAACTCCAATTTTGGTGACTTAATCTACTATCCCAGAGGCTATACGACTTTAGAAAACAATCAACTTTTTACATTTAGAAGCGATTATGTGCTGCCTTTGGTATCACCCGATTGGCGTATCTGGCATCTCTACTATTTGAAGAGGATTACCATGCGGATACATTATGATTTCGCAAAAGTTTCTCTGCCTACGTCCACAGGTAACGAAGTAATTACAAAGGTGATGAGTTCGACTGGTGCCGAATTATTGAGTGAATGTCACTTCCTGCGTTTTATTGCACCAGTGAAATTGGGAGTGAGGGAGTCATTCCTTTTTGGCACAAAAACTTTCTCTTCAGAATTCATTCTTTCAGTTAACCTAAGAGGAATGTAGCCCACAGGAGATTCTAAATCACTTGAATCAAAAAGATTTTTTTTAACCAAATTATTTCAAATTTTGAAATAATTTACTTTTGGCAGCCAATATTGATTGTGAAAAGCGTACAAAACATGTGCAAAATATCAATTTTAGAGTAGTAATTATCAGTACATTAAAAGAGTATTGTAAACATATACTTAATAATTATGAATTACATTTGTGTATTATCAAGTAAATAAATCTAAATTTCATAAAATTATTACAACAAATTATTATAAATCAGTACGTTAATATTTTTTATTGCATAATTTGTTTAACAATGATGCAGGTCAATAGGAAGCAGTACAACAAAATAAAGATACAAATGTAACTTAACAACAAATTACATATGTACTCATATCGAAATGGGCGGTATTGCTATTTGTAAAATAGAATTGTTACATTTGTACTGACAAAGATAAGTGTGAATTTTTGTATGTTTCGACAAGACAGCAAGCACCAAAAGAGAGCATATTTTCTATCTATTGATTCAAAGATTAAACAGCAATTATGAAAGACCGAATATTGAGATTTTTAACATCTGAGGGAATTTCCCCAGCCGAATTTGCCGATAAGATTGGTGTGCAAAGATCCAGTATGTCTCATATTTTAAACGGGCGCAATCATCCCAGTGCTGCATTCATTCAGAAAATGCTGCAGGCTTATCCCGTTGTAAATTCAAGATGGCTATTAATTGGTGATGGAGCCATGAATCTTTCCTTACAAGAAAATAAGCTGAAAGAATCTGTTTCGACCAATGAGGCGCCTAAGGAATCCTTGTCGGAACCCGAATTTTATTCGAAGAATGATCTCAAACAGATTGCTAACCATACTGAGAAGTTAGAAGCTTTTTTGGATGTTCCAATTCAATCAGACCATGCTGAAAAGGTGAATCCGGCTGCTAATCCTGGCGATGTTGGTCAGACTGAAAGCCTTCCTTTGGACGTATTGATTGGGTCACACACTTTGGTCGATGAGCCCAAAAAGATTGTATCATCTGCTGTTGTTTCTGATCACGAAAAGGAAATAGAGCAGATTCTTTTCTTCTATAAAGACAAAACTTTTAAGTGCTACAAACCGACTTAATCCATTTTGGCTATATTTGTGCAACCTAAAAGGGGAATGCAATTTAGACTAAAATTAATTCGGAGACGGTCTAACTTGTTGATTTATTGCTAATATGGTGTACAATAATGAAAAAATACATAAATAATTTAGTTGTAATTTCCAACCAACAATTAAACAAAGATCAAACACTACTGGTTTTAAAGTCAGAAGCAGATCTGGAAGGAATTATTCCAGGACAGTTCGCTAATATTCTTGCAGATAAATCTCCCGGTATCTTCCTGAGACGACCATTTTCTATTTACGATGTAGATTACAAATGTAATACGGTCTCTTTTCTAATAAAGGCTGTCGGTGAAGGGACAAGGTCGTTGGCCAAAAGTTTGGCTGGTGATTCGTTGAGCGTTATCTTCCCATTGGGTAATGGCTTCACAATACCTGATCAAAAATCAAATAGTTTGCTCATTGGCGGAGGAGTTGGCGTGGCCGCATTGATGCTTTTGGCGGTGCAGCTGTCTAAAAACGGTCATCATGTGGATATTTTGCTTGGTGCCAAAAGTAAGGAGGATCTGGTCGAACTTGGCGTCTTTTCAAATTTCGGAACTGTACACACAACCACTGAAGATGGGACTCATGGAACGAAAGGTTTTGTTACCGATCATTACCTCCTGAACGAAACGGGTAGTAAGATTGACCAGATATTTACCTGCGGACCTGAGCCAATGATGAAAGCAGTTGCGAAATTTGCACGAAATAACAACATCAATTGTGAAGTTTCATTGGAAAATACGATGGCTTGTGGCTTTGGCGTCTGTCTTTGTTGCGTCACCAATACAACTGATGGACACAAGTGTGTTTGCACTGAGGGGCCAGTGTTTGATATAAAACAATTAAAATGGCAGAATTAAGTATCGATATTGCGGGACTTAATCTTAAAAATCCCGTTCTAACAGCTTCTGGTACATTTGGATACGGGACTGAGTTCTGTGATTTTATTGACGTGGATACGTTGGGCGGGTTCGTTGTAAAAGGAACTACTCTAAATCCCCGTCAGGGTAATGCGTATCCCAGAATGGCAGAAACCCCTTCCGGAATGCTGAATGCAGTGGGATTACAAAATGGTGGGATTAATTATTTTATAGATTACATCTATCCCCGGCTTCTCCAGTTCAAAACGAATATATTGGTAAATGTTTCCGGCTCAACTGTTGAAGAATACGTGGCATGTGCTGCCCAAATTAATGATTTGCCGCATATTTCTGGCATCGAACTCAATATTTCCTGCCCCAATGTAAAAGAGGGTGGAATGGCATTTGGAACCAGTTGTCCGGCAGCGGAGGCTGTTGTTAAATCGGTTAGAAAAGTTTATCAGAAACATCTGATGGTAAAGCTTTCCCCCAATGTGACAGATATTGCTGAAGTTGCAAGAGTTGTAGAAGGAAGCGGGGCTGATAGTATTTCCTTGATCAATACCATTCTTGCAATGGCTATTCATGCAGAAAGCAGGAAACCAGTGCTTTCAACGGTTACAGGAGGATTGTCAGGACCTGCCATCAAGCCCATTGCACTTAGAATGGTTTGGCAGGTTTACAATGCCGTAAAAATCCCGGTTGTTGGGATGGGTGGAATCATGACAGCTACAGATGCAATAGAGTTTTTTCTGGCAGGCTCTTCTGCCATTCAAATAGGTACAGCCAACTTTATAGATCCGACTGTGACCCAACTCGTCATTTCAGGTATTGACAGCTATCTCGACAGACATAATTTTAAATCAATCAAAGACATTGTAGGTAATTTACAATTGTAATATATTGAATGTTCCACTTCTTTCTATTTGTTAACATATGTAACATATTTCGCATGTTCCGCAATTCAATAAGATTCACAGTTGTAATATTTATATTGGTTTTCGTTCCTGCACTTTGTGATTTTCACCCCGTAAAATACAAAAGCGGTGTAGCTCTTCTGGAAAACCCAAAAATCAACAAGTTAATTATTAAAAGGATAATAGCATCTGAGAATACTGATTTACTGGATAGAAGCTTTGAACGCTTCAGGGAACAAAATTCACTGAAGGGCCTTGCGGTTGCCGTGGTAAAAGACGAGAAATTAATTTTTGCAAAAGGATATGGCTACGCTGATGTAGAATCTAAGATTTCTGCCTCCCCGGAACAACTCTTCAGGATCGCAAGTGTCTCCAAACTAATTACGGCAGTTGCCATTATGAAACTTGTCGAGAATGGAAAAATTACACTGGAAAGTAGAGTCTTTGGCAAATTTGGTATTCTCAACGATGAAAAAAATGGTGTTATAAAGGATAATCGTCTGGAAAACATCACAGTGCGTCATCTTTTGAGCCATTCGGGAGGATGGACGCAAAGATATGGCGACATTGCTTTTCTACCAAAGATTGTTTCTGAACAGACAGGAGATCCACTGCCACTTGATATAGTATCCTATATAAAGTTTGTCACCTCAAAAAGATTGCATTTTGAACCCGGATCAGCGAGTGCTTATTCAAATCTTGGATACATGCTCCTTGGCGAAGTGGTAGCAAGGGTATCTAAGATGAGCTATGAAAAATATGTCAAAGAATTTGTACTGAAACCTGCTCATATTTATGACATGCAGTTGGGCGGTAGTTTTTTTAACGAAAAATTATTGGATGAGGTGAAATATTACCAGCCCGAAGATGCTGAAATGGTCGAAGCGTTCGATGGATCGGGAAGAATGGTGCCCAAGGTATATGGAAGCACGAACATGGTCCTTTTGGGCTCTGCAGGCGGTTGGATTGCTTCTCCTGTTGATTTGATGAAGCTCTTGGTTGTCATTGACGCTGACAACCGGATAAAAGATATTCTCACGACGAAAAGTATTGCTGAAATGACACATGTAGATGAGAATGGCCTTGATCCTCTCGGATGGAGAAGTACCAACGAAAACGGCGAATGGTGGAGAACAGGAACTCTTCCCGGGTCTTCGGTACTTGTTAAAAGACAACCAAATGGTATCTCCTGGGTCATGATCACAAACACAAGCAACTACAAAGGACCACATTTGGCAATTGAAATGGATAGAGCCATGTCTACTGTGTTAAAAAAAATCAATCAATGGCCTGACTATAACCTCTTTGATTTTTTTCCAAAATAAATAATTAACCCTACTTTTAAAAATTGTGGTGTTACTTTCTTTAAAATGTTGCGTATAGATTTCGGAGGGCAATAGAAATAAATCTCCTTCAATTGTTAATTAATTGTTTTTCAATGACCAAACAGAATTTCCACAATTTATTTCACAATTGTTGATGTAACTTTGGGGTAATTCATGGTATCATATAATTGTATTTTTTATGACTGAATTTGAGGTATTGATTCCCAAATTGGGCGAAAGTATTCAGGAAGCAACAATTACCAAGCTTTTCGTAAAAGTGGGAGATGTAGTTCAAGAGGATGATCTTTTGTTTGAAGTCGCAACCGACAAAGTTGATTCTGAAATTCCATCCCCTGTTTCAGGAACTGTCAAATCCATATCTTGTAACATAGATGAGGTTTTGGCAGTTGGCAAAGTAGCCATGGTTATTGATTTAAATGGTAAATCATCCGATTCTGTAACCATTAAGGTTGAATCATTGCCATTTACCCAACCATCAAACGAGGCGAATTCTTCGACCAAATCTGCAGAAATTTTTACAAGTGAAAGATTTTACTCGCCACTTGTTAAAAATATGGCAAAAAAGGAAGGTATTTCCATGGATGAGTTGGAGCTTCTCGAAGGAAATGGCATCGGTGGACGGTTGCAGAAAAATGACCTCATTCGGTACATCGAAGAGAGGCAACGCAATATAGAGAAGACCCCTTCGCTACATGCTTTAACCGAAAACATCCAGGACAATCCACAAGCGGACGTGCTTAAATTGCCCAAAGTATCTGTATCTCTTGGTGCCGGAGACACCATTTTGGAGATGGACCGCATTAGAAAGCTAATTGCCAATCACATGGTGCTTTCAAAGCATACAGCACCTCATGTAACCTCATTTGTGGAAGCTGATGCCACTGAAATGGTTATATGGCGCAATCGTTCCAAAGACCTATTTCTGACCAAATATGGCGAAAAACTGACTTTTTTACCTTTTTTTACCGAGGCAGTTGCCAAAGCTTTGAACGAATTCAGAATGATCAACAGCTCGGTGGATGGTGACCGCATTATTTTGAGAAAAAACATCAACATTGGCATCGCAGTTGCAACCAATAGTGGAAATTTAATGGTGCCCGTGATCCGCGATGCTGATTCCAAAAATTTACAGGGCATCACCAAAGAGATCAATCAATTTGCTGAAGCTGGAAGACAAGAAAAATTAAGTCCCGATCAACTTCAGGGAGGGACTTTTACCATCACCAATTTTGGGTCGTTTGGAAATTCGATGGGAACTCCTATCATCAACCAGCCTCAGGTTGCCATTTTGGCAATTGGAACCATCGAAAAGAAGCCTGCCGTCATAGAAACCATCACTGGAGATGCGATAGTCGTCCGACACAAGGTCTTTCTTTCGCTCTCATACGATCATAGGGTCGTAGATGGCATGCTTGGTGGCAAATTTTTGCGTCGTATAGCGGATTTGATTGAGGATTTTGATCCCAAACGATCTATTTAATTGAAATTAGATATTGAATTATATATGAGTAATTTACATGATCTGACTGTAGACAATAAGTTCACTATTTTAACTACTGAAAAATCCACGCTCGAAAATTGGTATCATCTGATGACATTGGGCAGAATGCTCGATGAAAAGGCCCCCAATTACCTTAAGCAGGCAATAGGATGGTCTTACCATGCACCATATGCAGGTCATGATGGCATCCAACTCGCAATCGGGCAAATTTTCAACAGGGAAAACGACCATCTTTTTCCCTATTATCGCGATTTATTAACCAATCTTTCGGCAGGGCTCACTCCAGAAGAGATCATCACCAATGGAATTTCAAAGGCTAACGATGTAAATTCAGGTGGGCGTCACATGTCCAACCATTTTGGCAAACCTGCCTGGAACATACACAATGTTTCATCGAGTACAGGGAATCACACACTTCATGCCGCCGGAGTAGGACGTGCAATAAAATATTACCATGGTCAGGGGGTGGCTATAAGTTCACAAGGCGAATCATCCGTCAGCGAAGGCTATGTTTATGAAGCAATCAATGGGGCTTCGACGGAGCAATTGCCAGTCATATTTGTCTTTCAGGACAATGGTTATGGTATCTCTGTTCCAAAAAAAGATCAGACCGCCAATCGCAAAGTCGCTAATAACTTCTTGGGATTTAAGAATTTAAGAGTCATTCATTGCAATGGAAAAGATGTGTTCGATTCAATGAATGCCATGACTGAGGCAAAAGATTGGGTGATTCAGAACCAAAAACCTTGCATAGTTCAGGCAAATTGCATTCGGATTCATTCACACTCCAATTCCGACAGACATGACCTTTACCGTAACGAGGTAGAATTGAATTATGTAAGAGAATATGATCCGTTATCCAAGTTCCGACGATTGCTTTTGAGGTATGAACGATTGACACAGGATGAAATTGATAAGATTGATGAAAAAGCCAGGGAGGAGGTAAAACAGGCCCATCAGTTTGCATTGCAATCTCCTGATCCTGACCCAAAAAGTATTCATGAATTTGTTTACGCCAAAGCCTATCAAACCACCAAATATCCGGACGGGATTCAATTGGACGTTGAAAGTGGTACAAAGAAAAAATTGATTGAAGCTATCAATGAGACCCTTAAGACTGAATTTAAGCTTAATGCAGACACTTTTATATGGGGTCAGGACATTGCCAACAAAGAGAAAGGTGGAATATTTAATGTCTCTAAAGGATTGCAAAAAGAATTTGGGAGAGAGCGTGTTTTCAATGGTCCAATTGCTGAAGATTTTATCACAGGCACTGCCAATGGTATGTCCCGTTACAACAAGAACATCCGAATAGTTGTAGAAGGTGCCGAATTTGCAGATTATTTCTGGCCAGCCATGGAACAATTTGTAGAAATGACCCATGAATATTGGCGAACAAATGGTCAATTTGCACCAAATGTTACCATTCGCCTGGCTTCGGGCGGATATATAGGAGGAGGACTCTACCACTCCCAGACCATAGAGGGTTCACTTGCCTGCTTTCCTGGTATCCGAATCGTCTATCCCTCTTTTGCAGATGACGCGGCTGGTTTGCTCAGAACTTCACTCCGTTCTGAAGGTCCAACTCTTTTTCTGGAGCCAAAGGCATTGTACAATTCACCTACAGCAGCGGCCGAAGTTCCAGATGATTTTGAGGTGCCTTTTGGAAAATGCAGGGTAAGAAGAACAGGTACAGATCTAAGTATCATCACCTATGGCAATACAACCCATTTGTCACTCCTGTGTGCTGAAAAGTTAGCTTTGGAAGGTTACGAGGTTGAAGTCGTTGATATACGTTCATTGATTCCACTCGACAAGGAGGGAATTTTGAAATCAGTTAAGAAGACCGGACGAGTGCTGGTGGTTCATGAAGACAAAATTTTTGGTGGATTTGGAGGAGAGTTGGCCTCTATTGTCAGCGAAGAGGCTTTCGAATTTCTTGATGCGCCAATTCGCAGGGTGGGTTCAGAATTTACGCCGGTAGGTTTCAACAGAATTCTTGAATCTGCGATTTTGCCCAATGAAAGTAAGATTTATGAAGCAGCGATTTCGTTGCTAAAATATTAACACGATGAAAAAAATTGCCATTGTTTACAGCTTTAATTCTGTCAAGTCTGCCAAGATTGCTGGCAAAATAGCAGATAGTATCAAAGAATTTCAAATCGAGAAACTTAATGCCGAGAGTTGCAGTGGTGCAGATTTTTTAGCCTTTGATGGTCTAATTCTTAGTGTACCTACCTGGTTTGATGGCGAATTGCCAAACTATTGGGATGAAATGTTGCCATCGCTGATGAATTTAGATTTCCAGTCGGTGAAAATTGCTTTTTTTGGATTGGGAGATCAGAAGAATTATCCTGAAAATTTCTGCGATGCGATAGGTATTTTGAGCGATTTCTTCGAAAAGAGAGGTGCCAAGATCATTGGTACAACATCTCCTGAAGGATATTCATTTGAATCTTCTAAAGCATTAAAAAACAATGTCTTATCAGGATTGTTGCTGGATCAGGAAAATCAATCAAAACTGACGGATGGAAGGATCCTTCAATGGTCCAAGCAATTAGCAGTTGAGTTTAACTGAGTCGGTTCACAAAAATTTCGTACCTTTGTCAACTGAAAAGCTCACAAAAGCTCGTTATTTTTCATGATTAAATCAGTCAAAGTCATTTTCCTGATCTTATTGGTAGGAATTGTTTATGTCGTCTTCAATGAACTTTCTTCTTACAATTACATCTATCCTGAATTTCACATTAAATTAAAAGAGGTGGATGTGAACGGTTTAAAATCCATACAAATTCAAGACCAAACAACCTTAATCCCAATTAAATACAATGGAATCCTGGATTGTGATACAATCCCGGAAGCTCTTAGGAAAAATGTGTTCATCAATTTGATGCTGCCTGCAATTGTCATTGAACGAGATAGGTTGATAGACCAATTGAACCATCTGGAGTTCATAGAAAACAGAATGGTCAACAAAAGAGCGCTACGGACAGAAGACATAGTGTTTTTTAAAGAGTTAATGGAAAAATATGACGCAACTTCTCTGAAAGACCTTAAAATTAGGTTGTATCCACATTCAGTTAGTCTTGTGTTGGCGCAGGCAGCCTTAGAATCAGGCTGGGGGACTTCCAAAGTATTCTCAAAAGCGAACAATCCATTTGGAATCATGTCATTTTCAAGCGACGAGCAACGAAAAAGATTCGTTAATCCCGAAACGCAGGCAGAAGTGTATGTCAGAAGCTATCGCGATATATATCAATGCGTTGAACATTACTATTACTTCACTGCCAGGTTGACTTCTTATGAAAAATTTCGAAAGAAACGATGGGAGAGAGGCTCCTCTTCAACTTTGGTCAAATTGCTAAAAAATTACCATGAAACACCTGATTATCAATACCTTGTTGAGTCGATTATTAAATCAAATGATTTAGAGCGTTACGACAATATTTCCATCAGCAAAGACTATTTTAGGTACTCAAAAAATTACTTGCAGCTTGTAAGAAGCTATTTTGTGGATAATTTTTAATCTGTCATCTTAACGAAAAGATATATATTTAATAATCAATTTATTAATAATGAAATTTAAAATGAAATCGAAAAAAAAGATCGCCATTGTGGCCCACGACAACAGAAAACATGATATGGTCGAATGGGTCAGGTACAACTGGAAAGAGCTGGCACAACACAGCATGATCTGTACAGGAACAACAGGAAGATTGGTGGATGAAACCATGCGACTGAAATGCAAGGAAAATGATGCAGTTCCTCCTGAAGTCTTAAGATTGAAATCCGGCCCTTTGGGTGGTGATCAACAATTGGGTTCCATGATCTGTGAAGGAAATGTAGACCTGCTTTTTTTCTTCTGGGATCCCATGCAGCCACAACCGCATGATGTTGACGTCAAAGCGCTCTTAAGAATTGCTGTGATGTACAATATTCCGACAGCTTCCAACAGATCTACAGCAGATTTTATTATTTCCTCTCCGTTGTTTCACCAACAATATGAACCAATCGTAACCGATTATACAGATTATACTGCAAGGATTTTGTAATTGAGACCCTTATTACTTGAGCAATTGAAGTTTTAAGTGCTTCATCTTATGTGAGTTTGACTCAAGATTGATATTTTCGGCAATTCTGTAATTTGTCTTATAATTAATATTATGTTAAATAGAAAAAGGGGAGAAAAAGGAGCCAAAATTTGACTCCTTTCTTTCTCCTATTTGTTCATCTTTTCGAATTTATCCATCATCTTCAAACGATAGTATAAATTCTTCAGCTGGTCTTTGATGTAAGTATCTTTGGGATTGTATTCCACTGCCTTCTCAAGGTAAGGAACTGCCTTTGCAAACTCATCATCTGCTTTCTTTTTCTCCGCTTCAAATTTTGCCTGTTCGTTGGTCGGAACAGCTTGGGCAACATCCAACTGTTTCACACCACGGTTGAAATAGATAACGCCAATGTTGTAATAAGCATCGGCATAATCCGCTTTTACCTTCAAGGCAAGTTCATATTCCTTTATTGCGTCATCTTGTCTGCCAAGTTTATCCAGCGCAATTCCTTTGGCCAGGTAAAAAGAAGGATTGTCTTTCTCTTTGGCAATTGCTTTGTCAAGATAGCTGATGGCCTCTTCTGTCTTACCTGTAGTGATGTAATAATTAATCAGTTGCACCAAGATACTTTGATCCTCCGGATATTTATCGAAAGCTTCTTTCATTACCTTGACAGATGCAAGTGTGTCTCCTTTTTGTTGGTAGGCACTGATTATCTGTGAATAAGATGAACCAGGATTGTATCCGTTTTGTGCTGTCAGTGTAAAATATTTGATGGCTTTGTCAAATTGTTTGGCATTCATCGAAGCCAATCCTGTGTTGTACATGATGGCAGTGTCCAATGGATTATCTGCTTTGAAAAGCGGCGTTGCTTCAATGTTGAGCACTTTTTCAAAATAATCACTCGACTGGACATACTTTTGGGCTTGAAAGGCTTCAATCGCAGCATTTGAAAGAGTCGGGATGAAACTACTTAACAACTTAATTTTCATTGCAGGTGATCCTCCTTTTGGATCCAACTCAACTGCTTTCATGAATGATTTATAGGCTTCTTCGAGCGGATTCTCAACGAGCTTTTTGTAATTTTCATCCTTTGACTTGTAAATTGCCTCCAGGATTTCTCCTCTTGTCTCCCATGTATCAGTCCAGTTGATCGACTTTTCTGATTTAGGATTGGCCGGATTGATGGCTTCCTGAATTGCTTCCCATGCTTTGTCTAACTTACCACTCTCTTTGTATGACATCGCACTGCTGACTTTTCCCTTTTGAGCAAACAAAAAACCGTTTACTGAGAGCAGGATCACTACTAAAAGAATCTTTTTCATTACGGACAATTTTTGATTTAAATTATTAATTAATTGAGATTATCTTCATCTTGACTTTCGCCTAATGCGTTTTCTGCAATATCGGTATCTACTTCATTTATAACCTCTTCTATTTCTGTAATTTCAACTCTTGCAACGGAAGCAATCCGATCATCCTCCCTTAAGTTAATCAATTTAACCCCTTGAGCGGCTCTTCCTGTCATTCTGATTTCTCCTACCGGGAGTCTGATGGTGACGCCTGCCTCTGTAATAATCATCAGGTCATCCCCATCTGTCACATTCTTGATAGAAACAAGTGCCCCCGTTTTTTCAGTAACATTGATGGTTTTCACCCCTTTCCCTCCCCTATTGGTCACGCGGTAATCTCCAATCTTGGATCTTTTACCATAACCATGTTCGGAAACTACCAGAATATCATCTTCTTCATTCTCAACACATACCATCCCTACCAGTTCATCACTTTCACTTCCCAAGGTGATTCCTCTTACGCCAGAGGCTGTTCTTCCAATGGCACGGGCATGACTTTCGTGAAAACGTATAGCCTTACCCGATTTAACAGCCAGCATCATCTCATTTTCACCATTTGTTAGTCTTGCTTCCAACAATTGGTCGTTCTCCCTAATGGTGATGGCATTGACACCATTTTGTCTGGGACGAGAATAAGCTTCAAGGGATGTCTTCTTGATAGTTCCCTTTTTAGTACAAAGAATGATAAAATTGTTGTTGATGTACTCTTCGTCCTTCAATGACTTCACATTGATATAGGCTCTAACCTGGTCATCAGGTTCAATACTGATCAGATTTTGGATTGCCCTGCCTTTGGATATTTTAGTACCTTCCGGAATCTCATAAACTTTCAGCCAGAAACATTTTCCTTTTTCAGTAAACAAGAGCAACGTGTTGTGCATGGTGGCAATAAACATGTGCTCAAGAAAATCTTCATCTCTTGTACTGGAACCTTTGGAACCAATTCCACCTCTTGATTGGGTTCTGAATTCAGTAAGCGGTGTTCGTTTGATGTATCCCATGTGAGAAATTGTAATCACCATATCCTCATCGGCATAGAAATCTTCCGGATTAAATTCTTCTGAGGCATAAACGATTTCAGTCCTTCTCTCATCACCGTACAAAGCTTTTATTTCAATCAGTTCGTCTTTGATTATTTTCATCCTCAAAGGCTCCTGTGCCAATACTTCCTTGTACCATTCTATCATTTTGCACAACTCGGTATAGTCATCATGGATTTTGTCCCTTTCGAGTCCTGTCAGCTTTTGCAATCTCAGGTCCAGAATCGCACGAGCCTGTACATCATCCAATTCGAAATTCAGACAGAGGTTTTCTCTTGCCTCGTCTGGCGTCTTGGCAGCTCTGATAATGGCGATAACGGCATCCAAATTGTCAATCGCAATAATTAAACCTCTGAGAATATGCGCTTTCTTCTCTGCTTGATCCAGGTCATATTGCGTACGCCTGATCACGACTTCGTGCCGGTGTTCTACGAAATAGTGGATAAGGTCTTTCAGATTAAGCATTTGCGGCCTGCCTTTCACCAAAGCGATATTGTTCACATTGAAGGCTGTTTGAAGCGCAGTAAATTTGTATAGTTTATTCAAAACGACACTTGCCATCTCATCACGTTTGATATCGATGACAATCCTCATGCCGGTTCTATCAGATTCGTCGTTGATGTTGCTGATGCCATCAATCTTCTTCTCATTGACCATCTCAGCAATCTTGATAATCATCTCCGCTTTGTTGACCATGTAAGGAATCTCGGTGATGATCAACTTCTCACGTCCGTGTTCTGTCGTCTCAATTTCGGCACGTCCGCGCACAACTATTCGTCCCCGTCCAGTTTCAAAGGCCTCTCTTACCCCTGCATACCCATAAATAATGCCGCCAGTTGGAAAATCAGGTGCTTTAATCTTATCAATCAGTATATTGATAGAAACCTCGGGATCATCAATGTAGGTAATAATTGCCTCGATGGTATCAGATAAATTGTGTGGAGGCATGTTCGTGGCCATCCCAACAGCAATTCCTGAAGTTCCGTTGATCAGCAAATTAGGAAATTTCGTTGGCAGCACAGTCGGTTCAGACAAGGACTCATCAAAATTAGGCTGAAAATCAACAGTATTTTTTTCAAGATCTGCCAAAGCCTCCTCTGCAATCTTCTTCAGTCGGGCTTCGGTGTAACGCATGGCTGCTGGACTGTCGCCATCTACGGAACCGAAGTTGCCCTGACCATCAATCAATGGATAACGTAACGACCAAAGTTGCGCCATACGCACCATGGCATAATAGACAGATGAATCACCATGTGGATGGTATTTACCCAATACCTCCCCTACTATTCTTGCGGATTTTTTATAAGGTCTGTTTGAAAAATTTCCCAGTTCACTCATTCCAAACAATACCCTTCGATGCACTGGTTTTAACCCATCACGCACATCCGGCAGAGCTCTTGATACGATGACCGACATTGAGTAATCAATGTAGGCCGTTTTCATTTGCTCTTCTATATTAATCGGAATAATTCTTTCTGAATCAGACATATATCTTTTGTTTGTGTTTAAATTTGCCAAAAAAGCAACACAAAAATAAGCATTTTAAAGTTAATCAGGGAATTTGAGCAGGATAAAATCTTCGATATTTTCCTACTACTATTTAACTTTTACGATGGTGACATTTTGGCAATAACCATATTTCAAGGAAAAAAAAATATTATTTCATGAAATAAATTTGTAATATTCTAAATGAGAGATAATTAAATATTTAGTTTTTGTAAAAAACTATTCTTCAAAATGGAAGAGATGAATATTTTGATTAATTTTATTTGTTTATTTGCTTCAGGAATGATTTTTGTTGAAAAGTATCAAAAAACAGAAGATGGATTCAAAATTTTCGCCAAGGATTAAAGATGTATTAACTTACAGCCGTGAGGAGGCAATTCGGTTGGGAAACGATCATATCAGCACAGAGCATTTGTTCCTCGGAATTCTCCGCGACGGAGAAGGAATTGCAATTGATACCATGCAGCAATTGGGGCTTGACTTTACAAGGTTGAAAAATGAACTCGAACTTCATCTCAAGAAAGGTTCAGCCTTAGCAATTGATGCATCCATTCCGTTGTTAAAAAATACAGAAAGAACATTAAAAATCGTTTTTCTTGAAGCCCGGTCGTTGAATGAAGATACGGTCAACACAGGACATCTGCTTTTAGCCATATTGAAAGAAAGAGATGGATTGGTTTTCGAACTTTTTAAAAAAAATGATTTGAATTACGAAGAAGTCAAAAATAAAATAGTTGAATTGTCACGCGTGGAGAACAAATCTGATTTTCCGGAAGAGGGTGATGATCAGGACGATATGTTTGGTCGAAGCGGAAGCAGCAGCTCAAGTTCCTCTCAAAGTGCCAAAGGGAATGCCAATCCTAAAACCGACACTCCTGTGTTGGATAATTTTGGTGTTGATATTACCAAGGCAGCCATGGAGGGAAGTCTGGATCCTATCGTAGGAAGAGAAAATGAGATTCAAAGGATCGCTCAGATTCTAAGTAGAAGGAAGAAAAACAATCCAGTACTTATTGGCGAACCTGGAGTGGGTAAATCAGCTATTGTAGAAGGTCTTGCCTTAAGGATATCTCAGCGAAAAGTTTCACGCATTCTTTTCGACAAGAGAGTCATTAGCCTTGATCTTGCCTCCATCGTTGCTGGTACCAAGTACCGGGGTCAGTTTGAGGAACGCATGAAGGCCATTCTTAATGAGTTGGCTAAGGTAGACAACATCATTCTCTTCATCGACGAGATTCATACAATCGTAGGTGCTGGAGGAGCAACAGGTTCCCTTGATGCCGCCAACATGCTCAAACCTGCGCTGGCAAGAGGTGATATTCAATGTATTGGAGCCACAACACTGGATGAATACAGGCAGCACATAGAGAAGGATGGCGCATTGGAACGACGGTTTCAAAAGGTCCTGGTTGAACCAACTTCTGTGGAAGAGACCATTGAAATTCTGCACAACATCAAAGAACGTTACGAAGATCACCACAATGTCACCTATACAAAGGAAGCAATCGAGGCGTGTGTCAGGTTGACAGCCAGGTATATTTCAGACAGGCACCTTCCTGACAAGGCCATTGATGCCCTCGACGAATCCGGTTCGAGAGTTCACATATCCAACATATCAGTTCCTGAACGAATTATCAAACTTGAAGAGAAAATCGAGGAGGTTCGGGCGGCAAAAATTCTGGCCGTGAAGGGTCAAAATTTCGAATTGGCAGCGAGTTACCGCGACAATGAAAAAAACCTGCTTAATCTCGTCGAAAAAGAGAAAGAGATATGGGAAAAAGAGTTGGAGAGCCACCGTGAAATTGTGGATGAACCTCAGGTTGCCGACATTGTTGCCATGATGTCCGGTATCCCGGTTCAGAAAATTGCACAAGCTGAAGGCAAGCGACTTCAAGTGATGTACAACGATATGAAGAAGAACATCATCGGACAAGATGAAGCTGTCGAGAAGATTACAAAAGCCATTCAACGAAATAGAGCCGGATTGAAAGACCCCAACAAACCGATTGGCTCATTTATCTTCCTGGGTCCAACCGGTGTCGGTAAAACTCAATTGGCCAAGGTTTTGGCACAATATCTGTTCGATACAACCGATGCTTTGATCCGCGTCGATATGAGCGAATACATGGAGAAATTTTCAGTTTCCAGGCTCGTCGGAGCTCCTCCTGGATACGTCGGCTATGAAGAGGGTGGCCAGTTGACTGAAAAGGTCAGAAGGAAACCCTATGCAGTTATCTTGTTGGATGAAATTGAGAAAGCCCATCCGGATGTATTCAACATCTTGCTTCAAGTCATGGACGAAGGAAGGCTTACCGATAGTTTGGGACGGAAAATTGATTTCAGGAACACCATCCTCATCATGACCTCCAACATTGGGACCAGGCAACTGAAAGATTTTGGTCAGGGTGTCGGCTTCAATACCAGAACATCAGCCGAAGAGGAAAACGACCACAACAAATATGTCATTCAAAAAGCCCTGAAACGTGCTTTTGCTCCCGAATTTCTAAATCGCGTTGACGATGTAGTAATGTTCAATTCATTGGAAAAGAGTCATATAAATCAAATTATAGACATTGAACTGAAGGGTTTCTACCAAAGAGTTGAAACATTAAAATACAAACTGGAGATCTCATCCGAAGCCAAAGATTTCATTGCTGAGAAAGGATTTGATCCTCAATTTGGTGCCAGACCATTGAAACGTGCCATCCAAAAATACCTTGAAGATGAAATTGCCGAAACAATCATCGGAAGCGATATCAAGGAAGGTGACACCATTTCTATCGATCTGAATGAAGCAAAGGATAAAATAGTTGCCAAAATTTCACCGCTCCTGCTGGTGTTGCCCGAACAACTCGACACACCAGAACTTCCGGCCGAAACCAAGGAATAGCTATCTCTTTTTATCCAATTTCTTGGCTTCGTTCCAATAAACATCCATCTCTTCAAGAGTCATCTCATGAAGAGATTTTCCTTTTTGTAAGGTGTTTTCTTCCAGATAATTAAATCGCCTTGTAAATTTCTGATTGGTTCTTTCCAGGGCACTTTCTGGATCAATTCCATACAACCTGGCTACATTAACCAGGGTAAAAAACAGGTCACCAAGCTCATTTTCCATATCATTCAACCGACCGGCCTTGATTTCAACCTCCAGTTCTGCCAATTCTTCCTTCACTTTTTCCCAAACCTGCTCCTTAAACTCCCAATCGAATCCGACACCCCGGACCTTTTCCTGGATCCTGTTTGCCTTGACAAGAGCAGGCAGCGCCAGAGGTACACCCTCTAAAACACGTTTACCCCTCCCCTTCTCCTTCAGCTTGAGAGATTCCCAATTTTGAATTACCTGCTCCGAATTACTAACTTCAGTAGTCCCGAAAACATGCGGATGCCTGTATATTAACTTATCCATCAAGTGATTAATAACATCACCTACATCAAATCTTCCTTGTTCTTCACCAATTTTAGCATAAAAAACAATGTGCAACAGGATGTCACCCAGCTCCTTTTTGATCTCCTGGTGGTTGTTTTCCAACACGGCATCGCCCAGTTCATAAACCTCCTCAATCGTCAACTTTCGCAATGTTTCGTTGGTTTGCTCCCGGTCCCATGGACATTTCTCTCGAAGTTCATCCATGATGTCAAGCAATTTGCCAAAGGCCTCCACTTTTTCCTGTCGCTTCATATTCACTGTTTGATTGAGGCGAAGATACACTTTTAGTAGTTTTATTTTTCAATGCCACCTACCGGGAAACGGTATCAAAAAAATATTTAATTTGCGGAATATTCTTTCCAGGAATTTGTACCCTATGATCGAAAACTCTTTTCAACTCGAAGGCATCGAACCGGCTGATTTTTACGGAATCAGGAATTCCAAACTAGATCTCATCAAAAAATATTGCCCCAATTTGCTACTTGTTGCCCGGGGAAATATGCTCAAAGTGAAGGGTGAAGAGGGCCAGGTTACCCTCTTCTCACGAAAATTTCAGCTGATGCTGGAGCATTTTTATCGGTTCAATACCCTCTCAGATGAGACCATTCATCAAATCATGGTGAACGATCCGGAAACTTCCGATCAAAGTATCCTAAATAACAGCGATGTCCTGCTATTTGGCAATGCCGGCAAGCCGATTCGCGCCCGCACGCTCAATCAAAAAAAATTGGTTGAAAGTTGTACTGATTTTGACCTGATGTTCGCCATTGGTCCTGCCGGCACTGGAAAGACTTATACTGCCATCGCTTTGGCTGTTAAACTTCTAAAGGAAAGGCAGATAAAAAAAATAATTTTAAGTCGGCCTGCCGTTGAAGCTGGTGAAAATCTTGGGTTTCTGCCCGGAGACCTCAAAGAAAAAATTGATCCATACCTTCAGCCGCTCTACGATGCACTGCTGGACATGATTCCTGCAAAAAAATTAGAGGAGTATTTGAAAGATGGAATCATTCAGATCGCACCACTGGCTTTTATGCGTGGAAGGACACTGAGCAGTGCATTCGTGATCCTGGATGAGGCTCAAAACACTACTGTTCCACAGCTGAAGATGTTCCTTACCAGGATGGGGCTAAATACCAAGTATGTCATTACAGGGGATGTAACTCAGATCGATCTGCCCAGGAAGCAGCAATCCGGTCTGATTTTTGCCCTGAAAATATTGAAAGGAATCGATGGAATTGCCACCATCTATTTTGACCATACTGACATTATCCGTCACAAATTGGTGAAGGACATAGTTTTGGCTTATGACAGGTATGAAGAGAAACGAGAGGAACTTATCAATTGAAAATTGTATCAGAATATTTCACAATTATTTGATATAATACAACATACAGCATTACATTAAATAGAAAAATTATACACAAATTTATCATAATCAAAATAGCAAAACCATGAGCAAAGCCATCGTTACATCCGATTTTACCTTTCCGGGATTAAAGAGTGTTTACAAGGGAAAGGTCCGGGACGTGTACAACATCGAGGATAAATACCTGATCATGATTGTATCTGACAGAATTTCAGCATTTGATGTGGTCTTACCCAAAGGAATTCCCTTCAAAGGTCAGGTGTTGAATCAAATCGCATCAAAATTTTTGGATGCTACCGCTGATATAGTACCAAACTGGAAAATAGCTGCTCCCGACCCAATGGTTACCATCGGGCATTTGTGTGAGCCATACAAGGTCGAAATGGTCATCCGGGGATATCTGACCGGACATGCTTGGAGGGAGTACAGTTCAGGGAAAAGAAGTATCTGTGGCGTTGCAATGCCTGAGGGTATGAAGGAGAACCAGAAGTTCCCGGAACCAATTCTGACTCCTACTACAAAGGCCATGGAGGGTCACGACGAAGATATATCCAGGGAAGAAATTGTATCTCAGGGACTGGTCTCTGCAGAAGAGTATGCCACGCTTGAAAGATATACCCGTGCAATATTCCAACGCGGAACTGAAATTGCTGCCCAAAAGGGACTGATATTGGTCGATACAAAATATGAATTTGGCAAAAAGGAGGATACGATCTATTTGATAGACGAAATCCATACTCCAGATTCTTCCAGATACTTCTATGCCGATGGATACGAAGAGCGTTTGGCCAATGGCGAAAGCCAGAGGCAGCTTTCCAAGGAGTTTGTCCGTCAGTGGCTGATTGAAAATGGCTTCCAGGGGAAAGAGGGCCAATCGGTTCCTTTCATGAGCGACGATTTTGTAGATCAGATTTCAGAAAGATACATCGAACTGTTTGAACACATTACCGGAGATTCTTTTGTCAAATCTGAACTGGAAGAGGTCGGAAAACGTATATTTGACAACATAACTCAGTTTCTGGAAGAAGAAAATTGAGTGATGAGATATGCCTGATGGTTTTGAACCATCAGGCAGGAGTTCTGAAATAAAAGATATGCATTTGGAACCGGTTGATTGGAAGTATTTAGCAAATGAATTTTAATAATTTCAAAATGAGAAGAGTTGTATTATTGTCATTGATTGTTCTAAGTAGCTGTGGTGCGTCTGTTTTTGGTCAAACAACCAAAGAGGTAAAAAAGACCTTGGTATCTGTTGGCATGCAGGTTCCAAGCTTCAAATATGAATCGGAGAAAGGCAAGAGTGCTAAAATCAGCGATTTGAAAGGTAAAATCGTGTTGATCAACTTCTTTGCAACCTGGTGTGGCCCTTGCAAGATTGAGCTGCCCAAGGTTCAAACTGAAATTTGGAACAAACACCAATCCAATCAGAAATTTGCCATGCTAACTTTTGGTCGCGAACATACCTGGAAGGAGGTCGACAAATTCAAAGCCGACAATGCATTTACTTTTAACTTCTATCCTGATCCCAAGAGGGCAATCTTTGATCAATTCGCCACCCAAAGTATCCCTCGAAGTATTTTGCTGGACGAAGATGGAAAGATTATTTTCATGAGCGAAGGATTCGAGGAAGAGCACTTTAAGGAACTGGTTAAGCTTATTGATAGCAGGTTATGAGATATGAGACATGAGAGATGAGACATGAGAGATGAGACATGAGACATGAGAGATGAGACATGAGAGATGAGTGATGAGATGGAAGTTTGATGTTATAAAACAAGCCATCCCGAAGGGGGATTCGGGATGGCTGATTGAATTAAAATCTAACTAAGAAAAAAATGTGCTCGCTTACTTTACAAATATGCAACAGATTTAAGTTAAGCCGATGCAAAAGAGTATAACAATTGTTAAAAATTGAAATTTCACAGTCCCAGTTTCAAAGTGACACCAGCCTTTGCCCACATTCCGGGTTGTTCAACGTTTCCATAATCGAAATAGTGTTTATTTAACAAATTGGATGCTTCAACAAATAGGCAAAGTTGTTTTTTGACCCAGTTGATGCGGCTGTCTAAAAGCCAGAGAGGCGTATAAGGAACCTCATTTCCGTATTTTGTTCCATCCCACGAAGTGTAGGTACCATTTCTTTCCTGATAAGAGATCAGCCAGTTAGCGGAAAGATTTTTGAGGATCGTGTGGGTGAATCTTAGATCAGCCTTGTGTTTCAGATAATCCAAAAGATATTTGGAGAGATAATTTCCTGACTCTTTGTCCTGATTGAGAAAGCCGTAGGAGAGATCGACAGATTGAATAAAAATCTGTTTCCCAAAAAGTTTTTCAGGGGAGATTCTTGCAGCGATCTCTGCACCTCTGGTCGCCAGTTTGGTTATATTTTTGGAAACCCAAACAGTTTCAATGGGAAGCCTTACCCAATCGATCATGTTTTTACCCCGTCTCTCGAATAATGAAATATGTGCCGTTAGCCATTTGTGACTGAACTTTAAGCCCGTTTCAAAGGAGAGTGCCTCCTCCGGCAATAGATCCGGATTTCCAAGGTTGGTAGCACTCTTGTAATAGAGGTCTGTAAAGGTGGGCATTCTCAAAGATTTGTTGACAGATAAATAGAATTTTAGTGGTTGAAACATCCGCCAGCCAAAATCAACACCCGGATACAGCTCCCATTTTCTTCCAAGTTTGTTGTTCCAATTGGCCATCACCCCTCCTGAAATATCAATGGGTCCGAGATGGTGCGAATAATCACCGAAAATACTGAGGTTAACCCTGCTATCAGCATGGTTAAAGACAATTCCATGCTCACCAGGAACTGTGGCAGGGGTTGCCATCGTAGAACCTAAAACAGTGCTCCAAATATTTTCGCTTCGGAAATCTGTACCAAATGCAAGTTTTCCAAATCCTGTTTTTAACCAGCCTGCTATATTTGATCCATAAGTGTCCGTGAGGTGGTAATTGTGCATCAGGTACCACGATGGAGCTCCGGTATTGTCCCTGAAAAGTTCAAATCTGTCCTGATTCCTGCGCCAGTAGAAGGAAGGAGAGAGATGAAATACTCCTTCCGAAATTGCTTTTACAGATGCGAAAGCGGTTTTTATCCGTTCGTATTGATTGGGATAGGCCGGTGTGTAAAATTCGTTTGCACCAAACCCCCTGTCGGTGAAGCCACCCTGAATCTCCAGCTTCCCGGTAGGGTAAGTCAAGCTCCCCTGGTAGAAAGCGTTTCCAATTTTAAAATCAGTGTTCCTGATAGAACCATCTGCTTTTTTGTAATCGGCTGAAATGGTGGTGGTCATCTTTCCTGATTGAAAAACTGAGGAGAGAGCTGATTCTAAAAATCCGAATTGACCACCACTAAGCCGTCCTGAGAGTGAGGATGTTTCCTGTAGTCCGGTGATGATGTTGATGGCTCCACTGAAGGCATTTGGACCGTAGAGCCTGGCGGATGGACCTTCCAATATCTCAATTCTGTCGATGGCATCAAAACTGACAGGAAGGTTAAGGTTGTGATGACCTGTTTGGGGATCATTGAGTGGAATCCCGTTGAGTAAGACAAGTACCTGGTCGAAAGTGCTTCCGCGAATGCTTATATCTGCCTGTACGCCATTGGTACCGCGCTGTCTGACGTCCACATTGGAGGCAAATTTTAAAAGATCCTGCAAATCATGAACAGGCGCCGAGGCCAGCTCTTCTTTTGAAATAATTTGAACGATGCGCGCCGTCTGTGAAAATGCGACAGGCGCGCGTTGTGCACTCACGACCACCTCCTCCACCTCGACCTCTTTGATCTGTCTCAGGGTGTCGTTGGAAGTCAACAGCAGCGGATGTTCAGCGTTTGCAGGAATTGCGAAGGTCAAATAGGCCACACTGAGTGTTGCAATTCTCACAATTTTGTGCAAACTAGAGAAGATTGAGAATCCCTTTCTTCCCCACTTTCTGAACGAGGCAGCCGGTTTTTGCGTGCACAAAAACCTTTTTTGAATCATATCTACATAATTTAATTAAAAATGACCAAAGTTATTCTTTTTGTGAATCCAAATGATCATTTTTGTCATAGCAGTGATTATCAATTATTATTCAGATACTACAATCAATTTAACTTTATGAGCACCAATCGAAGGGAGTTTATCAGAAAAGGTAGCATGGCCGGAGCCGGGCTAACAGGAATAGCCATGACTGGCAATGATCTTTTTGCACAGAAAAGGGAAAAAGTAAAAAAATCTGCCCCAAGGGATGAAAGTATCGTTAGGGTCGGATACATCGGCGTAGGAGGACGTGGTCAGGGACATGTTCATGATTCAATCACGGTAGGAGGCATTGAAATTGTTTCCATTTGTGACATTAGTTTGGATTCTCTTGAAAAGGCCAAGGCAATCGTCGCCAAAAATGGCATGAAAGAACCGAAAATATATACTGGTCACGATCATGCTTACGAAGAGATGCTAAACAATGAGCAACTGGATGCTGTCATCATTGCGACGCCCTGGGAATGGCATGTTCCTATGGCCATCGCCTCGATGAAAGCCGGGGTTCCTTATACCGGCGTAGAGGTATCGGCAGCCAATTCGCTGGAAGAGTGCTGGGACCTTGTCAATGTACATGAAGAGACTGGGAAACAACTGATGATCATGGAGAATGTCTGTTATCGCAGGGATGTAATGGCCATTCTCAACATGGTACGCACCAATATCTTCGGGGAAATCGTTCATTGCAGATGTGGATACGAGCACGACCTTCGAGCCGTAAAATTCGATTTATTGAAAAATGACCTGAAAATCGGTAAAGAAGCACACTCTGAGGCCCAATGGCGGGGATTGCACTCGGTCCGTCGCAATGGAGATCTCTATCCTACGCACGGCTTGGGCCCGATCGGAACTTATCTGGATATCAATCGTGGCAACAGGTTCATGACCCTTTCGGCAATGGCAACAAAATCAAGGGGGTTGCATGATTTTGTCAATGAACATGCTGCCAAGGAGAGCATTTACAGGAATATACAGTTCAATTTGGGAGATGTTGTAACCACCATGATCAAATGTGCCAATGGTGAGACCATCCTCGTAACACACGACACCAACCTGCCACGTCCATACTCTTTGGGCTTCAGGGTACAAGGCACCAATGGAATCTGGAGAGGTGAAGGAGGAGGCGACTGGAAAGATCCGGCACAGGAGATTTACGTCGAAGGGCAGAGCAAACCCCATGTATGGGATCCTTCGGAGAGCTGGTTAAAAAAGTACGATCATCAATTGTGGCGCGCAAAAGGGGCACAAGCTGAAGGTGCAGGTCATGGAGGAATGGACTTTATCATGCTGAACGATTTCTTCGATGCAGTACGTGGCAAGAAACCGGTTCCATTGGATGCCTACGATGCAGCGGCCTGGAGTGCCGTTTCCGCCTTGTCTGAGATGTCGGTTGCACGCGGTGGTGCATCTGTCGACTTCCCCGATTTTACAAGGGGACAGTGGATCAAGAGAAGGCCGCACTTCGCCATGGATACCCAATTCCCCATCAATGAGGAGCGGGCAATGATCAACAACCTGTTCTGAAATCGAATTTGTGAAATAAAGAAGGGAGCCGTTTTGACTCCCTTCTTTTGTTATCTAATTTTCCTTTTTGTTGAAAATAGTTTGATTGGCAATCAGCGGTTTCGCCCAGAAGGAGAGAAACAAGAGGTAAGAAAGTGTGACATAATTGAAGAGCATGCCATATCTGAGTCCGAAGTGGTCGGCCAACGACCCGATGATCAATGGAGTTACTGCTCCCCCCATGATACCCGAGCAGAGAATTCCGGAGAAGGATCCATGGTGCTCAGCAATTGAATTCATTCCCAACGAGAAGACTATCGACCACATGACTGATGCACAGAAACCCATTGCGATGAAGGCATAAAATGAAAGTTTAGGGTCGGAGGTGAAAAGTGCAGTAGCCAAACAGGTCATGGCACCCAGGATAAAGACACGAAGCACCAGTTTGCTGTCGACGAGTTTCAGCAATCCCAGTCCCAAAACACATCCAATGGTCATCAATCCCCAATACCATTGCACCGCCTGAGCCCCTTCAACCTCTGGACGCAAACCATGATAGGATCTTAGAAATTCTGATATCCAGTTGGCAACTCCCTGTTCTGTACCTACATATGCAAATATTCCAAAAAAGAACATGATTACTGTCTTGTTCTTAAGCAGGTGAACTATCGACGCCCAATCTCCCGTTTTTTCATCTTCTTTGAGCTCCACTTTAGGGAATTTAGAGGCCCCTACTACAAAAATCATTAAGAAAGAAATGACTGCAAAAACCCAATAGATCGATACCCAGGTAAGGTTGGCCGGAACCAGGCTGCCGAGAAATTTGATGATGCCAACCGGAGTACCCTGCGGACCAAGTTCGCTCACCAAATAGGTATAGAGCATTGGACTCAGAAAAGAGGCCCCACCGAAGAAGAGTTGTGCCAACACCGAATTGAAAGCAAAATGCTCCTCTCCACCGGAAACACGGAGCAAAGGGTTGATGGCGACCTGTAGGATAGCCATCCCGGCTCCTATAAAAAAGAGTGATCCAAGCATGACACCAAATTTTGGTACCAATCCGAACAACAATGCACCAGCAAAGGCCATGACAAAGGAGATCATCATTACCCTTTTCTCCTTAAGCCTTTCGGTCATCAATCCTGCCGGAATGGACATTACGCCATAAGCAATGAAGAAAAATAGCGGCAGGAAGGCTGCCATGGTGTTGCTTGCATGGAAATCATCTTTTGCAACAGGCAAGATGGCTCCCATGATGTTGGTCAGAAAGGAGATCACGAAAAAGACCATAAAGACAAGGGAAACAATGTAATAGTTACGCTTCATTGAATTGATATTTAGTTGATTTTACTGACCAGATAAATTGTTTATTGTTTGATCATCTGCAGTGCTGCTGCACCAAAAATGGCAGAATTTTCGAGGTCAGATACTTCTATTTTTAGGTTGGCCAACACATTGCTGTACAATAAGCCGTTGATTGTTTGATGCATTGCATCTTTAAAGAATTCGAAGGATTGAGCGACTGATCCTCCGAGTATAACTATATCAGGATCATAAGCATAGAGAATGGATTTCAATCCTTCACCCAGATGATGTCCGTACTCTGCGTACAAGTTCAATGCCACCTGGTCCCCTTTTTGGGCCAGTTTGGAGATTTCAAAGGCAGACACTTTTTTTTCGTCGGTAAAAAACTGACCACTGCAATAATACTCCACATTGTGCGACAAATAGGGTACATTTCCAAATTCTCCGGCTCCGCAATTAGAGCCCTCGTACAATCTTCCATTGAAGATAAGTCCGCAGCCCAATCCGGTCCCGAGTGTGATCCCAACAACATTCTTAAAAGATTGTGCCTTGCCGAAATATTTTTCTCCCACGACAAAACAATTGGCATCGTTGTTGATTTGAACTGGAACCCGGTATCGCTTTTCAAGGAGTTCCTTCAAGGGAACAACTTTCCAGGAGGGGATGTTGACAACATCGTAAACAATGCCCTTTTCAACATCCACAACAGAAGGGGCTCCAACGCCAATGGAGGTCGTTGACGAATCAAAACATTCGTCAATGACTGCAAAGAGCTGATCCAGACCTTGCTCGACGGTCCCTTTGGAGGGAGTTGGAGCTTTTGCCAAGTGAATAATTCGATGATCGGTAATTCTTCCGGCACGAATATTGGTTCCGCCCAGATCGACCCCTATGATATTTTCAGTGGTTTGCATGTGTATGAATGTAGTTGGTAACTGACGTTGTTTGGACTTGTGCGGTAAAAATAAGAAAAATAGGACTTGGTGAGGGGGTATTGTCATCCTATTCACTACATTTATCCCTAACAATAAGGATGTACCTTCAAATGGAAGTAAAAATTGAACCAAGTTGGAAGCAACGATTGTCAGAAGAGTTCGACAAACCCTATTTTATTCAATTGACAGAGTTTGTCAAACAAGAGTATGCTACAAAACAAATATATCCTCCCGGGAAGCTGATCTTTCATGCTTTTGAGCAATCGCCTTTTGAGCAGACCAAAGTAATCATACTTGGCCAGGATCCTTACCATGGTCCAGGACAGGCACATGGACTCTGTTTTTCGGTTCCGGGAGGTATTTTACAGCCACCCTCCCTGCAAAATATCTTCAGGGAGATCAATGAAGATTTGGGGTTAACGAAGCCCGCCAACGGGAATCTCGAAAGATGGGCTTCTCAGGGTGTGCTACTCCTGAATTCAACATTAACCGTCCAGGCAGATAGAGCTGGATCGCATCAAAACCGTGGATGGGAAACTTTTACCGATAAGGTCATTCGGTTGCTGGCCAACGAGAAGGAACATCTGGTATTTCTGCTTTGGGGATCCTTTGCACAAAAAAAGTGTGAATTTATTGACCGCAGCAGACATTTGGTACTCTCCTCTCCTCACCCCTCACCACTCTCCTCCTACCGGGGATTCTTCGGAAACAAGCACTTCAGCAAGACAAATGCCTATCTTGAGTTGCATTGCATCGAGCCAATAACCTGGTAAAATTTTTAGAAATGTTCTAAGCTGTTTGTAGACATTTTTTCGGCAACAGCCAGTTGTTCAGGCTTCCCCAGATCCATCCAATGGTCCGAAGTATCCACATAACCATAGATTGCCTCACGCTTCGCCAATCTAAGGTACAATTGAACAATTGAAAATTTGCCTGTTTCTGAAATCAGTGAAAAAATTTTGGGATCAATGATCTGAATGCCACTAAATGCGAAATTTTGCAATGAATCCTCAAGTCTCGACATCTTCTCTTCACCGGTTTTTAAGTCACGCCAACCACAAAGTTGCATCTCAGAATTGAAAACCAAATTTCTATCCGTCTTTCTGTTTCTTACAGCAAGGGTTGCCAGGCTACCCTTGGCGCAGTGGTAGGAGGCAAGGGCCGACAAGTCCAGAGAACTTAGCACATCCACGTTGTAAAGAAGAAATGGTTCGTTTTCTCCCAACAAATCCCGGGCTCGCAGGAGTGCACCCCCGGTATCAAGCAGTTGATTCCTTTCATCAGAAATTGTGATTGGCAACTTGAAGTTGTGGTTGGCTTTAATATATTCAATTATTTGATCTCCAAAGTGATGAACATTTATTACAATTTCAGATACTTGAATCTCAGTCACTTTTCTGATTGCTCTTTCGAGCAACGTTACACCCTGCAATTCCACCAAAGCCTTTGGTTTGTTAGAGGTGAGTGGGTACAACCTTGTGCCCAAACCGGCTGCCAATATGAATGCCTTCATTCAGGATGCCTGGTTAGTGATTTATTTTGACTGGTTTACAAACCTTCTCCTCCTTTTTAGCCGCCCTACCACATTTTTTGCATTCAAACTTCGGATGTTCCGGTTTTTCATACTCTTTGACTTCACACTTTTTTTTCGTCATTTTACTATTCAGTTTAAAGGATAGAGAAAGTTTGGTGTCAAATTTTTTCAAACATTTCACATTATTCCTGTTCTCTGTGGTGTAATACGACTTTAACAGGGAAATTGTTCCTCAAATGATCTGCCAATCGCTCAGCCGAATAGACTGATCTGTGTTGTCCACCCGTGCAGCCAAACAAAACCGAGAGGTGCGAAAATTTCCTTTCGAGGTACTTGCCAACACTCTGATCCACCAGACTGAAGGCAGCATTCAGGAAATCATCTACCTCCGGATATGACTCAAGATAGGTAATGACTTGTTGCTCTTTTCCTGTTAAGTGCTGAAATTCGGGCAACCTTCCGGGATTTGGAAGAGCGCGGCAATCAAATACATAACCGCCTCCGTTCCCTGATGGGTCGGCAGGAATGCCCTTTTTATAGGAGAAGCTGGTAATGGAAACTGTCAGCTCTGTTTCCTTGACAGCAATTTTCTTCAGCACTTCAGATTCGGCCAAGGAATTCAAAACACCATACAAGGCAGGCAAAGAAACGGGAAGGTCGATTTTTTGCATGATGATTTTCAAGTTTTGCAAGGCAAAAGGAATACTCTTCAGAAAATGGGTTTTTTTCTCATAAAAACCCCTGAAGCCGTAAGCTCCCATGGCCTGCATCATGCGAATGAGGACATAACCATAAAAGTATTGCCTGAATTCCCGCCTGTCAACAGTCATGATCTTTTCAAGCTCATCAAGGTAATCCTCTACAAGTGCTTCCCTGATGGCCTGAGGTAAGTCAGCCTTGGCATCATACAGCAAGGAAGCAAGGTCGTATTGCAATGCTCCTCGCCTCCCACCCTGATAATCAATGAACCAAGGCTCGCCATGACGGAGAAGAATGTTTCTGCTTTGAAAATCCCGCATCAGAAAAAAATCACTTTCTGCCTTCAGAAGGTAGTTGCAAAACGTGGCATAATCATCTTCAAGTGCCTGTTCATCAAAGGCAACCTTTGCCAGTTTAAGAAAATAGTATTTGAAGTAGTTGAGATCCCACATCATCGATTGGCGATC
Source organism: uncultured Tangfeifania sp. (assembly GCA_964528535.1). Lineage (GTDB taxonomy): Bacteria > Bacteroidota > Bacteroidia > Bacteroidales > Prolixibacteraceae > CAINVV01. Next base: position 1,466 of record CAZGSQ010000021.1, on the reverse strand, counting down.
GAAGGCTTTCCTGGGATAACAATAATTGTAGTCAATCTCATGACCGGCAGTCACCTGGATAACCGGCAACATTCTGACCACTTTTTTGTAAGTCTCAACGATTTCAGTTGAGAAGCCTTTGAGAAGACGGATGTCAGACAGAAATGAGAACAGGGTAACATCGCCAAGATCTTCCTGGAGATAAATCCTTGCATTTTGATCGTATTCATACACTTCCGGGACATTGACACCCGCCGAACGAAGGGAACTGGAAAAACTAACGAAAGCATTGTTTTCCTTTTCATCTTCGTTCCAAGTCCCAATAGCCTGAAAGTGAATGCTCTTGAGGCGAATGTATTCCCGGTAGGAGCCTGAAGGGGGCATGAGCTCCAGGGAGGTAACCTCTTCCGAGAATCTATTTTGGAAAAGGTGGATGAGTTGTTTTTCGGTTTGCTTTTTCAAGTTGGTATTGTTTAAAACAAAAATATCAAAAAAAAGCTGTCCCGCAGAAGGAGACAGCTTTTATCTGATTTAAAATGATTTCGGAAACAACCTTTGAAGAACCTGGTCCTATTCGGCAATGACCTCGAATTCGAGTTCAACCACCACTTCGCGGTGAAATTTCACCTTAGCAGTATGTTTTCCAATTTCTTTGATAGAATCTTCTTTGATGGTGATTTGCTTGCGGTCAACCTCAAATCCCTTTTCTTTCAAAGCCTCAGCAACCTGAATGTTGTTGACAGATCCAAAAATCTTCCCTGTGGAACTGGTTTTGGCACCAATAACGATAGAAATTGATTTTAAGATCTCCGCCTGTTTCAACGCAACCTCTTTGAGCTTAGCCTCTTTGTGTGCACGTTGTTTCAGGTTCTCTGAAAGGACCTTTTTTGAAGACGTAGTGGCCAAAATAGCCATTTTCTGGGGGATCAGGTAATTACGACCAAATCCGTTTTTGACAACTACCACATCGTCTTTGCTACCCAGATTTGCAACATCTTGAAGCAGAATGATTTCCATTTTCGTACCTCCTACTAATTATTTTAACAAATCTGTTACATAAGGCAACAATGCGATCATACGAGAACGCTTGATAGCCTGTGATACTTTACGCTGGTATTTCAAGGAAGTACCGGTAAGTCGACGGGGTAAAATTTTACCCTGCTCGTTCAGAAATTTTTTCAAGAATTCCGGATCTTTATAATCCACATACTTGATACCGTTCTTTTTGAAACGACAATATTTCTTCTTCTTTACTTCAACCGAAGGTGGAGTAAGATACCTGATTTCGCTGGAGTTTGTGCTCATGACTTAGTTTTCTGATTGAGTTTTTGCATTTACTTTCTTTCTTCTCTTTTCTGCATACTCAGCAGCATATTTTTCCAATTTCACTGTAATGAAACGGATAATACGTTCGTCACGGCGGAACTCGGTTTCGAGTTTTCCAATGAAGGCAGGATCAGCTTTGAATTCAAGGAGTTGATAAAACC
>CAZGSQ010000020.1:0-46244 GCA_964528535.1 uncultured Tangfeifania sp. | reverse complement strand
TGCCCCTACCGGGGGGAAAGGAAAAAGGCAGGGACGCCGGGGATTGGTACTCAAGAGGCAGAGAGATGAGACATGAGCGTTAATCAGGATCGCAGCGTTCTTTTGCCTTTAGCCTTTTTTTAGAAAAAGAGTATCCCGGCAAATCCGGCAACCGGAATCATGTAAATGACATTAATCCGGTATTTTATCAATAATATCAATACCGCAAAAAAGATCACAGCCGAGGGCCATATCATTTCGGCTCCTTTTCCAACGGTAAGGGCAGCTGAGAAAATCATTCCAATAATTGCAGGCCTCATCCCACCGAAGACAGATGTAATCAGACTTGAATCTTTGATATTTTTCAGAAACCCTGAAAGAACCAGCATCACGATTCCGGGAGGTAGAAAAATTGCTACAGTGGCCACACATGCTCCCACATATCCTGCAACTTTATAACCAATGAAAGTCGCGGTGAGAATAACAGGACCAGGTGTAATTTGTCCCATGGCTATGGCATCAGCAAATTCTTTCGTCGTTAACCAGTGAAACCCATTCACGATAACCTGCTGCATGGCTGGAATAATGACGTAACCTCCGCCGAAAAGAGTCAGGCTCATCCCTGAAAACGACAGAAAAATGGTTTTGTTGATCTTAAACCAGTCTTTATCAGCAAGATTAAAATAACTGAATGCAAGCATGGAAATGATTGAGCCCAGAATGATTCCTCCGGAGATGAGAAGTAATTTCGTGATATTTATCTTTTCCCTGAAAAACCTTTCAGGCAAAGTCTTAGGTTTTTTTTTATTGTAAAGAAAATAACCGGAAGTAGCACTCAGCACGATGACTACCAGTGTTGCAAAAAAGGAATGAATTGTCAGCATGCAAAGGGCAGAAAGTAGGCAAATGGTAAGTTGTGTGCCATCTTTTATCTGCTTTTTTGCCATGTCCGTTGCAACACTGAGAATTACAGCGGAAATGGCAGGCAGCACACCCATGAAAAACCTGTTGAAAATTGGTAATTCCCCATAAGTACTGTAGATGACGCCTAACCCGGTGATCAACAGAAATCCTGGAAGAATGGTAGCGACCATGCTTAACAAGGCTCCCTTGATCCCCCTGAGATGGTAACCAACATAGGTTACGACATTGATGGCAACGGCACCGGGCAAAACTGAGGCGAGTGAAATACCATCCAGTATAAGTTCTTCTTTGATAACTTTGTCTTTATCAACCAATTGTTTCTGTACTACTGCAATCAAAGCCATAAAACCACCCCACGAAATAGCTCCGATCTTTAGAAATGTAAAAAAAAGGTATCTCAGCGATATCTCCTTGCCCTCTTGCATCAAATTAAAATTTTCTACAAGATAATTAATTTGGAGAAACCGATCTCTGTGTTCTCTTCTTATTGTCTGTTTGGATGGTTGTAATTTTACATTCATCTAAAAAAGAGAGAAAATAATGCCCTGTCCTGTCAATTAAAACATGTAAAAGCTATATTTACATACGAATCGGATAACTATTAAACTAATTTTGAAGGAAACTTGTATTTCTTATTCTCCCGGAATGGAATCAGGTGTCAATTCATTGAAAAATTTCTACTTAACATGAATGTGACTGGTATCAAAGATTTGAAGAAGGAGGCGGAAATTCATCTGCTCTCTGAATTGCTTCCATTTTGGACTTCCCGAATGAAGGATGAGATCAATGGGGGATTCCTTACCCATTTTGACAAAAACGGAAAGGATACAGGTGAGAACGAGAAATCGCTTATTGCACAGACTCGTTGCATTTATACTGTCGCATCCGCTCACCGGGCAGGATATGGAGATGGCAAGCTGGCAGACTTGGCCAGGCATGGTGTTGATTTTCTGATAGATAAAATGTGGGATCAGCAGTACGGTGGATTCTTCTGGATGATGAACCGCAAAGGGGAAGTCAAAATCGATCAGAAAATTATCTACGGTCACAGTTTTGCAATCTATTGCCTTAGTGAATATACACTGGCCACGGGCGATCCGCGAGGTAGGGTATATGCTGAAAAGACATTTGATCTTCTTCAGAAGTACTGCGCCGATACCCGGTTTGGCGGCTACTGGGAGATGTTTCAAAGGGATTGGACCTTGTGTGGACCAGGTAGCCAGGGAGGAGATCGCAAAACACTGGATGTTCATATGCACCTGATGGAGGCTTTCACAACCCTCTATGAGTGCACAGGACTGGAAGTTCACCGCAGAAAGCTACTCGAAGATATCGATCTTTTGATCAACAAGATCATTCATCCGGTTTACAAAACCGGAATCCCCCAATTTTACAAGGATTGGTCTGTCGCACCTCAGATTAAATTCGATATTATCTGGGGATGGGACAGGTTCTCCGAAGAAGGTCAAAAAGGGAATGCCACAGATAATACCTGCTATGGTCACAATGCTGAATTTGCCTGGTTGTTGTTGCATGCGCTCGAAATTTTGAAAATTGATCCGGATGAATACCACGAGTTGTTCAAAATCATTTACAAACATACAGTTGACAATGGAATTGACACTGAATTCGGGGGTGTATATGTGGAAGGTCCTCATTCGGGAGGTGTCTACGACAAAGAGAAGGAGTTTTGGCAGCAGGCAGAGGTATTGATTGGACTGCTCGATGCCGTTATCCTTTTTGGTCCAGAAAAGTACTGGGATGCCTACAAAAACGTACACCGGTTTGTTTATGACAAGGTAGTCAACAAAGGAGTAGGAGAGTGGTATCCATTGCTTACCAGGAAAGGTGATCCAATCTGGACGCACATGGGCCATTCGTGGAAGATCAACTATCATACGGTTAGGGCTGTGATTCAGAGTATCAATAGAATGAATAAGCTGTTAGCAATTAGCTATTAGCCTTTAGCCAATGCTGCCAGCTGCGAGCTAACAGCTAAATGCTAACAGCTAAATGCTAACAGCTAATAGCTTATTAGTAATAGATTAAATCTAAAATATGCAATACAAAGGCAGATACAAAGCGTTCGACCCTGCACTAATCACGACCTATCCTGTTAAGGGCAGAACCAACAAAGTGAAATATGTTGATCTCCGGGAAAATGATGAAGTGCTTAATGCTGTGATTGATTTGCCTGAAGAGGTGAAGAAAAGCATTGATGCACTTGCGATGGAGATCGCTGAGAGGCGCGCAAAAGGTCAGCCAATTCTCCTGTTTACAGGTGGCCATCTGGTGAAAAATGGGTTGAATCGATTGCTGGTTGATCTGATTCACAAAGGGGTGTTTACAATGATCTCCGGAAACGGGGCTACCTCGATACACGATTTCGAACTTGCCCTGATGGGAGAGACGAGTGAATATGTGCCGCAAGCGCTGGAAAAAGGTGAGTTTGGCATGGCTTATGAGTTCAATTATATGAATGCTGCCCTGAGTGTCGGAAACAATAAAAAATTGGGATACGGGGAGGCTGTTGGTAAGATGATCTGCAAAAAATCGTTTCGGAAGAAAGTGGCAAAATACCTGGGAATTGAGTACGGTGCAATTGACTTTGCCCACCCGGAACTGAGCATCGCAGTGGCCTGCTACCAGGAAAAAATTCCCTTCACGGTTCATGTTGGAATCGGCACGGATGTGCTGGATCAACATTACTGGTTCGATGGTTGCGCCAAAGGCGGATGCTCCGGGCGCGACTTTTTAATCTACACGCAGGAGGTGTCTAAATTGATCAATGGTGGCGTAATCTTGAATATCGGAAGCGCAGTTACCGGGCCTGAAGTATTTTTAAAAGCAGCCTCCATGGTAGGAAACGTTCATCTAACTCCCAATGACATTCTGACTGCCAATTTTGATTTGAGACCCTACAAACCGGAAACTGCCATCAATGAATCTGCAGTTGGTTATTATTTCAGAGACCAGAAGAGCATTGTTGCACGTATTCCTCAAGCCTACGGTGGCAAGGGTTTTTACATCGAAGGAAACCAAATTCAAACAATTCCCTATCTTTATCAGCAACTGATCCAACTACTTTAGTCACTTCTTTTTAAAACTTAACTAACAGTTATGAACTTAACATTAACCTCACTCGACTGGTTCATCTTCTCTGTTGTGATTGTTGGAAGTCTCTCTTTTGGCCTGATCATGGCCTACAGGAAGAAGGCAAGTAAGGATAGCTCAAATTTCTTTCTGGGAGGCAGAAGACTCACCTGGCCTATTGTAGGTGCATCTATGTTTGCGACCAACATCGGAGCCGAACACTTGGTAGGTCTTTCCGGCGATTCTTACCGGTATGGATTAAGTGCAGGTTCAGTGGAATTAACCTGCGCCATCACCCTGGGTTTTGCCTGCGCAATTTTGTATCCGTATTACATCAAGAATAAAATTTTTACCATTCCTGAGTTTCTCGAAATCCGGTATGATCGTCGAGCCAGAACTTTTTTTTCCGGTTTAATGCTGGTTATCAGTGTGATGACAAAATTAGCGTTTACTTTGTTTGCCGGAGCGCTGGTATTAAACAGTATCCTGGGATGGAACATTATGACCACAATTGTTATCATTGGCATCGCGGTAGCCACTTTTACAATCATTGGCGGGTTCACGGCAGTAGCTTATACAGATACGATACAGGTTTTTGTTATTCTGATTGGTGCATCAACAATGCTCTACTTTGGATTGGACAAGGTGGGCGGATGGCATGGTTTGATGGAAAAGGTACCTCAGATGATGAAGATATCCAAACCAATTGAGGATCCTGTCTATCCCTTCTGGGGAATCCTGGCCACCGCATTTTATGCCGGAATTTTCTATTGGGGAATTGACCAGGTAAATGTTCAGCGGGCGCTTTCAGCCAAAGACCTGCACCATGCCAGGTGGGGCGCCATGTTGGCTACCACGCTAAAATTGTTGCCTATCTTTATTTTTGCACTTCCGGGAGTGATTGCCTTTGCCTTATTCCCCAACGAATTGCAGGGCGAGGGAACCAAACAAACATTTGTTTTACTGCTGAACAAGTTGCTTCCTACTGGGGTAAGAGGACTCTTGCTGGCATCGCTTGCTGCTGCCCTCATCAATTCGCTGATTGCAGTGCTGAATTCTGTTTCAACCCTGGTTGTGAGGGATTTTGTGCTGGAGTTTAAACCCGATATCTCCGAAAGGAAACAAGTTTCATTGGGACGGTATGTTATTGTTTGTGTGACACTGCTGGGTCTTGGAGCTGCCTACCTCGTGTACAAAAATGATGAAGGGTTGTACAAATACCTGCAAACGATCTCCGCCTATCTTGTTGTCCCCGTTTTTCCAGCCATATTCTTTGGTATTGTAAGCAAAAAAATTACCATGAAGGGGGCAATGGCCTCAGTAGCAGTGGGTGTCATCCTATCCACCCTATTCGTTGTTGATCAGTTAATCGGTGCCGATTTAGGAAAGCAATTTTTCCCTATTCTGCACCACAAAATGACCTTGAATTTCGGTTTCAGGGGATTGTGGGCTGAGATTCTGATTACCGGAGTGCTGTTTGCCGTTTCCGCCTTTACTGAGAAAACAGCTCCGGAGAAACTCGAAAAAACAACCATCAACTACTCCAAAGGTGTTGCAAAATTTGAAGGTATCACCGACTGGCGATTGCACTGGACTGTTCTGGCTTTGATTACGTTAGGATTGTATATTTGGTTGAGTTGAGTTTGATTTTGGTAAATCCCTCAACTGATCAAAGATTACTTCATTTCTATTCAATTACATCACCTATCAAAAAGTGATAAACCCTTGTAAACGATCTATTAGTTATCCAATTCGCAGGTTGCCTTTTTTTATAGGCACCTTTTTCCCGGAGTCTTTCAATGTCAAAATTGGCTGAAACTGTTCCCCACGATTTCCCAAGCAAGGGAAGGAATCAGTGATTCACATAAATAGTGCTCTTGAGAATTTTGCCGCCTATCTTCAAAAGAAGCGGCATATATACCAGTCTCTGCGCAGATCCTGCCAATACGCGCCAGCGAAGGGACCTAGGTTAGAACCTTTTTTCCTAACTTTTAAACCAATGCTTTTCGTGATCTGCGTTTAAAACAGGCAAACTCTCAAGTCAAAATCCTTAGAACATAACCTGCAGTCTGAAGGAAGAATAACGTTGATATCTCAAGCGTAAATTTTCACTGGATTGTCTGATAATCTCAATTTCTATTGCTACTTTGGTTGAAGCAAATCAGCTCTTGATTTCTGCATCATTTGATATTCCTTCTAACAATGAGAAAAATTTTCAACACAACAATCTTTGCTGGCAGCATGCTGGTTTTTCTTTGCTATTTCACTATTGCGGCCAACTGTCAAAAGCAAAATTTACCATTCGGCTGGCCTCCTGTCTCCAGGGAAACCAAACCCTGGAGCCGATGGTGGTGGATGGGAAGTGCGATCGACAAGACCAATCTCGCTGATTTGATTTCCAGGTATGGCAAAGCAGGATTTGGTGGACTGGAAATTACACCAATCTATGGTGCCGTAGGTTTTGAAAGTAAATACATCTCCTTTCTTTCACCCGAATGGATGAAGATGCTTGACGTTTCAGTAGCCGAAGCCAACACGAATGAGATGGATATTGATATGAATACAGGTACAGGTTGGCCGTTCGGAGGTCCTCAGGTAACGTTGCCATTGGCAGCGGCCAAACTCATTCTCCAAAAATACAGTGTTAAAAATGGCGAGAAGTTGATGGAGAAACTTATTCCATCAGATCCCAAACAAGTCGAAGCAGGTGCTCAACTACAGGCTGTTACCGCCTATGGACCGGAAGGTAAAGTAAAAGATCTCACCTTACTCGTTAATTCAAATGGAATGCTGAACTGGCCCGCTCAGAAAGGCGACTGGGAAATTTATGCCGCTTTTTGCGGAAAGACCCTTCAAAAGGTGAAAAGGGCTGCCCCCGGAGGGGAAGGCCTGACCTTCGATCATTTTTCAAAAGAGGCTCTACCTGCTTATTTGTCCAGGTTTGATACGGCCTTCAAGAAATCAAATCATGGGGTAAAAACTTTTTTTAACGACAGTTATGAAGTGTATGGTACCAATTGGAGCGCAGCCATTTTTAAAGAGTTCCTGAACCGTCGTTATTATGCATTGGAGCCTTATTTGCGCGAGTTAGCAGAAAAAAGGCCAACTTCCGATATTTCAAAAAGGGTGCAATCTGATTACCGCGAGACACTTTCTGATATGCTGCGCGAAAACTTTACACAATCCTGGACAAAATGGGCCCATGACAAGGGAAGCAAAACAAGAAACCAGGCCCATGGATCTCCTGGAAATCTTCTGGATTTGTATGCTACTCCCGACATTCCGGAATGCGAAACTTTTGGTAGCAGCTATTTTGCTATTCCCGGGCTTCGCCGCGATAGTGCAGATATCAGAAATGTAGATCCGGATCCAGTCATGATGAAATTTGCATCTTCAGCTGCCAATGTCACAGGAAAAAAACTGACTTCAAGTGAAACATTTACCTGGCTGGGCGAACATTTTAAGGTATCTCTTTCGCAATGTAAACCCGAGGTGGAACAAGCTTTCCTGGCAGGTATTAACCATGTCTATTACCATGGAACTGCCTACTCTCCGGCAGAGGCAAGCTGGCCTGGCTGGCTTTTTTATGCTTCCGTCAACTTTTCTCCTTCTAACAGTTTCTGGCCGCATATCACCGGATTAAACCAGTACATAACCCGTTGCCAGTCTATTTTGCAATCGGGCACTGCCTGCAATGACCTGCTCGTCTATTGGCCAATCTATGATGTATGGATGTCTCAGCTGACTCCGGACTTGCAATTTGCGATTCACTCCATCGACAAGTGGCTTTATCCAACCGCCTTTTCAAGGGATGTAAAGGAGCTTGCCAAACAGGGTTATTCTGTTGACTATGTTTCTGACAGGTTGCTCGATGTCCTATCTGTGAAAAACGGACTGATTGCCACCAAATCAGGAAGCACCTATCGCTCCATCGTCATCCCAACCTGTCAGTACATGCCAATCGCTACCTTGCAGCGACTTCTCGAACTGGCCAAAAATGGAGCCGAAATAATTTTTCAGCAATTTCCGGAAGACATACCCGGGATGAAGAATCTGGAATCGGCCAGGTTGTTAAGAAAAGAGTTGATTGGGAGTTTGCAATTTTCACAGGTAGCAGAGGGTTTGAAGGCAGCAAAAATGGAAAATGGAGAAATTCTACAGGCAGAAAACGTGAAATCTGCTCTTGAATGGAAAAAAATTAATCGTGAATCAATGGTTGATGCTGGAATAAAATATATTCGAAGGAAGTGTGAGAATGGAGTTTATTACTATTTGGTTAACCATTCGGCTGTGACGATTGATACTTATTTGCCTGTTAATGAGAATGGTAATACGTGTTTTCTGTTGGATCCTCAAAATGGTCTGACAGGCTTGGCCCAAACTAAGAGAGAGAATGAAATGCTAAAGGTCCGCCTTCAGATGAAACCAGGCGAGGCAATGTTCCTTTTGGTCTCGGACATTAAACCGAATGCAGATAGCTGGAAATACCTCGAAAAACCCAAAGCTGAAATACAAATTGAAGGTCCCTGGAAATTAAAATTTACAGAAGGTGGTGCGATTGTTCCTGCTGCACTCGAACTTCCAAAGTTGGTCTCCTGGACCGAATTACAGGAGGCTGCTGCCCAAAATTATTCAGGTTCTGCCACCTACTCCACAACCTTCCAACTCACAGGAACCCCTGTGGGTGAGTATCAGCTGAATCTTGGCCGAGTCTGTGAAAGTGCTCATGTTTGGGTAAATGGCAAGGATGCTGGTATTCTTTGGAGTATCCCATTCGCTGTCAGAATCAGCAAACTACTCAAATCTGGAACCAACACCATTGAGATTGAGGTGGCTAACCTGATGGCCAATCGCATCAGGCAGATGGATCAGCAAAAGGTACAATGGCGCAACTACCATGAGATCAATTTTGTCAATATTGACTACAAACCTTTTGATGCCTCAGCATGGAAACCCATGGCTTCTGGATTGTTGGGTCCTGTGACGCTTACCCGTTATTAATCCAGGTGCATTCGAAAATAAGAAGGCTCAAAAAATACCATCAATGATTGGAAAATCTTACTGGAAAGGCATTTTTCTGGCACTTTGCTGCTTCCAGCTGTCTGCTTCAGCACAAGAGTATTGGCACAACCAGCCCAGAGAAATGCGCTACAGGCCTGAGGGAGATGGTTTTGTCATCAACAACGGCACGCATCGTTTCAACAGGGCACTTTATGGCACGAATACGGCATTTCGTGTGGAGGCGGGCGATCTGCCTGAATTTGCACTTTATCTACCGGGGATGGGAGGAAATCTCCGGTTTGGCTTGATCAGCGGAGATTCTTCCAGGTGGCTGACAGATGCAAAATCGATCGAAGCCAGGTACCACGCGGGTTCCATGAGTTACAAAATCGCTGATCCAATACTCAGATCCGGACAATTGCAGATGACTGTTCTCGCTTTGGGTGACGGAGAAGGATTGATTCTAAAACTTTCTGCTCAAAATTTGGGTTCCGGTACCGAGCTGTTCTGGACTTTTGGAGGTGCTACCGGAAAAAGATTCTCCCGCGACGGAGACCTGGGTGCAGATCCGGAATCCGTTTTTTACCTGAAACCTGAGTATTGCACCGACAACGAATACGTTCTTCAGAAGAACAATTTCAACCTCTACTTTGGTTCAGGAAGGGATCGTTCCGTCAACGAACGCTACGAAAACAATTACAAGCCTACCAATGCTGAATTGGAACAAACTCGCCTTAAAGAGAAAAAAAAATTGTATGGGTTATTCCCGGTAGGAGCCGAATTGAGGGTAACAGATGCTTCAAGAATGAAAAATCCGCTCGATTCATATGGCTCCGGAAAATCAAATACTCCAGCGCTATCTGGAAAATTGACATTGCAAAGCGTTGATACATTGTATTTTTTGATTCTCAATCCCGATACACATCCTGCAGCATCTTACGCCGAACTGACAGGAATTTTCGAAAAGGCGGACGCTGCAAGGAAGAAAATAGCCGAACGTATCAAAATTGAGACTCCCGATCCCTACATCAATGCAGTGGGAGCCTCGATCGCTACCGCCGCCGATGCAATATGGGATGGTCAATCGTTCATGCACGGAGCAATTGCCTGGCGCATGCCGCTGAATGGTTGGCGCGGTGCCTATGCTGCCGATTGGCTTGGCTGGCACGACCGGGCAGAAACACATTTTGACGGATATTTCAAGGCGCAATACACGGGGCCACCCTCAGGAACCAGTGTGCCGGATTCTGCTACCAACCTGGCGCGTCAAAAGGAAAAAATTGGAACCTCCTTGTTTACAGATGGCTACATCAGCAGGAATCCTGGGAAGATCAATCCGCCGCACCATTATGACATGAACCTCGTCTTCATCGATCAATTGTTGTGGCACTACCGTTGGACCGGTGATTTGGATTTTCTACGAAAAAGCTGGCCGGTTTTGGTGCGGCATCTGGCCTGGGAAAAGAGAAATTTCGATGCCAACAACGATGGCTTGTACGATGCCTATTGTTGCATCTGGGCCAGTGACGCTTTGCAATACAGTGGAGGTGGGGTGACACACTCCTCTGCCTATAACTTTCGTGCCAATCAAATGGCTGTTGAGTTGGCTGTTCTGATTGGGAAGGATCCCAAACCTTACCAGGAAGAAGCCGATAAAATTAAAAAAGCAGTAAACAAACAGCTGTGGCTTCCTGATAGGGGATGGTTTGCGGAGAACAAGGATCTGTTGGGAAACCAGCTGGTGCATCCTTCCGCCGCCTTATGGACCTGTTACCACGCAATCGATGAAGGACTGGCCGATCCATTTCAGGCATGGCAGACGACAAAGTATGTCGACAATTCAATCCCGCACATTCCTGTTCGGGCAAAGGGCATGCCTGAGGGAGATTTTTTTACGCTCTCTACCACCAACTGGATGCCCTACAGCTGGTCGATCAACAATGTAGCTTCGGGCGAAGTTTTGCACACGGCCCTTGCCTATTGGCAGACCGGTCGTTCGGAGGAAGCTTTCATGTTGAGCAAGAGCCTCTTTCTGGATTACATGTTTTTAGGGAGTAGTCCTGGTAACTTTGGTCAGCTTTCCTATTACGATGCTTTTCGCGGAGAACTTTACCGCGATTTTGCCGATGCCATCGGAATGGCCTCCAGGGTATTGGTAGAAGGGCTCTTTGGGATTAAACCCGATCTACTCAACAAATCGCTGACAATCCGTCCGGGCTGGCCATCTGCATGGCCTTTTGCATCGATGGATACCCCCGATCTGAAAATTCTGTTTAAACGAGAAGGATTAAAAGACCGATACCAAATAAACAGCTATTTCCAAAAAGCTGTATCCTTGAAATTACAGCTGAAGGCCAGACTGGATTCTGTCAAATCGGTTAAAGTAAACGGGAAAAAGGCCAAATGGAAGTTGCTTGACGATGCGATTGAATCTCCGGTAGTGGAGGTTGCAACACCACAACTCTCCAACTTTGTGGTCGAGATCGAATGGGCAGGAAAACCCATGGATCAATTCAACCCAGCCTCGTTTTATGCAAAAGGTTCAATATTGAGGCTCGATCTGAAAAACGCCAAAATTTTAAAAGTATTTGACCCGCAGGGGATTTTGGAAGCAGCAAAGCCGGGAGAGCACACTTTGCAGGCCATCCTGCAGGGCGAATTAGGCGGAAGAAGCGCATTTGCACAGCTTCAACAGGGTGAAATGCGTTGGTGGCAACCTCTCTCCTTCGAAGTGAGGAATCCTGTTAAAGTTATCAGTTCAAAGGAGCAACCTGCCGGCAAAATCACTTTTCAATTGCAGAACAACTGCGATCAATTGTTAGAGGGAGTTGTCCATGTCAATGCATTTCAGCAAAAAGTAATCCTTGCGAAAAGATCCAACTCGGAAGAAATCAGTGTTTCGCCTGAATACTTGGTGCCAGGAAGCAACCATGTCACAATTCAGGCAGCCAATGGAACTTACACGGAAAATACAATCAACTGGAATTTCCCCCCAACACATGGCTTAAAGTATCTCCCGTTGGATCTGTCAGGAAAGTTCAATGACCGGATTACCAATATCTTCCAAAAGCAATATTTTTCTCCACGTTCGCCCTATCCAACATTGGCTATTCCGGTGCAGGGAATTGGCGACTGGTGTTCCTTCAACGAAACTGAACTGATAGACGACAGTGGACTGCGTAATTTGGCCGGAAACAAAAACTCCATCCGCTCGCCGCAAGGGATTCCGTTTTCAGTCTCAGGGCAAGAGTGCTCCAATGTTGTTTTTACCTCCAAATGGGACAACTATCCGGCATCAATGAGTCTGAAGCTTACAGGGAAAGCCTCTCATATCTACTTTTTGATGGCTGGAAGCGGTCACCACATGCAAAGTAGAATGGTCAACGGTTTTTTGAAAGTTGAATATTCAGATGGTACAAATGAGGAGTTGCCTCTCGTTAGTCCCGACAACTGGTGGCCGATCGAGCAAGATTTTTACGAGGATGGCTACGCCTTCAGGGTCGATGCTGCTCGTCCGCTCAGGCTCTATCTCAAAACGGGTGAATGGCATTCAGAATCGTACGATATTTTGTCAAAAAATAAGCCCAGAAGGATTGTTGGAGGTGCAGCTTCTGTGCTGGACCTGCCTTTGGATCAAAAGAAAGAATTGAAACAACTTACGCTTGAAACCAGAACCAACGATGTGGTCATCGGATTGATGGCAGCAACTTTGGTGAGATAAAATGGATGATGACTTTTTTATAATCCCGGAGGGATTATATCTGGGTAGAAATAGGGCATGTCTGGATTCTATCGTCCCGGAGGGGACGTTATTGGCTATCAATTATTTGTCTTCTACCCAGATATTATGCCTACGGCATCAGTGAGTAAAATGAAATGAAAAATAATAAAATGTACAAACTGTTAGTTCTGATTCTTCTCTTAGGTTTGGCCACTCAAAATGAGGCAACCGCAAAAAAGAAACCGGTTGTCTATGTCCTTGGAGACTCAACGGTTAAAAATGGTCGGGGTGATGGATCCGGCGGACTTTGGGGATGGGGAGATCCCGTCGCACTATTCTTCGATACCGCGAAGGTCATCGTTGAAAACCATGCCTTGGGTGGAACCAGCAGCCGCACTTATCAAGACAAAGGATTGTGGGAGGAGGTTCGGATCAAGCTAAAAAAGGGCGATTTTGTACTGATGCAGTTTGGACACAACGACGGTAGTGCCCTGAATGACAGCAGCCGAGCCCGCGGAACCATCAAAGGAGTGGGAGAGGAGAGCCAAGAGATTGACAACATCCTTACGAAAAAACACGAAACCGTGCACAGTTATGGTTGGTACCTACGCAAAATTGTCCGCGAGACCAAAGCCAAAGGTGCCACACCGGTCATTGTAACACCTATTCCCCGCAACGACTGGGAAAACGGAAAGGTCAGACGAACGCCCGAAAGTTATCCCCAATGGGCGATAGAGGTTGCCAGACAGGAGAGGATTCAATTCGTCGATCTGAACAAAAGCATGTCAGAGAAGATGGATGCTGTGGGAGAAGCAAATGTTACAGGGACGTTCTTCTACAGCCGCGATCACACCCATACTTCTGCCGAAGGTGCCAAACTGAGTGCTTCGTTGGTCGTTGAGGGGTTGAAATCCATACCTAAATTGAATATCAACAAATTGCTAACAGAAAATCCAGTTGTAGAATTCCCAGTTAAAAAGCGGGTTTTCATCATCGGAGACTCCACTGTCGCCAATGGGAATGACACCATCGTAGGATGGGGACGCGTTTTGCCAGCCTTCTTCGATTCCAGCAGGGTCACAGTGATTAACAAGGCACGTGGAGGACGAAGCAGCCGGACTTTTCTGAACGAAGGGCTCTGGAACGAGATTCTTCCCCAACTGCGGAAAGGAGATTTTGTCCTGATACAGTTTGGCCACAACGATGGTGCCAGACCCGATGCGGAAAAATTCAGGGGTTCCATTCATGGGACCGGCGATGAGACAATGGAGGTTACCAAGCCCGACAAGAGTGTTGAAACTGTTCATTCATATGGTTGGTACCTCAAAAAGTACATTCAGGATACTAAGGCCAAAGGGGCAATTCCCATTGTCTTTTCACAGATTCCCCGGAACGAGTGGCCCGAAGGTCATGTGGAACGCGTGGCGGAGTCGTTCGGAAAATGGGCCAAAGAAGCAGCAATACAAACAGGTGCCTGGTTTCTCGACCTCAATGAGCTGGTGTCCAGAAAATATGAAGCACTGGGGAGAGTAAATGTAAAGGCATTTTTTCCAGGCGATCATACGCATACAAATCTTGCTGGAGCTACACTGAATGCACGAACCATCGCCGAAGGCATCAAATCGACAAGAGGCTGTGAACTTTCTGCCTATCTTGATTTAGGGGAAGGAAAGGTAATTCCTGCCAAAATTGCAACAAAAAGAGAATTTCCAGTGACCAATTTTGGTGCTGTTGGTGATGGCAATACACTGAATACCAAATTTATACAAACTACTATCGACCAATGTGCCAGCAGCGGGGGAGGTGTGGTGGTGGTCCCAAAAGGAACATTCCAGAGCGGTGCGGTTTTTCTGAAACAAGGTGTCGATCTCCGAATCGATAAGGAGGGTGTATTGAAAGGAACAACCAATCCGGAGGATTATCCCGCAGTGGCCACCCGTTGGGAGGGCGAAGAGCGTTCGTGGACCTCTGCTCTTGTGAATGCCTTTGACCTGACAAATTTCACCTTGTCGGGCGAAGGATTGATCGATGGTTCCGGCGAAAAATGGCTGGAAATGAGCAAGGAAAGGAGAGTTGCAACAGCTGCTGAAAAACCCAGATACGGCAGTCCGAGGCTGATAGCGGTGCAAAATTGTAAAAACTCAGCAATCTCAGGTCTTAACCTGAAAAACCAGGCTTGCTGGTGCGTGTTCATCCTCTATTCCAGGGATATTGAGCTAAAAAACCTGACCATCCGCGCCGAGCACAACATCCCAATGTCGGACGGAATAGACGTTGATTCCAGCAATGGCGTTCATATTTTAGGGTGCGATATCGATGTGAACGACGACTGTATCGCCATCAAATCGGGGAAGGACGAAGATGGACGCCGCGTGAACCGTCCCTGCGAAAACATCCTGGTTGAGAAATGTACCTTCCGTTATGGCCATGGTGGCGTGTCGATGGGCAGCGAAATTTCCGGAGGCATTCGGAATGTGGTGGTTCAGAATTGTGTGATGGAGGCCGACAATTGGGCACCCATCCGATTCAAGTGTCAGCCGAGTCGTGGCGGGATGGTAGAAAATATTACCTACCGGGATATCGTTCTGAAGGATACCCGCAAAGCCTTCGAATTCAACATGGAATGGAGGATGGTGAATCCAAAACCTGCTTCAGATCCACTGCCGGTTTTCCGGAATGTCAGGATCATCAATGTCTCTGGAACGACAGCCTCTGTGGGAGATATGCATGGATTAAAGGAAAGTCCGGTGAAAAATGTCGTTTTCGAAAATTGCAACATTACCGCCAAACGAGGATTTGTGCTTGACAATGCGGAAAGCATTGACCTGTCGGGATTGAAAATCCAAGTTTCCGAGGGTCAACCTGTAACGTGGAAGAAATAGTTGATCTCTCTTGCCATGAAAAAATATCTTTTGTTGTTGCTGGTTTCGATAGGTGTCCTGATCCGTTTTTCGGCGTCGGCCCAATCTGAAAAACCAGTTGTCAGTACCCTGAAGGCCTTGCGGACAAGTTTTATTACTCCAGACGCCTCCTTTGGACCATCCATCCTGTGGGGTTGGGATGGTCCGATGACCAAAGAGGTGATTGTACATGATCTCGAACAGTTTAAGTCCTTGAATATTCGTTCTCTCAACATTGAGGCGGGATATGGATTGCCATTCGAATATTTGTCGGATGGCTATTTCGACTTGATTAAATTCACCGTCGATCAGGCCAAACAACGCGGAATGGTGATCTGGATGATAGACGAATGCAAGTACCCCAGTGGTTTTGCAGGAGGAAAATTTTCGAAGGAACGACCGGACCTCCGGATGCAGGGAGTGGATCTTTACAAACGGATTGAAGTCGTTTCAGGCCAAATTGTCAAGGAGGTGATACCTGAGAATGTGTTGAGTGCAATTGCAGTAAACAAAGACAATGGCCAGTGTCAAATGTTGAAAATAGAGCAGGGTAAACTGCTTTGGTCCGTTCCAACTGGCAACTGGCAGGTATCCCTGGTAAGACACCGGTTCAAAACCTCCGTAACACGGGCCGGAAATAATCCATCACATGGGAAAGACACACTGAATTCTCTGTGCGACTACCTCAATCCGGTGGCAACTCGCCAATTCATCGAATTCACCCATGAGCAATACAAAAAACACATTGGCAGCGAGTTTGGCAAGACTTTTCTGGGTTTCAGGGGAGATGAACCCGATTACGGCTTCGTACCCTGGACACCTGCCCTCCCCGAAGAATTTCTCAAAAAAAAAGGATACGATGTTCGCCCCTGGTTAGCCGCTTTTCTGGTGAAGAACCCGACCGACTCGATGTTAAGGGTCAAAGCCGATTATTGGGATGTTTGGTCAGACATGTTCAGCGAGAATTTTTTCAAGGTTCAGGCCGATTGGTGCGCGGCGAATCATCTCTCATACATGGTTCATCTCAACCATGAAGATAAAATGATGGCCCTGGCGCAGTCGGGAGGTGATTTTTTCAGAGACCTGCGGTCGGTCCAGATTCCTGGGATTGATGCGATCTGGAACCAGATCTGGCCGGGCACCACTGCCGATTTTCCAAAATATGCCTCCTCTGTAGCTCATGTGTACGGACACCAGAAAGCCATGAGCGAAAGTTTTGCGGCTTACCGGCCCCCCCCATCGGTGGATCAGGCAAAATGGGTGACCGATCACCAATTTGCCAGAGGCATCAACCTCTTCGAATGGATGTACTGGCCGGCTTCAACGAAAGGTGACGGCGCTCCAAAGGGCTGGTTTGCCGATCCTAAATTCGCGCAAGTGGCAAAATATACCAACCGGGTATCCTATTTGCTTTCAGGCGGAATACCGTCTGCCCGCATTGCCGTATATTATCCCACCGAAAGCCAATGGCTCGGCAGTCAGCGGGCCGACAGCAGTTCCCTGGAGTTGTGCCGCCTGCTTTTGGAAACCCAGCACGACTTTGACTTTGTAGATAGTTACGCGTTTGAAAAAGTATTAGAGATAAAAGGAAAAAATATTGTGAACATCAGCAGTCAAACCTACCACACGGTTCTGATACCCTGTGTGATGGCGATGCCCGAAGCGGTTCTGGACCAACTTTCGAAATTCGCTGAAGCCGGTGGAACAGTCATTTTCACAGGAGACAAACCCTCACTGGTTGTCGATAGATCCTTCCAAAATGCCGGAAATGCCTGCAATTTCAATAAATTTACTTTTCTGAAGGCCAATCAGTCGATGGCAGGCTTGCAAAATCCCGATTTTAAATTGGAAAATAATTCCCCCGGCATCAAATACAACCACCGCAAATTTTCGGATGGGGATCTGTATTTTATCTTCAACGAGGGAGACCAACCAGTAGCGACCAATCTGTCCGTCTCAGGCACCGGAAAAATTCGGCTTTGGGATGCCGTTTCAGGAGAAATCAGTGAGATGACAATGACAACAATTAACAAGCAACAGGTCGGATTGAAACTAAGCCTTGCCGCATGGGAAACGAAAATCATCGTGGTCTCAAAATAGTTCCATTCCTACTTGGCGTCACTTTGCATGCCTTGCACGACCCTTTTAATGTTCTGAAATAGAATACAAATAATAAAAAATGAGCAAAAAGTACCTTTCCAAATTATTTCTGACGGTATTGACTGTCAGTTGTTTCCTACAAATTCTAAAAGGCCAGGATCCGCGTGAGCGAAATTACATGTATCCGGTATTGAAACCCATCCATGAACCCAAGCCGCTTGTCAGGGGATGGGCCACCACACGCGTCGTCGAAAAATTTAACCGTGGATTAATTGTCCGCCAAACAGGTCCTCAGAATACTTACCTAAGCTGGCGGCTTTTGGCCGAAGATCCTGCGAAGACTGCCTTTAACCTCTACCGGGAATTTGAGGGCAAAAGAGCAGTTCGAGTCAACAAAAAACCACTCATCACGACAACTGATTTTTGTGATCAGCTGCCTTCCAATACAAAAGCCGTCAGTTATTACGTTTGTCCCGTAGTGGAGGGGAAGGAGCAAAAAGCTTCTGAAAAAATAGCATTGACCATGGTTCCTGATTTCAAGAACTACCGTAGCATCAAGTTGCAGGGCGATTACAAACCACAGCGCATTGCCGTAGCCGATCTGAACGGCGACGGGATACTTGATTTTATTGTCAAACAACCCGAACGTGGTATCGATCCTGGTGGACAACCAAACACGGATGGACTGACTTACAAAATCGAAGCTTATCTGAACGATGGTACTTTCCTCTGGCGCAAAGACCTTGGTCCCGGTATCGAGCCCGGAATCTGGTACTCTCCGTTGATTGTCTATGACTTTGATGGCGATGGAAAAGCAGAAATAGCAGTAAAAACAGGGCCGTCAGATGTTCGTGAAAAGGATGGCAGGGTTCGCAGCGGACCGGAATGGTGCTCCATCCTGAACGGAATGACCGGCGAAGAGATTTGCAAGGTCGACTGGCCGGGCCGCAGTTGGCGCTTTGGCGATTACAACCGCAACAACCGCAACCAGATGGGAATGGCCTTTCTCGATGGTAAAACACCTTGCCTGTTGGTTGCCAGGGGCACCTACCGGTTGATGGTGGTGGATGCATACCAACTCGTCAAAGGCAAACTCGAAAAACTTTGGCGATGGGATGGCGATGAAGAGAATCCCATTATCCGACACCAGGGCGCTCACGGCATGCACACAGCCGATGTAGATGGCGATGGTCGCGATGAAATTGTGTTAGGCTCCGTGGTCCTCGACGACAATGGCACTGCCCTTTGGTCGACCGGTTTCGGTCACCCCGACAAGTGTTTTGTGACTGACATCGATCCAAGCCGGCCAGGGCTTGAAATATTCTACGCTTACGAGGACTGGCACGATGACGGCAATGGCATCTGCCTGGTAGATGCCAAAACGGGTGAAGTTATTTGGGGCTTGGGCAAGAAGACCTTGCACGTAGGTGATGGCATGGTGGCCGATATCCTGCCCGATGTCCCCGGACTCGAGTGCTTTGCTTCAGAAGATTCCAAGGGAGGTTCCAGAAGCAAATACCTCCTTTCAGCCAAGGGGAAGTTACTTGCCACAGACAAAGAAGTACCCGGATGCCGCAACTGGATCTTCTGGGATGCCGACAAAGTACGCGAAAGCATCGTCTCTCCTGGTTTTGAGAACAGCATGGGCGACCGCTTCGATGCGAGTAAGTTGTCCATTGTCAAATACAAAGGCGATACACTCGAAACAAATATCAAAGGATCTGTGATCATGATGGCCGATTTGGAGGGTGATTGGCGGGAGGAGTTGGTGACCATCCTGCCGGGTGAGCTGAGGATCTATTCGACGGCCATCCCGGCCAAAGACCGCCGCGTCTGCCTGATGCAGGATCCTTTTTACCGTGCTGAAATAGTCCACAGGTCAATGGGATATGAGCAATCGCCGGTAACGAGTTATTATTTGGGAGAATAATGGGAGAAGGAAACTTGGGTATTGATAATTATAGGATAGGATTTACAAAACATAAACCAAAAGTAAATAGCGATGAAACTCATTCAGCTTTATGATGGAACATTGTTTGAATGTCAAATGATAAAAAATATTCTGGAAAATTTGGGGATTGAATCATCCTTGAAAGATGAAATCATAGGAGGAAGAAGCCCCGTTTGGAGTCCTGGCAGCGGTGTAAGACTTGTTGTTTCTGATTTAGATGATGACAAAGCAAAAAAAATAGTCACGGAGTTTGAAAACACACGAAAAACTGAATAATTCAATTACGATCAAACCATGCTAAACACCAAACTTCTCATTTCCCTTCTGCTTCTGACTACCAGCACTTTTGCCCAATCCGTAATTTTCTACAACGTCAAAGACTATGGGGCAAAAGGTGACGGACAAACGATTGACACAAAGGCGATTGATGCGGCGATCGCGGCGGCCTCCGAAAAAGGAGGAGGGACAGTCTTCTTTCCGGCGGGCACTTACCTGAGTTTCACCATTCACCTGAGGAGTTTCATCACTTTGCACCTCGACAATGGGGCTATCCTCGAAGCTGCCGATACGAAAAAGCAGGGGTTGGGCTATGATCCTGCAGAACCTAACCCTTCCGACCTGTACCAGGATTTTGGCCACAGCCACTGGCGCAACAGTCTGATTTTTGGAGAGAACCTGCAAAACGTCGCCATCACTGGATTGGGAATGATCTTTGGCAACGGTTTGACCCGTAGTGGCGACAAGACACCGGGTCTGGCCAACAAGG
The DNA here is from genome assembly GCA_964528535.1 of uncultured Tangfeifania sp. Taxonomy (GTDB): domain Bacteria; phylum Bacteroidota; class Bacteroidia; order Bacteroidales; family Prolixibacteraceae; genus CAINVV01. Next base: position 25,809 of record CAZGSQ010000020.1, on the reverse strand, counting down.
CAATTGCCCTGAAGTTGTGCCGCAATGTGGTGCTCAAGGATTTTTCAATCTTGATGGGTGGTCATTTTGCCCTTCTGGCCACCGGGATCGACAACATGACCATCGACAACCTGAAGGTGGACACCAACCGCGATGCTTTTGATGTGGATGGCTGCCGGCATGTCAGAATCTCCAATTGTAGCGTAAATTCCCCCTATGATGATGCCATTTGCCTGAAAAGCTCTTATGCGCTTGGTTTTGCGCGCGCTACCGAAGAGGTGACCATTTCAAATTGTGCTGTCAGCGGTTTCGATCGTACGACCTTTCTCAAAGGAACTTACAGAACTGACGAAGCCAATACCATTCCGGACAGGGGAGTACCCACCGGTCGCATCAAATTTGGTACCGAATCGAATGGCGGTTTCCGCAACATCACGATAACGAATTGTACCTTTGAATTCTGCCGCGGACTGGCGCTCGAAACTGTCGATGGCGGTATTTTGGAAGATGTAACAATTGACAACATCGTCATGAAAGATATTCAGGGTGCACCTTTCTTTCTGAGATTGGGGGCACGCATGCGCGGTCCGGCCGGTACTCCTGTTGGCGTTCTTCGTCGGATCAATATCAGCAATGTGGTGATTTACAGTCAAAATCCGAGGTACTGCTCCATGATCATGGGTATTCCCGGACATCCGGTAGAAGATGTAAAATTGAGCAATATTCTGATCCGGATCAAAGGTGGCGCCCCCAAAGAACAAGCCCTGAACCAGGTAGAAGAAAACGAAAAATCCTATCCCGATCCGCAGGAGTTTGGCGCCATGCCTGCCTATGGCTTTTTCATGCGCCATGCAAGGAATATAGAACTCAGTCATGTTGAATTGAAACTCGAAAATGAGGATTACCGTCCGGCATTTGTATTGGACGATGTGGCTGGCGCCTGTCTAAATTACCTGACCGTCTCCAAAGTTGATGCACTTCCGTCAATGGTGCTTAAAAATTCGGAGAACATCCTGATTCGGGATTCCAACCCATTCAAGAACAAGAAAATCAGTAAAATAACCTCAACTCAATTTTAAAATGAGAAGATATTCCTGGTTGATTTTGATTTTACTTGCAAGTTGCAATTCACCGAAGAGCAAAAAAGCAAATACTTCAACATCGTTTGACTCTATTGCCAATAAATTGGAAAGTAGCAGACAAATATTCTGGAAAAAGAAAGAGTATGCCAGGGCGATTGTTGTCTTGCAGGAATTTTATTCAGATTACCTGAAATTGGATAGTACACAGAAGGTTAAGTATAACGGAGCAATACCATCTGTCTTTTACAACTTATCCTGTGCTTTTTCCATAATTAATCAGAAAGATTCTTCAGTAAAATATTTGCAAAAGGCAGTGGATTCAGGCTACTCAAATTTCAAATGGATCAAAAAGGACAGTGATTTGATAAATATTCGGGAGAATGAAAAATATCTTTCTTTGGTTGAAAAGCTCAGACAAACATACGATTATGAGGAAATATTAAATCAAAATCCAACCTACCAGAAAGAATTTCAGGATATTCCAAGTTATGAGTATCAATCAAATCAGGCCTTGGAGCTAAAGAAATTTCGCAATAAATATAATTTGGATTCCGTTGCAGGAAAGGGAAATGAGATTTCAAGGATCATTAATTTAATGAGTTGGGTTCACCATACTGTCCGGCATGATGGTAGTTCAGTGAATCCGTCTGACCGACATGCCGATGCAATCATTGAACTCTGTAAGAAAGATAACCGTGGGGTCAATTGCCGCATGTTGGCAACTATTTTAAACGAGGTCTATCTGGCAACTGGCTTTCACTCTCATTTCGTCACATGTTTGCCAAAAAATAAACAGGATCCGGATTGTCATGTCATCAATTCCGTGTTTTCAAATGATTTGAACAAATGGATATGGATGGATCCTACTTTTGAAACTTGGGTTAAAGATGAATCGGGTAATTTCCTTGGTATTGAAGAGGTAAGGGAACGATTCATTGAAGGTTTGCCTGTTAATGCTTCACCTTCAATTAATTGGAATGGAAAATTGAATGATGGAAATGAATATTTGCATACTTATATGGCGAAGAATTTATTTCAGCTTCAAATTCCATTGATTAGTTGTGCTGCTTTTGAATCTCGTGATTTGAATGATTCACCGCCATTGTTTTTGCAGAATGCACAATACAGGAATAGAACCTATATCCAGTTGATTCCTGTAGAATTTAGACCATACGATATTGAATTGGGAAAACTTAACAAAGGTGTTTATTACACCAATGATTCAAAACAGTTCTGGAAAATTCCAGGGTGAAACTGGTTGTACACAATGGTAGTATGTTGCTGATTATTTAGTATTTATCAATTTAGATAAAAATTCAGGCCTCATGAAATTAATTTTGACAATCCCGTTCCTTTGCTTCCTGGTGTTCAAGCTCAACGCCCAGAAGATCAATGACTCCACCACCCCCCTCCACTTGCTGGCACCTGCCTATGACACACCCTATGGAAAACCTGAGGTGAAAAGCATCACGGTAGTGCTTGATCGGATTTACAACTACCTGAAAGAGGTAACTCCTCCAACCTTGATCAACAAAGAAACTCAGGCAGAGGTGACAGATTTTTCGAACATTGATGCCAATACCATCTTCAAACCTGGCGATTTCAGGTTACTGAGTTACGAATGGGGCGTCACCTATGCAGGAATGTTGCTCGCAACACAAGCTACAGGTGATCCTAAATATGCAGCTTACAACAAAACAAGGCTGAAATTCCTGGCTGATGCCGGCAGTGCATTCACGAAATTCGAGGAGAAGCAACCGGGTGTGAAGCATGGCATGTACCGCACGCTGCATCCTCAGGCATTGGACGATTGCGGAGCCATTTGTGCCGCACTGATCAAGAGCCAGCGCCAAGGTTTTGAAGGAGACCTGAAACCATTGATCAACCTCTTCATCGATTTTATTAGCAACAAGGAGTTCAGATTTCCGGATGGGACACTTGCACGAAATCGTCCCCAGCCCAACTCGCTTTGGCTGGATGACTTGTTTATGGGAGTTCCGGCCCTGGCCCAAATGGGCAAAATGACGGGTGATGCGAAGTATTATGATGATGCCGTCAAACAGGTGCTGCAGTTCTCGGAAAGGATGTTCAACCACGAAAAGGGTCTCTTCATGCACGGTTGGATCCAGGGGATGAACGAACATCCACAGTTTCATTGGGCCCGTGCCAATGGCTGGGCCGTAATGACCATGGTGGAGCTGCTTGAAGTGCTTCCTGCCGATCATGCTGGCAGGTTAAAAATATTGGAACTTCTTCGCAAACACATCCGCGGACTGGCCAATTACCAGTCGGAAAAGGGGTTCTGGCACCAACTGATCGACAGGCCCGACTCCTACTTAGAGACTTCGGCAACAGCAATCTACACCTATTCCATTGCCCGTGCCATCAACCGCGGGTACGTCGATCCAAAAGTTTACGGTCCGATGGTATGCCTGGCCTGGAATGCAGTGGCCAGCAAGGTCAACGAAAAGGGACAGGTAGAGGGAACCTGCGTAGGTACTGGCATGGGCTTCGACCCTGCTTTTTACTACTATCGTCCCATCAATGTCTATGCCGCCCACGGCTATGGGCCTGTAATGCTCGCCGGAGCAGAGATGATTGAATTGGTGAAGGGTCATAAAATAGAGATCAACGATAGTGCCGTCATGCTTTACGACGACAAGAACAGCTTTACATCTGCACGCAATTTCGATTTTGGAGAAGGAGCGGTGAAAGATGGTTTCGAACAGATTACCCAGAAATCACGCTATACCCCTGCCAAAGGATTCGGAATCATCCCTTCCGGGGCAATGGAATCGGGTTTGAACGGATCTAAAGACCTGTTGGCAGGCGACTTCCTCGGTAGTAAAAAGCCATTCTACTTTGCCGTGGCACTTCCCGAAGGGCATTACAGCGTCAAGTTGACGCTTGGTGGATCAAAAGAAGGATCTTCCACTACCGTGAAGGCCGAGTCCCGAAGGTTGATGCTCGAAAATATCAAGACAGCAAAGGGCAAAACCGTGCAAAAAACCATTGTCGTGGATGTCCGTACACCCAAAATTAGCGACACCGAACAAATTCGGCTAAAAGACCGCGAACTGAACTATTTGAACTGGGACAACAAGCTAACGCTGGAGTTTACGGGCGATCATCCCTGTGTAGCAGCCATCGAAATTGTCAAAGCGGATGAGCTGCCTACCATCTTCCTGGCTGGTAATTCAACCGTGACAGACCAGGAAAACGAGCCTTGGGCCTCCTGGGGCCAGATGTTTCCGAGGTTTCTGAAACCGGAAATCGTGGTAGCCAATTATGCAGAATCGGGCGAAACCTTGTTGGCTTTCAAAAGAGAGAAGAGACTGCAAAAGCTGCTTAGCCAAATGAAGGCGGGTGATTACCTGTTTATCGAATTCACCCACAACGACCAGAAACCGGGCGGAAATCATCTTGATCCATTCACAACATACAAGGCAGAGCTTAAAAATTTCATTTCCGAAGCCAAAAAGAAGGGGGGGAAACCCATTTTGGTTACCTCCATGCACCGCCGCAAATTCGATGAGAAAGGATCAATCATCAATACCTTGGAAGATTTTCCGGAAGCAATGAGACAAACAGCAAAGGAGGAAAATGTTCCGCTCATTGACCTGAATGCGATGAGCAAACAGTTTTATGAAGCAATGGGACCTGAAAATTCCAAAAAAGCCTTCGTGCATTATCCAGCCAATACCTATCCCGGACAGGACAAAGCATTGGCTGATGATACCCATTTCAATCCATACGGGGCTTACGAACTGGCCAGATGCATTGTTCAGTCTATTCGGCAGAACAAACTGGAGTTGAACAGATACCTGGCAGATGGAATACCTGCCTTTGATCCGGCGCATCCAGATCCGGTGAGTGCCTTTCATTGGTTCGAAAGTCCTTCTGCCAGTCTGATCAAACCGGATGGCAATTAGATAAACGGCCTCAAAGGGCAAAAATTTGAATCAATATGAAGAAATTTTATCTGTTAAGTTCATTGTTGATTTTAGGTAATTTGATTGTATTCTGTCAGAACGCCGATTTCCACTCCTGGTCCCCAACTCCCCCGATGGGGTGGAACAGCTGGGATTGCTTTGGACCGACCGTTGTCGAAAAGGAGGTAAAGGCAAATGCCGACTACATGGCCGCTCATCTGAAACAATTCGGGTGGGAATACATCGTCGTCGACATCCGTTGGTTTGTCGACAACGACAAGGCCCATGGCTACAACGAAAAGGATCCGGCATTTGTGATGGACGAATATGGCCGCTTTCTGCCCAGTCCTGTGCGGTTTCCTTCGGCGGCAAATGGGGCCGGCTTCAAACCTATCGCAGACTATATCCACGGCAAAGGATTGAAATTTGGCATCCACATCATGCGGGGAATTTCCAAAGAGGCGGTGAAACGAAACACCCCGATCCTTGGAAGCAAAATGAAGGCTTCGGATATTTACAACACAGAACAACTGTGCAAATGGTTGAAAGACATGTACACGGTAGACAGCAAGAAAGAGGGAGCACAGGAATATTACAACTCACTCTTTAACCTCTATGCCTCGTGGGGACTCGATTTTATCAAGATCGACGACCTGTCCGCACCTTTTTACCACCAGGATGAAATCGAGATGATTCGCAAGGCCATCAACCAGACGGGCAGGAAAATTGTGTTGAGTACCTCTCCGGGTGAAACACCCGTTGCCAACCGCGACCACATCCAGTCTCACGCCAACATGTGGCGGATTGTCAACGATCTTTGGGACAACTGGAAGCAGTTGAAGGAGGAGTTTGAGGTTTGCAACCGCTGGTCTGTCCTTGTAGGGGATGGCCATTTCCCCGATTGCGACATGCTGCCGCTGGGCCATGTAGGCATCCGGGCAGAACGGGGAAACGACAGGATGAGCGGACTGACCAAAGAGGAACAAATTACCATGATGACACTCTTTTCAATCTTCCGCTCACCACTGATGTTCGGAGGAAATTTGCCGGATAACGATGCGTTCACCTTGTCATTGATTACCAACAGGGAGGTGCTCTACGTGAACCAGCACAGTGCCGAAAACCGACAATTGTTCAACGAGGATGGCAAAGTAGCCTGGGCCGCGAAAGATCCAAAAACCGGTGACAAATTTCTGGCACTTTTCAATATTTCTGAGCCGGTGGCACCGAATGTTGTTGAAGTAAAAAATATATCAGTGAAGCTTGACCAACTTGGAATCAAAGGTTCATGCGTTGTCACCGATCTCTGGTCAGGGAAGAAGTTGGGAAAATTTAAAGGAGAATTCTCCCAAGACTTCCAGACACATGCCTCTGGACTCTACAAAATCTCAGTCAAAAAATAGGGAGACCGGAGTCGGGAAAATGGATCAAAAAAAATGAATTCAATATCTAATGATCAGTGTTTATGAAAAATGCTAAGATTCTCATCGTTTTGGTTGCGGTTTGGATGGTTGCCGGACAATTATTGGCGCAAAATCCAACCACCAAGAAGGAAGTCCTGGACAAAATGATCCTTGCAAACGCCTATTTCATGGCCAAATGGCCCGATCCCGGTCAGGTAATAGTCAACGACAAGACCCGTCCGAGCCACATCTGGACGCGGGCAGTCTATTATGAGGGGCTGATGGCCTTGTACCAGATCAACAAGGACAAAGCCTACTACGACTATGCTGTAGCCTGGGGAGCGTCGCACCAATGGGGACTGAACGGAGGTATACAGGTTAGGAATGCTGACAACCAATGCTGTGGACAGACCTACATCGATTTGTACCTGATCGACAAAAAGCCCGAACGGATAAAGGATTTGAAAGCATCCATCGATTTGATGCTTGCCTCCGATAAGATTGACGACTGGACCTGGATCGATGCCCTCCAGATGGCCATGCCTGTTTTTGCCAAATTGGGTGTCTTGTACAATGACAACAGCTACTACGAGCGGATGTACCAAATGTACAACCAAAGTAAAACCGTTTTGGGTGGAAAGGGTCTTTACAATCCAAAAGACAATTTGTGGTGGCGCGACAAAGATTTTGTAGCCCCTTACAAAGAGCCAAACGGGAAGGATTGCTATTGGTCGCGGGGGAACGGCTGGGTCGTGGCGGCTTTGGTCAGGGTACTTGAGGTGATGCCCAAAGATGCTCCTCACCGCAAGGAGTATCTCCAAACTTTTGAGAAAATGTGCAAAGCATTGGTCCCAATCCAGCGCGAGGATGGATTTTGGAATGCCAGTCTACACGATGCCAACAATTACGGAGGCAAAGAACTTACCGGAACAGCACTCTTTGCCTATGGCATGGCTTGGGGCGTTAACCATGGTATTCTAAGCAAAAAGAGATACCAACCGATTGCAATCAAAGCCTGGAATGCCATGGTGAAGGATGCTGTTCATCCAAATGGCTTCCTGGGCCATGTGCAGGGAACCGGAAAGCAACCTTCCGACAGTCAGCCAACCTCCTTCGACCGGATACCAAATTTTGAAGATTACGGTTTGGGCTGCTTTCTGTTGGCCGGGAGTGAAATTTACAGGTTGAATTTGCTTCCCTGGTAGCTCCATTGGATGGCCTGTCGGAGCAACTTCCTGAAATTGGCATTCTGAAAAGTGGGCGTGTCGTGTCCGCTTTGCAAGGTGACCACTCTTGACTTGCCATAGGTATGCACCCAGCCGATCACCGGTGTGCTGGAGGGTTCAGTTGTTGTCAGCAGCGGCACGACATCCGGCGCAACGTAGTAGCCTTTGTAGGTCTCGTCGAAGATTTCAAAATCTTTCACTCCCTTGGTAACAGGATGCTTCATCTTTGCAACATTCACCCTGAAATGCAGATCGTGGAGGTAGGTGCAAGCAGCAAATTCCTTGCCATCCAAGGTAGTGGTCTTGTGAAAATATTTTCCGCCGACTATCTTCCAGTATTCAGGCCATTCGTCAAAGGCGCAGATGCTGTGGTGCAGCACCACGAGGGGCTTTCCTTCTCTGATCGTTTCAGCGAACAGTTTCTCCTGATCAGGAGTTATCTTCTGCCACATGTGGTAAAAGACCAGTACGTCATATTTTGACCTGTTTCCTGGTAAGAACTGGTCAAAAGCCGATGGAAATTCGGCTAGCTGAAAGGTAATGTTCTTTCCCAGACTCGCAAACATCTCATTGAAAGAGGATTGGTTGTAGCCATGTCCCCCTGTCACAACAAGAATTCTGATGGGTGCCTTTGCCTGGGTTCTTTCTGTACTGAACAGCAAAAAGGCCAGCAACAGCAAGGAGTAAATTCGCATGGCTTTCAATTTTTGATTGGTTATCTGATTTTAAAAATACAAAGATTACCTGTTGTTTGTTGAAGTGTGATCATTTTATATTTTCTGTTGCTGCTCTGGGACAATCTTTATCCAACATGTTGAGCCAGTTGTCGAACCATTTAACCTTCATTAACGGTTAGAACTAAACCTAATTTCGGGTAGAACGTTTAGAATGTTGTAACTTTATACTGGAATTAATTGACTAATTTAGTTCAGAAATAGTTGCTGTTAATTCAATTGAACAGAAGACATGATTCAGCCATACATACCAAAAGATGATGCAAAACGGATAGAGGCATTGAAAGAGTATTCGATTTTGGACACACTTCCGGAACATGAGTACGATGAAATCACCTTTCTTGCCTCCCAAATATGCGGTACGCCGATCTCGCTGATCAGCCTGATTGATGAAAAACGGCAATGGTTCAAGTCTCACCATGGTCTCGATGCTACCGAAACCCCCAGGGAGGTGGCCTTCTGTGCACATGCCATCAATGAGAAGGACGAAATCTTCATCGTCAACGATTCCCGATTGGACCATCGGTTTGGCGACAATCCTTTGGTGACCGGCGATCCGCATGTCATCTTCTATGCAGGAGCACCATTGGTCTCCGCAGAGGGATATGCCCTTGGAACGCTATGTGTGATTGACCACATACCCCGGTCCCTGACTGAAATTCAGATCAAATCACTTCAAGTCCTTTCAAATCAGCTTGGAAGACTTCTCGACCTAAGAAAAAAATCAGGAATTCTTGAAACTGCTGTTCTGGAACTCGAATCCCAAAACAAGGTGCTGGAGAAATTCGCGGGGGTGGCCGCTCATGACATCAAATCACCATTGGCCAATATTGTGATGATAGCAGATCTTTTCGAAGGACAGTATGCCGGGCAATTGGATGAGGATGGGATAGAACTTATCAGGATGATCGGGAGCTCCACTTTAAAACTCACCCATTTGATAGATGGAATATTGTCGTACAGCAGTCACACCCGGTTGTTGTCATCACGCAAGGAAGAATTGTCTGTCAACAAATTAATTCGGGATCTGATGCCTTTGCTGGATCCCTCCAACGAAGTGGAATTTCACATTCTTCCGGAGCGGCAAATCTTCGTATATTCCAACAAAATAGCCCTTGACCAGATTTTTCTCAACCTCATCACCAATGGAATAAAATACAACAACAAAAGTAAGACCCAAATTGTCATTCACATTGAAGAGGGGAAAGAGACGTTAAAAGTAAGTATCTCGGACAATGGTCCTGGCATTCCGGCCAAGGACAGAGAGCGGATCTTTGAAATTTTTGAATCTTCAGCAAACCCAGATAAATACGGCGAAAAGGGAAACGGCATAGGCCTGGCAACTGTTAAGACCCTCGTGAATGGGCTCGGAGGATCCATCAATCTGGTTTCAGGAGAGGGTGAAGGGGCGAATTTTGAATTTACCATCAAAAAGTAGTCAGACAGCTGACGGAACTATCATTCGCCACCTTACAGGTCAACTTCAGGTATAAAAAAGAATCCCTCCAGGTCGAAAACCGGCCTGGAGGGATTTCTTATCGTAGATACAGCAATCAACATCTTTTACATTCCACCCTGCATTCCACCTGTCAGCCGCTTGCCTGGCCTGCCCTGGCCAAACTTCATTTTGGCCTTGAAAAGATCAAACTTCAGGCGTTGCTCATCTGTAAGTTGGGCACGCATTTCGAGGCGGTGTTTGGTTTGGATCTTGGCCATCTCGATGCGAATGGCACCTATCTTTTCGATGTTCTTGTTGATGGCGCTCATATCTGTTTTCTCGGCCATTACCAATGACTTCTGATGCGCTTCTGCTTCACCAAGCTCATTTCGGAGGGGTTGTAACTGTTTTTGAATGGCCAGCATACTCAATTTGAACGACTCTTTTTGAGCTACCGTAAGATTCAGCCCATTGGCTACACCTTTCCGGGCGCGCAATTGAGCAACTTTACCATCCATTTTCATTTTTTTTGCAGCGAGATCTGCGGGTTGAGCCATCAGGAGCCCGGAAAGGCTCACCAAAAGAAATCCCAAAATAATTTTTGCTTTCATGACCACTAAATTTATTAAAAGGTAATCCACTTCTTACTAAAACTACCTTTTAGATAGCGCCTGAGTAAAAAGGTTAACTCTAAGTTTAAGATTTTTAACAAATTTTAGGTTTCAACTCCAATCCCTGACCTCTTCACATCGCCCCCTTCCAACTTGTAATTCCGTAATTCGTACTTGCTTAAACAACCCAGCTCATCACCATCACAGTCACAATCCCAACCACACCAATGGTTGATTCCATGAGTGTCCAGGTCTGAAAAGTCTGTTTGACACTCAATCCAAAATATTCCTTGAACATCCAGAAGCCTGAATCGTTGAAGTGTGACCACATGACACTGCCCGCACCCGTTGCCAGCACCATTAATTCGGGGGAGGCGCCCGTTTGCTGCACGATAGGGAACATGATTGGTGCAGTGGTGAGGGTGGCAATCGTGGCAGATCCGATGGCCAGCCTGAAGATGGAGGCTACCAGAAAAGCCATCAGATAGGGGTTCATGTGAAAAATATCCGAAACAGAACGGATGTAGGCAATCACGTTGCTGTCTTTCAGCACCTGTGAGAAGGCACCCCCGGCAGCAATAATCAAAACGATCATTGAAACTGCACCGATGGAGGAGGAGGCAGTGGCCATGACATTGGCCATCGGGTTACCCTTCCTCAATCCAAGGGTAAAGATGGCGACAATTACTGCCGTAAACAGGGCTACATTGGCGTCGCTCAGAAATTTAAACAGCGTGAGAAGTATTGCCAGGGCATTGGCAGTGTGGCCGACAAAACCCTTTTGTGCAAAAAGCTGAAGATAAAAATCGGTGATGCTTTCGATGCCAAGTCTGGTGAGTTCAGTTTTCACGGGAGGTAATCCGACAACAATGTCCGCAAGGGCTCCAAGCAGCATGAGTGCGATCGGGGTTGTGGCGCACAGCATGCTGATGCCCAATCCGGGCAGTTCGCTCTTTTCGAAATGCCGCTCCCTGAATAGTTCAGGCGGAGGCATCAGTTTCACGTTTTTGAAGAAGCGGGAAAACCAGATACCTCCGATCAGGCAACATGTGACCATTGGAACGAGTCCATAAAGGAGCACCTTGTTGACATTTGCCTCATAAATGAATGAAACATAGGTGGGTGCAGGGTGGGGAGGCAAGAAACAATGGGTCACCGACAAGGAGGATAAAAGCGGTATAGCGAGCCATAGCAGTGGCAAGCGGGTCAGGATGGCAAAGGTAAACAGCAGTGGAATGAGTACCAGGAAGCTTGCATTGTACATCATCGGCAATCCTACAAAAAATCCTGTAATCATTAGCGCATACTGAATGTTCTTCAGCCCCATCAGGTCGATCATCCGAAAGGCGATGGTGTGTGCCGCGCCACTCTCCTCCAGGATCTTGCCAAGCATGGCTCCAAAAGCAAGGATCAGCAGTACTTTGCTCATGGTGTCGCCAACACCTTTGATGACGGAATCCAAAATGTCAAGCAGATGCATGTGGCTAAGCAAACCTACTGCAAAGGAGGTAATTAAGAGTGCCAGAAAAGCATGAAGTTTGAATTTTCCAATCAAAACCAGGAGGATCAGGAATCCGATTCCGACAATTAAAAGGGGCATTGATGCTTGGTTAAAAAGTATGAGTTAAAGGTAGAAATATTGAGGATTATTTGTTTGCAAATCCATGTTCGCTGATTTCAACAAATTTATGGAATATTCGTAAACAGATAGAAAGTACAAAGTTCAATCAGGTAGCAACCTCTGCCAACAATTTATATACCAATACCAACTATGCGCAGATTAAAACAGGAACAGTTTCTTCCAATCAGTTTAGACGAGGCATGGAATTTTTTTGCCACACCCCGCAATTTAAATGAGGTAACACCCGATGACATGGTCTTCGAAATTACATCCGAGCTTCCGGATACAATGTACGAAGGGATGATCATCACCTACCGGATCAAGCCAATGTTGAACATTCCATTGAACTGGGTGACGGAGATTACCCATGTGCGTGAAAAGGAGTATTTTGTTGATGAACAGCGCAAAGGCCCCTACCACATCTGGCACCACGAGCACCATTTCAAGGCGGTCAGGGGTGGGGTTGTCATGACGGATCTTTTGCATTACGATATCGGCATGTCAATTTTTGGCTGGATGGCAGGAGCGTTGTTAGTTCACAAAAAGGTGAAGGCAATTTTTGACTACCGGTACAAGAAATTGGAAGAATATTTTTCACAAAGCTAATCTGGCGGTTTAATACCACTTTCTCTTGAGGTAGAATGCTACATTCACCAAGCCAATCATCACCGGAACTTCGACCAGCGGACCGATTACTCCCGCGAATGCTTCGCCCGAATTGATTCCGAAGATGGCAATCGCCACGGCAATCGCCAATTCAAAATTGTTGCTGGCTGCCGTAAATGCCAGTGTTGTGGATTGCTCGTAGTTCGCACCTATTTTCTTGCTCAAAAAGAAGGAGGAGACAAACATCACGACAAAATAGATCAGCAAGGGGATGGCGATGAGCACCACATCCATGGGGATTCTGACGATGTATTCCCCTTTTAACGAGAACATCACAACAATGGTAAACAACAAGGCGATAAGCGTCATCGGACTGATTTTAGGCACAAATTTGGTTTCATACCAGGACTTACTTTTGAAACGCAGAAGAAGGTACCTGGTTAAAAATCCGGCAATCATGGGAATACCCAGGTAGATAAAAACGCTTTTGGCGATGGTTCCCATGGTAATTTGTGAGACTGTTTCGTTGACCGGCACGCCAAACCAACCGGGTAATATGGCGATAAAGAGATAGGCATAAACAGAAAACAGTAGAACCTGAAACAACGAGTTGAATGCCACCAATCCTGCGGCATATTGGGTGTCACCTTTTGCAAGGTCGTTCCATACGATGACCATGGCAATGCAACGGGCCAATCCGATTAAGATGATGCCGTACATGTAGGGTAGGTTGGCATTGTTTACTCCCGGGAATAATTTGAAAAAGGCGATGGCCAGCAAGAACATCAGTACCGGACCCAGAATCCAATTCTGAAAAAGGGAGAGGCTTAAAATTTTGGTGTTTCTAAATACATCGCCCAGCTCTTCGTATTTCACCTTGGCCAGGGGCGGATACATCATCACGATAAGTCCGATGGCGATCGGGATGTTGGTCGTTCCGGATGATAGATTGTTCCAGAATTCTGCCACTTTGGGACTGATCCATCCTGCAAATACGCCAATGAACATGGCCAGAAAGATCCACAGAGTGAGGTATCTGTCAAGAAAATTTAGACGTTTTTTCATGATTTTAATTTGTTGAATTGACGAATTGACGACGATGATTCGTCGAACCGTCTAATTGTCACATTATCGAATTTCCTCCTTGTAAAACTCCCAGAATCCCTCCTTTATTTCGTCACGGACGCGGATAAACTCGCTCCGGATAAATTCTTCGGTTCCGGTGGCGTGGGAAGGATCATCGAAACCAATGTGCAGGCGGTGTTTAACCTTCCCAAGAAATGCAGGACAATTTTCGTTGGCTCCCCCACAAACGGTGATGACGTAGTCCCATTCCTGGTTCAGGTACAATTCAACTGAATCGGAGGTGTGGTGACTGATGTCGATCCCGATTTCCATCATGGCAGCAACGGCCTTTTGATTTAACTTGCCAGAAGCTTCGGTGCCGGCCGAACAGACAGTAAGATTCGGATCGAAAGATTGCAGAAAGCCATGTGCCATCTGACTGCGGCAACTGTTACCGGTGCATAGTATCAATACTTTCATATTTAGAATATATAGTTAAACAAATACCCGACGATCATTATTCCAAAACCCACGATTCCAACAAAGGTGAATATCAATGGTATTCTCAGCACTTTTCGCAGGATTACCATTTCAGGAAGGGAGAGGCCAATCACCGACATCATAAATGCCAATGCCGTTCCAAGTGAAGCCCCTTTCTCAATCAACACCGAGACAATCGGAACAATTCCTGCTGCATTCGAATACAAAGGGATTCCAATAAGAATGGAAAGTGGGACGGAATACCAGGCAGATTTTCCCATCAAAGCGGCCATGAATTCTTCAGGAACATAACCATGAGCTCCTGCACCTACTAGGATTCCCAACGCAACGTAGAGCCACACTTTTCCGACAATCTCCTTCACGGCTTCATATCCTGATTGGATTCGATTGGCGAAAGCTGATTCCTCCACTTCCACAACACTCTCGCCAAAGTGGGTCTCATATACCCAGGGTTCTACCCATTTTTCAAGTTTAAGTATACCAATCACCCAACCAGCAACAATGGCAATGGCCAAACCAGTACCTACATAAATGGCTGCAACTTTCCAGCCAAACATTCCATATAAAAGGATGATAGCCACCTCGTTGACCATCGGGGCTGCAATCAGGAACGAAAATGTAACACCGAGGGGAACTCCCGTTTCAACAAATCCCAGGAATAGCGGAATTGCTGAACAAGAACAAAATGGGGTGACGATCCCCAGTGTCGCCGCCATCACATTGCCGGTGAAGGTTTTTTTACCTTCGAGTGCTTTCCTTGTACGTTCGGGCGTAAAGAAGGTGCGGATAATTCCTACGACAAAGATGATCAAAACGAGTAGAAGCAACACCTTGGGAAACTCGAAAAGGAAGAAGCGAAGTGCTTCAGTAAGATGGGCTCCTGTGGTCATTCCCATGGCAGAATCTATGACCCAGTCGGTCAACTGCAGGAGGTAATGGTATATCAGGAACCAAACCGACAACAAGACCAAGGGGAGTACAAGCTTTCGGATAATTGTAGATTTTCTCATCATTGATTCGTAAATTAACGAACAGTATTTCCAATTTTTTTGATGGCAATCCTCTTTTCTAAATAGATGAATTTTCGAAATTTTTGAGTATCCGGAGGATGTCTGCCGAGCAGCATCTTCCCGATGGGTTTAACTCCTTGCATCGGTTCCCTGAGCAGGCGCCTGTCATTTTTTGAACATCGTGTAGCGTTTTTGCATTTGCAGCGATGGCACTTTCAATCTCTTTTTGTGTGACCTGATTGCAAAAACAAATCATCTTGTCTGGGTTGGCTAATTTGAAATTGTTAAGATCTAAATTCTTCATACCAATCTGAATAGTAGATAATAAGACCCGATGACAATAAATAAAACTGCCACTACGCGCCGAAACCAAATTTCAAAAATTTTCAGTTGATGGTAAATTCCTCCGATAGAACCTACCGAAAAGGCAAGTAACCAAGAAAATAGGATGACAGGAATACCGGTTGCCAGGGCAAAAACCAAGGGCAAGTAAAGGCCCGAAGCACTTGAAATCGTCATAGGAATCAGGATGCCAAAATAGAGGACCCCGCTGTAGGGACAGAAGGCCAATGCAAAAATCATCCCTAATAGAATTGCATCGAAATAGCCCCATTTGGATCTGTCTTCCATTTTAGCCGTTAAGCGGCTTAATCCCGGAAACTTAATTTTAATGACATCCAGCATAAATAGACCGATGACAATGAGCAATGGACCGATGATTTTTTCACCATAACGCTGAAAGAAGCCAGAGAATTTAAACTGATCGGCGCCCAGATATAGAATCAGTGCAATGCCCGTATAGGAGATCGCTCGTCCAAGGGTATAAAGCAATCCATTCACAAAAACACGGTTTCTGTTTTCAATCTCCTTGCTAACAAAGCCTACAGCCGTGATGTTGGTGGCAAGTGGACATGGACTGATGGCTGTCATCAACCCCAGAACAAAAGCTGAAAGCCAAGGCAAGGTACTGTTTTCAAGTAGGTTGGTGAGAAATTCCATTGTTTGGCAGGGTTAAAGACGGTCTACCTTCTCTTTGATGATTTTCTTGAACTTGGCAGGATTCGTTCTGGCATAGAGAAATCCCTCGTTGGTCAGATTAAGCTTTTTATTCCCTTTTACAATCAACAGAGTCTGACCAGAAATTTCTAACTTGTCTACTATTGGCTGGGTGGTTTTTTCTTCGAGATTGAATGCCTTGAAGGTTACCTTTTTCCCGTAAAGGCTTTCCAGATCAGCCTTGGCCTCTGATTCTACTGCCAGGCAGGTCACACAACGAGCCGTGTTGTGAAAATAATAAGCCTCTATAGAACCGGCCCCTTGATTTGCATTTGCCGAAGATTGAGCCATGCAAACGAGGTTGCTTACCAAGACCAGCAATACAATAAATGAGGTTGCAAATTTTTTCATGGTCTTATCATTATCTTGTTAAAAGGTCTTTTAGCTCATCCAAAGTAGGCACTCTTCCTTTGAGGACGACTTTCCCGTCGACAACCAAGGCAGGAGTTGTCATGATGCCGTACTTCATAATTTCTACAATGTCCTCCACTTTGGAGATCATAGCCTCAATTCCGTTCTTTTCAACCACTTCGCGGGTGAGTTTTTCGAGTGTTTTGCACTTGGTACATCCGGTGCCTAAAATCTTTATTTCCATGGTCTTGATAGAATTATTGGTCTATTTGGCAACCGACTGTTTGTACCGGGCTGTTCAGGAAATTGGTAAAAAGTCGTTGTGCTTCCGCCCAATTTTCCTTGTTGAGACAGTATTTGATTCGTGGGGCTTCAATTTCTCCCTGAATCAATCCGGCATGTTTCAATTCCTTCAGATGCTGGGAAAGTGTCGACTTGACGATTGGCAGGATTTCTGATAAATCGCCGCTGTAGCAGCAGGATTGTTTCGACAGGAGTTCGAGGACATACATCCGGATGGGATGTCCCATGGCCTTGGCATACCGGGCCGCTTTTTTCTGATCGCTCGTAATTATTTCTAAGGGCTTCATTCGTAGTTCGTGAAATTACGAACAAATGTAACATTTATTTTTATCTGAACAAATATTTGATAGATGCGAGCGCAAATCAAAAGGCAAAAAAAGTACTATTTTTGTGAAAATACCATCTTGCGAGAACCACATCAGCTCATTTTAAAGATTTGGTTGATAACGTGTTACGAACTGCCTGTAGAAATATAATCAGAATAGAAAATTTTCTTTGGCATAACATTGCTGAAGCAAGAGGAGCGGATAATCCCCAAAAGGCAGTGTTTGTCGGTCTGGGATCACATAACAAGTTGTATTATTGCTTGTTAACGACAATTTCTTTTAATTAATTTTTACCATCCCCATCCCCTGATTGTTAAAAAACTAAAAATAGTAGTTAGACAACTATTAAATATAGTTTGTAAACTAAATTAAATAGTTATACTTGTTGAAAATAAGTTTAACTATGAAGCATCTTACCAACCGCGAAGAGGAGATCATGGAACTCTTCTGGCAAAAAGGCCCCTCCTACGTTAAAGAGATCGTGGATGAACTGCCTGAGCCCAAGCCACATTACAACACCATCTCCACCATTGTTCGTGGACTCGAGGAGAAAGGCTTTCTGGGCCACGAGCAGTTCGGGAATACCCACCGTTACCTTGCCGTAATCTCAAGGGAAGAGTTCAGTAAGAACACCATTCAAAACATGGTAGGAAAGTACTTCAACCAATCCTATGCCTCCGTCGTTTCGATGTTCGTAGCGGAGGAAAATATCTCGCTCGACGAGATCAAAGCGTTAATCAGCCAGGCAAAATCCTTTAAAAGCGAAGGCCATGAGTAATTTGTTGTCCTATTTAGTCCAATCAACGTTGTGCCTCAGCCTGTTTTGGTTGATGTTTCGGATCGTGATGCGCAAAGAGCATGTTTGGGGACTTGCCAGGATGTTGTTGCTGATGATCGTGCTAATTTCGACTGTGATTCCCTTCATCCATTTGCCAGTGCCAATGCAGTCACCCTTGCATATGGAATTGCTTTCGTCTTTTTCCACTCCTGTGACCGGAGGCGATGACCTCTCTTCGACCAGATCAGACATTGATGAGGTTGTAGCCAACGAGATCTCAACTGTCCCGACCGCTGTTGGTAGCGAAACGAATTCAACGCTCCCCAAACTGCTTTTCTATGGTTATCTGACCGGTTGTTTGGTCGCATGGCTGGTCCTTTTACGTGGATTTTTTTCGGTGCTTCTTCTTACCAGGAAAGCCAGGTCCCAACCAATGGAGGGTTTCAGGTTATTTGTCGTTCGACGGGAGATCCCTGCCTTTTCGTTCGGACGTTGGGTGGTTCTCTCCCAAAGTGATTATGACCATCACCGGCTTCCGTTACTGGCCCACGAGCAGGCCCACATCCGTCTGTTCCATTTCTTTGACCTGTTGCTGCTCGAAATCGTGAAAATAGTGTTCTGGTTCAATCCCGTCATTCACTGGTTAATCAGGGAAATGAAGGAGATCCATGAATTCCAGGCCGACAACTACACCCTCACCAAAGGCATCGATGCCACCCAATACCAGTTGTTAATCATTCAGAAGGGCGTGGGGGTCAAAAGATTTGCGCTTGCCAACAGTTTCAACCATTGTCAGATTAAAAAAAGATTGCTGATGATCAATACAGAAAAACCAACCAAAACATCGGGATGGAAGGTGGCGGCCTTTCTTCCATTGTTGGCATTGCTTGTGATGGCCTTCGGCAGGGTACCGGAGAATGGATCTCCGGTTAAGATTGGTCTAACTTCTATTGGACAGGTATTTTCAACTGATTCGACCAAACAGTGGAAAGAAACAGATTTTCTGACCCTGAAAGATTTCAATTCCATGAATGCGAATGCAACAATTTCCAAATGGGTGGAACCTGCTTGGTCAACCTTTACTGAGAATGGCAAAACTGTTTCCTTTTTAAAATCGGACTATTCAGGTCCTTGTTTTTACCGGGTGAAAATTGACTCGTTGTCACAGATTTTGGTTGGTGACCACAAAAGACATCTGGATTGGAGTGAATTTCAGGATAGTATTCGCCCATGGTTTGACTTCGAATTTGCCAATGAAAGATCAAAGCATCATTTTCATACAACCATGGTCAATGGAATGATGAAGATGTACCCCACCTGTATTTTCCTGATAAGCAGTGATTTGAATACCCCTCCATCCGATTATCAGCGATTGCTTAACAGGATAGGCAATACTGTGTTGGAGGTAAGAGGGAAAAAATCGAAGGAAATTTTCAAAATAGATTATGCAGAACTTAATTCTAAACAAAGGAAACAAATTGACAATTTAATTCCTTTGTTTGCCATGATTGCAAAGTCGCCTAAATTTAAGCCTGTCGCAAAAAATAGGAAGGATTCGCTCTCCGTTGCAACGGAACAAGCTGATGACATTACCTTTAAAGCTGAGAAAATAGTGACAGATACCCACAAAAGATCAACCTTATCTCTCTACAAAGCTCAGGTTAAGTACCAGAATATAAATTTAACGGCCGACTACATCGAACTAAACAGGGACAGTAGCCTTGTCTATGCAACCGGGCAAAGGGATTCAACAGGTGTGATGAGGGGACAGCCTTTGCTTACGATCGGTAAAGATATCGTCACGGCAGAAGAGATCAGGTACAATTTCAAGAAGAAGACGGGTATCTTTTACAAGCAAACAGTCCATAATTAAAGAGGATGAGATTATTCTCTTCAACGGATATGTGATGCAGTTCCATTTTATAACTCTTTTTCCGACCCCCTCAGTGGTAATCTTCTCCGGCAAAATCAATCCATTCTCGTCGAAATACATCCGGTCCATGCAAGTTCCGTGGTTCCCATTGGTGGTATTCTATGGCCGGCGCTACCAACTGACGGGGTGACTCAGAGTCACCCCGTCAATTTTTCAAAAAATGTTAGTTAATGCCAATCAATTCAAGCAGTTGCTCCATTTGTGAGAAATCGGAGAGGATGATGTCGGCACCAGCTTTGATCAAGCGTGTGCGCTTGTGGATGTTCAGTCCGTAACGGCGTTGCTCGTTGCTGGCCAATCCGACTGTGAGGCCGTTGCGCTTGTGGGTTTCGCGGATCTCTACCGGTCCATCGCCGAAGGTGATTATCTGCCCTGAATCCATTGTACCGATGGAATCGAGAATCTTATCCAGGACGATTTTCTTCGCTTCCTTGTTGATGTCTCCTACAGCACCAAAGATCCTGCCTTCGAAGAGGTATTCATAGCCCAATGCCTTGGCCTCGTTCCGGACATCCACTTCGTCGGTACCACTGGCCAGGTAGAGTTTAACGCCAGCCTGGTACAACCGCCTCAGGAAGGGAACAGCATTTTTGATGGTAAAATCCTCAAGGGTCAGCTCTCCCCGTTGCAATTTCTTCTCACGCTCCTTGACCATTAGCAGCAACTCGTCGTTGTAGATTTTCTTGTAACCGAAGATATCCAGGATCTCCTCTTCGGGCACACAACCAAACTCTTTGACCAGTTCAATCAATCCCTTCATCTGAACAAGTGTCTGAATGCCTGTGGTTTTGTCGATAAAATCGGCAACACGTACTTCCACTTTCCGGTAAAGAGCATCCTCCGCCTCTTGGTAGTTCTTGCCAAGTATGGCCTTGATCATCATGGGATTCATGATCGCCTCCCAGCCTTCACGTAAGGTTGAGATGGTACCGTCGTGGTCGAAGATGGCATATCTGGGACAGACATCTTTGCGTAGCAACGATTGGTCTACGATCTCAATCTCGCTCTCACCCAAATACTTGGCCATGCGTAGCTCCTCTGCCAATTCGTGGTGGAAGATAAAATCGCTGTTTTCACCGATGTAGAGAATCTCTTCAGGAGTTGCGGTTCCACACTGGAACAGCTTTTGAACAGTGACGCCTGCCACGAGCGCCCCCAATTGCGCGGCTTCCTGCATGGAATAACCTGCTGCCAAAGCTCCTGCAGCTCCGGCAAGGTAACTGTCGCCTGCACCAACCGTATCGACTTTTGACATAATCACCAGACCGGGAACTTCAGAAATGCCCGATTCATCGATGGTTAGTGAACCCTTGCTGCCCCTTGTCACGAACAAGGGTTTGCCAAATTTCGCAAACAATGCCTTTGCAGAAGTGACAACTTCAGCGTAAGTAACTACTTCATCCGGTCTCTTGTTGAGGCCGCAAAGACGGGCAGCTTCGGTATCGTTCATCTTGCGGATTGCTCCGTCGTAGAAATCGTTGAAATTCCGGCTGTCTACAACAAATCGCTTACCAGGAAACTGCTGAATAACTTCAACCAATCTCTTCCTGAAATATTCAGTATGAATGCCGGAAGGAACCTGTTGGTTGATAATTACGAGATCTACTTCCGGAACTGCCTTTGTCAGGCTTTCAATCAATCGGTCTGCCGTCTTGATCGACAAGAGGTTGTAATTGCCAAAGTCGACGCGGTTCAGCTCAAAGTCGTTGATGTAAGGTTTGGCGTAGGTATGGGTGTGCCACTCCTCTTCCTGTACTTGTAGGTTGGTTGGATCAATGCCTGTGGCGGTCATGATTTTCTTCATCTCTGCTCCGAAAGGATCCGTTCCGATCACCCCAAAGGCTCGGATCTCTTTGATTCCGATCGCAGACAAGTTATTTGTCACATTTCCGGCACCCCCAAGCGAGTAGCGTTGTTGCCTCACCGGACGAGTGGCCTGATTGGTTTCGACAGAGATTTCGCTCATCGCTTCGTCGATGAACCAATAGGCGTCGCAGCAGAAATCACCCAATACGGCAACTTTGACGGCACTGACATCCGATAGTATTTTTTGTAGTTGTTTCTTTTCCATTTTGTTAGAAGCTATTAAGTTGTAAAAAAGGGGAGGCTGAGTTACATGGAAATATCGTGGAGTTGCACATCAATACAGGATTCATTTGAATGTTGATTTTGCCTTTGGAAATTGGTATATCGCAGCATCACCAGGATCCAGTTCCATAGATGGCTCGTAGGTATTAGCAGGTACCTGCGTACCGTCTTTTAGTATCTTTTTGACTGTATCGTCACCGTAGAAAGTGAAATTGATGCTGTTTTGAAAGTCCTTGTTGACCACTACCAAATAATTGAAGTCACCGTTTTCCAAAAGCGACACCAGAATGGGAGCTCCATTGGCATCGAGAACTTTGACGGGTTCCGGCAAGTCGGTGAGACGGACTGTCCCGGTAGGGATCATCGATTTTCCGGCATGCCTGACCCATACCATTTTCGAATCCAGAAAAACTCCCGACAGATTTTTGACCTCCTCACTCATCTGTTTGACCCTGTCGTACACGACACTTCGTTTCCCGGTTGCCGTAATGGGGGCTCCGCGCTGGTCCTCCGAAGAAGGAGCACTGACCGAAGTGGCCGACCAATAAGTAAAGTACTGAATTCCCTGAGCTCCATAAGCCAGATCGCTATATACTTGCAAACGCATGGCTGCCAATGTTTGAGGCGTAATATGCCCATCATCGTAATTGGTTGTCAATGCAAATGCCCAAAATGGTTTGCCGGCTTTTTTCGATTCGGAGGAAAACTGTTCCAGATTTTCATACCAGGTTTTGGAGAGACGATCCTTTAATACCGGGTAGTAGTCGAATGAGAGAAATCGAAGCGGAACGCTGTCGGAGCAGGCTCTGACATATTTGAGGTAGCTCTTTGTACCCAGAAGCGCCGAATCTGCAAAATTTGGGAAAAGGTTGACATAGCAAAAATGTTTGCTGTCGACT
This sequence comes from uncultured Tangfeifania sp., assembly GCA_964528535.1. Classification (GTDB taxonomy): domain Bacteria; phylum Bacteroidota; class Bacteroidia; order Bacteroidales; family Prolixibacteraceae; genus CAINVV01. Next base: position 2,867 of record CAZGSQ010000020.1, on the reverse strand, counting down.
GCCTGAATTTTTCTACACCATTTTCCCAACTCACTGAAGAGCGAAATTCCCGGTTCATCCATCAGGTGGTAACCTGCCACAGCAGGGTTGTTCATCAGTGATTTGACTGTCTTCTCAGGATCAGACTTGAGTTCCGGACAGTTTGCTATCATCTTGATACCCACTTTGGCGGCTGCCTCCAGGGCCTTCTGCAAGGCCTCCAGGTTGGGGAAGAAACTCAGGGAATAGGTTATTCCGGCATCCTTCATCTCCTGGTATCGCTCGATGGATGTTTCGCTTGCAGGAATACTGTACCAGGCCAGAATTGGGATCTGGCTTCCCGGATTCTGCCTCTTTTGGGCATTTGCAGATCCAGCAACAACTGACAAAGAGAGTACAAGAGCAAAAATATTGTTCATGGTAGATCTGTTTTGCTTACTACAATCAGCTTTTTCGCACGTAAAAGGAGACCCACAATAGATAAACCATGCATCCACCAATGACAAACAGACTGGCCATAGGACCGAATACTGTGCTGACATAACCCATGGCAAGCGGAATGAAAGCTCCGCCTGAAACTGCCATGATCAAAAGTCCGGAAATCTCGTTGGCGCGATCCGGCATTTTTGCCAGTGCCATGGAGAAGATGATGGGAAACAAATTTCCGGCACCCAATCCAATGACCATGATGGAAACAAATGCGACGGTACTGCTTGGCGCAAAGAAGACTCCCATGACCCCAGCGAGCGCCAATAGGGTGGTTAGCAAAAGGAAAATCCGGGGTTTGATAAAATTCAGAATGATGGCACCCAGAAAGCGCGAGATAGTTTCTCCCGCGAAGAACCAGCTGATACCAATCACTGCCTGGTCCAAGGTCAAAGTTACATAGTTAGCTCTCAAAACATTGGCAATATTGGTATTGATGGCAACTTCGGCGCCTACTATCAGGAAGATGGAGAGTGCCATGATGGCGACGAAGCTGTTCTTCAGTAATCCAAAGCATGAGGCAAAGGAGGCCGGCTTGCGGTCGGGTTTCGATTCGATGATGGGCGTCATGGAAAGCCACAGTGCGGCTAACAGAGAGGTGATGCCATAAACTGCAAAGACAAGTTTCCAGTTCCCAAAATGGATGGCCATGAAAGAGGCAATCAGCGGACCAGAGAAGGAGATGATGGCTTTGACGAACTGGGAGGTACTCATGTAACTGGCCAGTTTGTCTTCCGGCGATACATCTTGCAGCAATGGGTTTGCCGAGACCTGAATCACTGTATTGCCGATGCCTAACAAGATGAAGGAGGCGAACATCATGCCAAACGAATAATGAACAAATGGCAATCCGAGTCCAAAGGCCTGAATGACCATTCCAATGTTCAGCATGTTCCTTTTCCCGTATTTGTCTTGCAAAACTCCAATGGGAACCGACAAGACAAAGAACCAAAGAAGTACCATCATTGGTAAAAACTGCGCTACAAAATCGGTCAGTTTAAAGTCTTGTTTGATATAACCGGTAGCGACCCCTATGATATCAATAAATCCCATCACCACGAAGGTGAGAAATACAGGAAGCAATTTCTGAAGTCCGATTTTTTTACTTGTCATGATAGTTAGTTTATTTGGTTTGAAATGTTGGGGTTATTCATTCATAAAAAAGGTGTAATTCCTGGTTGGAAGGGGATGGAAATGTTTCATTTTCTCAAATTAACTGGTAGTTCCAAAGAAATGATGCTCCACAGCCAGGCAAAGCAAATGATAAACAGGTAAATGCAGTTCCTGAACAAAGGCAGTGCGCCTGCCGGGTACATTGACCAGAACATGGCAAAACTCCTTCATTTTACCACCGGTTTCGCCGGTAAGCCCGATCACTTTCAGGTTCATTGCCTTAGCGACCAGACAGGCATCGATCACATTTTGTGAATTTCCTGAGCTGCTGATGGCAACCAGAACATCGTTTGGCCGACCATAGCCAATTACCTGTTGGGCGAAGATTACTTCTCCGGAAAGGTCGTTGGCAATAGAAGTCATCAAGGCTGTATGGGCTGTCAGGGAGATGGCAGGAAGTCCCTGTTGCAAATGACTTGCCAAATATTCACCCCTTTCGGGATCGAGAGAGGCAAGTTTTTCCTTTACTTCAGCCGAAACGGGCCTTTTCAGTTCAAAGCTTTTCATCAGCTCCCCAACGATGTGGTCTGAATCGGAGCTGCTGCCACCATTGCCGCAAACCAGTATTTTACCACCATTCTCATAGCAGGAAATCAGCAGGTTGCAAGCCTCTTCGATGACCGGTTTCACGGTAGTTAGAGAGGGATGTCTTTCGCAGAGCTGATCAATTAAAAGCGAGGTTACAGGTGAAGTCATCTTCTATATTTTATAAAACGCATACATACAAAATCTCTTAATTCATCATTCATCATCCATCATCCATCATTTTTATTCCGTTCCTCCCGTTTGCTTAAAACTTGTTCTCATAGATCGCCACGCACAGTGCCGCATAATCGCCAATGTTATCACCAAGGGCAGCCGGCACGATTTTGCAAACGTTCAATGAAAGCGGAATGGCCTCCAGTTCCAGAATTCTGTCGATGTGAGGTCTGAAAAGATTTTCATTGCGGGCATATATACTGCCGATCACGATGCACTGCGGATTGAGTACATCGATGAGTATGGCAAGTCCGCGACCCAGGTATTCACCAGAGATGCGGATGATTTCGAGGGCTGTTGCATCCCCGTTTTGGGCAGCGATGGCGACTGTTTTGGCGTCCAGATTATCGAGATCGGAAGAGTGTCGTGTAGGGAAAGAGTGTTCAGAGCCTTGTAGATCTCGGTGTGTGTCGTTTTATTAAAAAAAAAAAAAAATATTATATATATTTTTGTTTTTATAGCTATTAACA
>CAZGSQ010000019.1:0-46487 GCA_964528535.1 uncultured Tangfeifania sp. | reverse complement strand
CAGACATAAGGCTATCGTTCTACTATTCTTACTTCGTCTTTGTAATCTTTTCTCAGTGGAAATCCCCAGCCATCTTCGAGGAAAAGCCGGCGCAAATCCGTGTGGTGGTTGAATTTTACTCCCAACAGGTCATAGACTTCCCGCTCGTGGTATTTGGCAGTCTGCCAAACATCACTCACCGTATCCAATTTTGGATCGATCCGATCGGCAGTGTTGGTTTTCAATACGACAATGTGCCGGTGAACTGTCGATTCAAGATGGTACACCACCTGCATCGATTCGGGATAATCTACACCGGTAAGGCAGATCAGATAATCGAATGACAACGACGGCATTGTTTTAAGCTTTGCCGAAGTTTCATGAAGATCATCCGCCTTCACCACAATTTCAACATATTGTTTGCCAAGCTTTACTTCGGCATTTGAAAACTCACCCGAAAGGCAAGCTAAAAGTTCTTCGTTTGTCATTTCACTTAAAATTCAGTTGGTGAAGTGATATTTTGTAAATTGATTGCATTTCCCATGGTATTGCCTAAGATCAAGGTTGAGGCGCATTTTTTTTCTGCTTTCTGGAGAAATAGCGTTCCCTTCTGATTTTCTTTTGCAGCTGCATCATTCCAAACAACAGTGCCTCAGGCCTTGGCGGACATCCAGGTACATAAACATCAACAGGAATCACATGATCGGCGCCCCTTACCACTGCATAGGAGTTGTAGTAAAACGGACCTCCTGAAATCGCACAGGCTCCCATGGCAATCACATATTTTGGATCGGCTATCTGATCGTACAGACGCTTGAGCACGGGCGCCATTTTGTAGTTGATGGTGCCGGAGATGATGATCATATCGGCCTGGCGTGGCGTGGCACGGGCTACCTCCATCCCAAACCGGGCCATGTCGTGGCGAGATGCCCCCACAGCCATGAACTCAATCGCACAACAACGTGTTCCAAAAGTGAGCGGCCAGAGTGAATTGGAACGTGACCAGTTGATAAGGTCATCCAGTTTGGCAAGAATGATGCTGCCTCCCTCGTATTCGGCCAAGATTGGATAATCGTTAACCTCAAACTCTTTTTTACTTTTTACTCCCATTTCAATGCATGTTTTTTCCATCCGTAAAACAATCCCAAACCCAGTATGGCAAAGAAGATCAAAATCTCTACGAAACCGGTCATTCCAACTTCTCTCATGACCGTCGCCCAAGGGAATACAAATACAGTCTCCACATCAAAAATGAGAAAGAGAATGGCAAACAGATAATAACCAACTGTGTATTGGTTCCAGGTTTCACCAATTGTCTCCATGCCGCATTCGTAAGGCTCAAATTTTGCCGTGTTGTAGGAGGTCGGAGGGACATAGCTCGAAAAAACCAATGCTAACCCCACCAAGGTGATGGCCGTGATAAAGAAAAGTATCAAAGCACTACTTTCCATATTTTATTGTTTTAGGTGTTAATAAGAATTGTTCTAAATAACAGAGTATTAGGAACTTCAATAAACCGCGACAAAAATAGAAATTTATCCTTAACCCTACATCTCGTGTTCCAAATTATTTAAAAAGTTATTAAAATATCTTAATTAGTAAATACAACAAAGGGAGGCAATCATCCACCAAAAATCACAAACAAACAGGAAATTAATACCTTGCATTTGGTTTGACAACCGAAAATGGGTCAAGCTGCAATTAAATTTTTGACTGAAATTCTACCCTGATCACCCGATGATGCCACCCAGGGTGATAAAATGTCAGTTGCAGTCGCAATTGGCCCATAATTTCTTTTCCAATACTTATTTATCTTTTATCTTTGTTGTTATGAAATTTCTGGCCATCCTGTTTTCAATTTACATTCTGGTACTCACGGCTATCCCATGCATCGACAAGCCTGATGATCCTACCTTGCAAAAAACTGAGGTTTCTCCCCAGTCAGGAAGTCATCATCAGGATATAGACCATTGTTCTCCATTTTGTACCTGCAATTGTTGTTCTTCTCCTAAAATTCAGCAAGAAGTGACCATCGATTTCAATAGTTATCCTGTTTTGTTGGGCCGTTTTGCGGAGGTATCTTTCAACATGATCGCCTTTCACCTTGCCGATATATGGCAACCCCCTCAATTGAGTTAGTATTCCAGGCTACTGGATTGTCCCATCCATTTATCCAGGAGGATGGTTAAACATCTGTACTAATTTGATCTGTTTTCACCATGGTAGAACGTATCATTCATTTTTCGATAAAGAACAAGCTCATTATCGGACTGTTTATTTTGGCCCTGACGGGAAGTGGAATTTATTCTTTGGTCAGGTTGCCCATCGATGCCATTCCCGACATCACCAACAACCAGGTCCAGGTAATTTCTCTTGCCCCTTCTCTTGCTGTTCAGGAGGTGGAGAGTTTTATCACGGCACCCATCGAGGTATCTGTCGCCAGTATTCCCGATATCATCGAACTTCGCTCTATTTCGCGGCTTGGGTTGTCTGTCATCACAGTTGTATTTAAAGATGGGGTCGACCTCTACTGGGCCCGCCAACAGTTGGGTGAACGCATCAAGGAGGCTGAGGAGGTTATCCCCGCAGGACTTGCCAAAATTGAGCTTGCCCCCATTTCATCCGGCCTTGGGGAAATATTCCAGTACCGTCTGGCTGTCGGAAAGGGTCTCGAGAAGAGATACAATCCAATGGAACTGCGAACCATTCAGGATTGGGTCGTTCGCCGCGAGATGCTCGGAACGCCCGGAGTAGCCGACATCAACAGTTATGGTGGATTCGTGAAACAGTATGAAATTGCCGTCAATCCAGAGAGGCTTCGTGGGATGAACCTCTCCCTGACCAATATCTTTGACGCACTGGAAAAGAACAACGAAAACACAGGAAGTGCCTACATTGACAAGAAACCCAATGCCTATTTTATTCGTGGAATAGGTTTGGTAAAAACCATAGAAGACATTGAAAAAATCGTTGTAAAGTCAAATTCTTTGGGTATTCCAATCCTGATAAGGGATGTTGCAACCGTTCAATTTGGCAGTGCCACTCGTTACGGAGCACTCGTTGTGGATACCACCGAGGCAGTTGGAGGTGTTGTGATGATGCTCAAAGGGGCCAATGCACATGAGGTCAACGACAATGTAAGCGAAAGAATTGCCACCATTCAAAAATCCCTACCAGCGGGCGTGCGGATCGAACCATTTCTGAACCGCTCCGATCTCGTGGGTCGTGCCATTCAAACAGTTTCCAAGAACCTGCTGGAAGGTGCCTTGATTGTAATTTTTATACTCGTTTTGCTACTGGGCAATCTCCGCGCAGGACTGATCGTAGCCTCGGTCATTCCATTGGCGATGTTGTTTGCTTTGTCGCTGATGAACCTTTTTGGTGTATCCGGAAACCTGATGAGCCTGGGGGCCATCGACTTTGGCCTGATCGTGGATGGGGCTGTCATCATCGTGGAAGGAGTGGTGCACAGGATTGCACTGAACAAGGATCGCTACCTGGATTCGAAATATCTTTCACAGCCACAGATGGATGAAAATGTGTTCACAGCCGCCAAAACCATGATGAGTTCAGCCACTTTTGGCCAATTAATCATCCTGGTGGTCTACCTCCCCATCATCGCACTCGTGGGTATCGAGGGCAAGATGTTTCGGCCAATGGCCCAGGTGGTTGCATTTGCCTTGTTAGGGGCAACCATTCTTTCGCTCACCTATGTACCAATGGCTTCCGCATTGTTTCTTGGTAAGAAAACGGTAAAGAACCGCAATTTCTCAGACAAATTGATGGAGAGGCTCCAGCAAGCATTTCACCCGGTCATTCATGCTGCATTGAACCACAAATTGTTGGTCTCCTCAGGTGCAGTTTTGCTTTTTATAGCCAGCCTTTTTCTATTTAACAGGTTGGGAGGAGAATTTATCCCTCAACTCGAAGAGGGAGACCTTGCTGCGGGTGTCATCACACTGCAAGGCGGCTCGCTTTCCAATACGGTAGAAATGGTTCAAAAAGCCAACAAGATCCTGCTGGCTGAATTTCCTGAAATAAAACATGCAGTTTGCAAGATTGGGGCAGGGGAGATTCCGACAGATCCAACACCCATGGAAACAGGCGATTATATCATTACCCTGAAGGACAAGCGTGAATGGACTTCCGCCCGTACACGAGAAGAGCTGGTGGCAAAAATGGAAGAGGCACTGATTCCACTCGCAGGTGTAAAATTTGAGTTTCAGCAACCCATTCAGATGCGGTTCAACGAATTGCTTTCCGGTTCGAAACAGGATATCGCTGTTAAGATTTTTGGAGATGACTTGAATACATTGGCGGAGAAGGCCAATGAAGTCGAAAAAATTATCCAGGGAGTAGCAGGTGTTGCAGAAATAAACGTGGAGAAGGTCACCGGTCTGGCGCAGGTGCAAGTAGATTACAACCGCGACCGGCTTGCCCAATATGGCCTCTCGGTTGGCGATGCCAACAGGGTTCTTCGTGCTGCTTTTGCCGGCAGTCAGGCGGGTGTTGTGTACGATGAAGAAAAAAGATTTGGCCTCATTGTGCGCCTTGGCATTGACTACCGTCAGAGTCTGGATGATGTGAAAAACCTCTCTGTGACGCTGCCAGGTGGGGGACAAATACCTTTCGAACAGGTCGCCGACATCTCCATTCGGTCGGGGCCGGCGCAGGTCTCAAGGGAGAACACAAAAAGAAGAATCACCGTCGGATTCAATGTGCGCAACCGGGATATGCAAAGCGTCATTCGTGATGTGACCTCCAAAATCGACAACAGTACAAAGATGCCCCCGGGTTATTTTATCTCTTATGGCGGTCAGTTTAAGAATCTTGAGGCAGCCAAGGCAAGGTTGGCGGTCGCCGTTCCAATCGCGCTCCTGCTGATATTTTTGTTGCTGTTTTTCACTTTTAATTCCGTGAAGCAGACCATTCTGATCTTCACCGCTGTACCCATGTCGGCCATTGGCGGCATCTTTGCGCTATGGTTGCGGAACATGAACTTCTCCATCTCTGCAGGAGTAGGTTTTATTGCCTTGTTTGGAGTGGCTGTCCTGAACGGTATCGTTCTGATCGCGGAGTTTAACCGTCTGGAGCGGGAAGGGGTAACCAATTTAACAGAAAGGGTACTGAAAGGTCTTAAGTCCAGGTTGCGACCCGTGGTCATGACAGCATCCGTAGCCTCTCTTGGATTCTTGCCAATGGCCCTCTCCACTTCGGCAGGGGCAGAAGTTCAAAAGCCGTTGGCTACCGTTGTCATTGGCGGATTGATCACAGCCACCCTTCTTACCCTGGTGATACTTCCTGTGTTTTATGTACTCTTCTCGACGGAGCGAAAAAAATATCTTACCGGCTCAAAAACCCTGAAAATAAATTTGTTAACGCTTTGTTTGCTCCTGGGATCAGTTGGCATGGGTTTCAGCCAGTCCCTTCACGGTAGACAGATTCACCTGAGGGAGGCCATACAGTTGGCGCTCGACAGCAATCTTTCAATTCGTTCGTCGGGCTACTCAGTAGGTGTTCAGAAAGCCTTGAAAGGGGCTGCATTCGATTTGCCGAAAATATCGGTGGAGGGTCAGGTTGGTCAGATCAATTCCTATACTCGTGACAATAGTTTCACTGTATCACAGTCGTTTGCATTTCCTTCAGTTTACATCAACCAACGAAAATTGGCAGATGCCAATATCAAAGGAAGCGAATGGCAACTAAAAAAATCGCAACTGGAAATCGCAACCCAGGTAAAGCAGGTATATTGGCAACTGACCTACTTGTATTCCAAATTGAAACTTTGGACTTACCAGGATAGCCTTTACTCGGGATTCCAACGTGCGGCCGAATTGCGTGCAAGGGAGGGTGAAACCAACCGCCTCGAAATGATTACGGCACGTTCACAGAGCCTCGAAATAAAGAACCAGAAGCAACAAATCAAGGCGGATATTGGCATTTTTTACCGTCAGCTGCAAACGTTGCTTAATGTGAAATCTCCTCTGTATGTAGCTGATACGGTATTGCGTCGCATAGATCATGTGGTAGTCAAGGACAGTTCTGTGGTACAATTGAATCCTTCGCTGGGGCAAATCAAACAACAGGCTGAACTGGTTACGCTTGAAAAGAAACTTGAGGTCAGCCGAACCATGCCTGAATTTAAAATTGGCTATTTCAGTCAGACAATGCAAGGTATCCAGGAGGTGAATGGCCTGCCCCGGACTTTTAAAGAAGGTGATAGGTTTACAGGCATTCAAGCAGGGATCTCTTTCCCAATCTGGTTTTTACCCTTCACAGCAAGAGTGAAAGCGGCAAGACTGAATGAACAGGCAGCCATCACCAATGCAGCATTCTTTACCCAATCGCTCACCGGAAAATACCAGTCATTGTTGGATGAATTTGAAAAATACAGATCGAGTCTGGATTTTTATGAGAAGCAAGCAGTTCCTGAAGCCGCATTGATCATCGATCAATCCATCCGAAGCTACAAGGCAGGAGCGCTCGATTACCTGGAATATGTTGTCGGCCTGAGCAGGGCGCTGAGCATCAAACAAAATTATTTGGAGGCGCTCAACAACTACAACCAAACCATCCTCAATATTGAATTTGTGACAGGTAAAATATACTAAATCAGATAATCATGAAAAAAATAAATATTCTTTTCTTACTATTCTCCCTCCTTCTTTTCGTCATCCTGGGATCTTGTGGCATGGGGAAGAAAACCGAAACCGAGAATGCAAAAGAGCTCCTTGCAGACGATGTGGTCGAATTACGTGCCGACCAGATCAAACTGGCAAACATCGAAACGGGCAGCGTTGGGATTCATGCGCTGAGTGGTTCCCTTAAGGTAAACGGCCTGGTGAATGTTGCACCCCAAAACCTCGCCACCATTTGTGCACCCATGAGTGGGTTTGTCAAGAGTACTTCTCTCATGCCAGGAAATAGCGTAAACAAAGGCCAGATATTGGTTGTTATTGAAAATCAGGAATTTGTTGACATTCAACAAAATTTTCTGGAGGCCAAAAACAAACTAGAATTTGCAGAAGCCGAATACAAACGTCACAATGAATTGTACAAGGAGGATGTCTATTCTCAAAAAAACATCCAGCAAGTAACAGCCGAATACAAAAACCTAAAAGCTTTGGTCAATGCGTTGAAACAGAAACTGGTACTCATTAGCATCAATCCCGACAACCTTATGGAGGACAATATCAGCAGGTCCATCGCCTTGTCATCACCGATCTCAGGTTATGTAGAAGCTGTCAATGTCAACCTTGGCAAATATGTGACACCTACCGATGTGATGTTTAAAATTGTGAACAACGACAAGCTATTTCTGGAACTGACACTCTTCGAAAAGGATGCCAACAAAGTTGCCAAAGGTCAGAAGATCAGATTTTTCATTAACAACGAGACCGAGAAACACGAGGCCGTCATCACGCAGACAGGACAGTCTGTCAATGCGGACAAGACTTATAAGGTTTTTGCAAGCGTATCGGGTGTCTGCAAGAATGTATTGCCGGGTATGTATGTGAATGCGATCGTCGAAACTTCGGGAAACTTGGTCACCGCGTTGCCCTCGGAAGCAGTGGTCAGCTTCGATGACAAGGATTTTATCTTCGTTGTCGACAAAAACAAGATGGAAGGTGGAAAATCTTTTACTGAATACAAGATCGTTGAGGTTCGGAAAGGGGTTACCGATGGAGGTTTTACAGAAGTAATTCTGCCGGATGGCTTCCAAATTAATACTGCCAAAGTCGTCGTCAAGGGAGCCTATACCTTGCTTTCGGCCAAGAAAAATGCGGGCGCAATGGCTTGTTGATAAGTGATCTAAAGTGACTAAAATTAATGAAGCAGGGGAGGCATGCTAAGGTTGGTAGAGGGGTGAAATTTATTTTAGGCAACTAAGCGTTGAATCGAAATCCGATTCCCCTGACAGTTTCGAGAAAATCACCTTCCAGGTATTCGGCCAATTTCTTACGAAGGTTTTTGATGTGGACATCGATATAATTGGAGTTGTAATTCTCTTCGAAAATATCTCCCCAGATGTGCTCTGAAATCTGTAAGCGGGTTGTGACCCTGTTTTTGTTGAGTATCAGAAAACTAAAAATGTCATACTCCTTCTTGGTAAGCAGTATTTCTTTGGCCTCGGCGTACACTTTTCGCTTGTCAAGGTTTATTTCAAGGCCCTGGATCCTGACGATGTTTCCTTTTAAACCATGTTTTCTCCTGGTAACAGCCAGAATTCTTGATTTTAATTCAACAAGCGAGAAGGGTTTGGACAGGTAATCGTCGGCCCCAAGATCGAGTCCTTTGATGCGGTCCTCCAGGGCGCTTCTTGCCGAGATGATGATGACAGAGGCTGTATTCTTGTTCTTCATGGCCTCCTTCAACAGATCCAAACCTTCATAATCAGGCAATCCGAGATCAAGCAGGATCAAATCGTACTCGTTGGAGAAAATTTTATCGGAAGCCATCCTGCCGGTTTGCGCTTCATCGCATTTAAATCCCTCCTTTTCAAGAAATTGGCGGATTTCGCGCGACAGTGGCAATTCATCTTCAACAATCAACAAGTTCATCAGCTGTAAAGTGCTTTTTATAAATACGGATCAAAAATATCGATGTCTTATTCAACAATTAAGCGCAAATCAACCATCCATTGGATGGATTTGTCTATTTTCGCCTTGTCCACAGCAAATATACCAACAAATAAATGGATAATTGATAAATTATGAGACTGGAATTGAAGCTTGCTTTGATAGGTGCGATCTCCAAGATCATCATTTTTTTGATCCTGGTGATGCTTGTACAACAGACCATCAACACTCTTGCCCTCCGTCATACCGACAGGGATTTGCTTAAAATGAAGGACAAGACGATGTCGACAGTTAAGAAAATCGGATTGAAGGATTACCTCAACGCAGAGCAAGACAGTGCCTTTGCAAGTTACAACATCCTGAAAGACGAATTTATTTCCATTACACTCGACGCCGATGGCAAAGCCGAAGAACTCTCATTTTCGCAGGAAGCGAGGATCATCGAAGAGGAGGAGTTCGATTACAGGATCCTGAATTACAATTTCGAAGAAGACCATCAGCTCTATTCGCTTGAAATAGGGAAAAACATGCAGATGATCTACAACCTCGACAAAACGCTTAAAAATATATCCATTGCCATTATCCTGATTGTTCTGCTCATCACCATTCTCTTTGACCTGGGCATTTACAAGTACCTTCTTCACCCTCTGAATCAGATGATTATTCCAAAACTCAAGACTGTCGACAATCCCGAAACCTTCAACTATTCGGAACTGGCATCCACAACTTCTGATTTTGTTTACCTCAACACGACCATCAATGAGCTGATGCACAAAGTCAACGACATCCTGAAGAACCAAAAGAAATTTATAGGTGATGTCTCACATGAGCTTTTTACCCCCATCTCAGTGATGCAATCCAAGTTGGATAATTTGCTGGTATCCGAAAAATTGCCGGTAAAAACAGTTCACATGATCCTGGATCAACAGAAACAATTGGTGCGATTGCAACACATCATCAAAGCATTGCTGTTGATTTCCAGGATAGAAAACGACCAGTATGCAAAAAATGATACCTTCAAATTACGTGAGCTGATCATCGAGATCATCTCAAACATAGAAGAGCGTGCCTTGATCAAGAACATCACGATTTACAACAGAGTTCCATCCGATGTTCTGCTGACTGATGTGAACAAGTATCTGATTTACATTCTTTTGTTCAATCTCATCAGCAACGCCATCAAATACAACCACGAAGGAGGTGAGGTCTATGTTTCGCATTTCACGAATGATGGCTGTTCATTCATTGTGGTGGAAGACAGTGGGATAGGTATTGCAGAGGAGAACATTCATTTGATATTCAACCGTTTCAAACGCATTGAGGAGACCACCGGAGAGGGGCAGGGATTGGGATTGTCGATAGTGAGCAGTATCGCCTCCTTTCACGAAGCAAAAATTGAGGTAGCATCGCATGTTGGAAAGGGATCGCAGTTTAAAATCTGTTTTCCTGTGAAAAATCCGAATTAATTTAATTTATTTCAAATTCTTCATGATTTCTTCACAATAGGCATTGTAGTTTTGATCTGTAAACAATTTTAAAGACATAGAAAAATGAAAAAATTAGTCATGTTATTAAGCTTCGCCCTTATTTTGGGTGTAGTTACTGTCAATGCTCAAGACAAAAAGACTGCAGACAAAAAACCAGCTCCAGCAAAAACTGAGGCTCCTGCTCCTGCAGCCAAGAAAGAAGTTAAGAAAAAAGCTCCTAAAGCGAAAGACGCCAAAGCAAAAGCAGCTCCTGCTACAACTCCAGCCGCTCCAGCTAAGAAATAAGGAGTCATCTCTGAGAAATAAAAAGACCGCGGGTATCTTCCTGCGGTCTTTTTATTTTCTATCCAAGCCCAAGCACTTTAGTCACTTTAGCTCACTTTAGTCACTTTCGTGCACTCCCCTAAAAATTATCAACCTTCCGGTACGCCTCAATCAACGCCTGTTCACCCTCTTTTCCTTTGATGCTTCTGCCGTGTTCCATGCAAAGCACATCGTCGTACCCTTTGCTTTGGATCAATTTGAAGATGTTGGAGAAATTGATCTCACCGCTGCCTGGTTCCTTCCTCCCGGGATTGTCGCCCAGGTGGAAAGCCGCAATTTCGCTCCAGCACGATTCGAGGTTGGGGATCAGATTCCCCTCCGTGATCTGCTGGTGGTAAAGGTCATCGACAATTTTACAGGAAGGGTTGTTCACGCCCCTGCAGATCGCGTAAGTCTGGGCCATGCCTGTGAGGAACAGTCCGGGATGATCGCGCTTGTTCAATGGTTCGAGCACGATGGTCATGCCTCCCTGCTGTGCGATTTCACTCAACTCCCGCATCATATCGATGACATTGGCCGTTTGGTAGCCCCAATCCATGTGTTCGTTGTACCTTCCGGGTACCATCAGCGCCCATTTTAATCCTGTCCGCTGACACACCTCGACGCCTGCCTTCACCTTGTCTATCAGCATTTGTCGCATGTCGGCATCTTTGATGACCATCGATTCCTTGCTGAAATCTGCATAAAGGACAAAAGGACCCATCTTCATGTTTAGCCGGGTAATTTCGGCGACTATTTTTTCCTGCAGTTCAACAGGTTTCGACATGAACCCATTGTCGAACATGGCCCTGAATCCCTGGTCGTTGCAGAATTTTATCTGATCGATAGGGTCCTTTCCGGCCAATTCGTTGAAGGTGCCAAAGCCAGGAGCGTACCTTAATTTGAAAAAAGCACTGTTGGATGGTTTGACATCTTCGAAATTTGACAACCCGAATACGGAAGTGCCTACACCCGTAAATAGAGCAGCAGCCGTTGATTTTTGAATAAAATTTCTTCGTTGCATGGAAGTTTGATTGATAGGTAAACAGATCCAACTGCCTTCGTGGTAACAGAGGATCTGTAACTGAAAAAGGTTGACAATATTTTAGAAATACTCTTTTGGCACGATGATCCACATCACCAGGTAGATCAAAATACCCGTACCGGCAAAGATGGCTGCAAATGCAAATGCAAGCCTGACCAGGGTCGGATCGGAGTCGAAATAATTGGCAAGGCCACCGCACACACCTCCCAGCATCTTGTCTTGAACCGACCGTTTGATTCTCTTGGGAGCATCGGGTTGAATGATTTCCATAAACTGATGTTTTAATTTCTTATTCTTCTTCCAATTTATCCAGTTCTTCTTCGTATTCGAGTTCAAGTTCCATGAATTCTTCCGCCTGTTCCAGTAAATCGGCTTTGAGCTCAACACTTTGGGGCTCTTCGTCGATCCAGTGAATCTCCTGATCGACGTTAAAACCTTCCAGGTCACACCCGACAATAAATCTGGGTTGCTCGGTATGAATGATAAAAATGGTGTCGGGGAGCACTTGTGAGTTGTCGGCAAGTAGAAATTTTGGAAGCATGTTGTCTGAAATTTGAAATGTAAATACTGGTGGGATAATACTTCAAATATAATTTTTTTTCGGCAGGTTGTCTCTGCGCATCGACTGCTTTTTTTTCAAAAATCAAAAAGGATTCTCAAGTGCTATTTAAATCGTTGAAATCTGACATATTAGCATGAATATGAGGATGTTGTGACTTTTTGTCAGCAAGTTTAGGTCCCAAAATTGTCAATTTGTCTCCTCTTTATGAAGTACCAATTTTATCTTGTTGAAAATTAGAACCTTTTGATTTTTCATCCAAATAATGGCACACAGATTGGACAAGAGGAGATGTACCACGACAAAGTGGAGACAAAAATGTTTAACTAAAGAATAGGAGGAACTTAAAATGACACTTATCAGAACGACCAACAGATTGTATCCAACCTTAATGAATCAATTGTTTAACAGGGATTTACTCGATTGGAACAACACCGGATTTTCGGCCGACGACTCAACGCTGCCGGCCGTCAACATCCTTGAAGATGAGAACCGCATCCAAATTGAAGTCGCTGCGCCCGGCATGAAAAGGGAGGATTTCAAGATTGATCTGGATCAAAACAGGTTAACAGTAACGGGTGAAGCAACAGCCACCAACAGCGAGTCCACCGAACACTATTCCAGAAAGGAATTCAACTACAGCACTTTCCGCCGTCAGTTCAGCATTCCGATCGAAACAGTCAATGGTGATCAGATTCAGGCTACCTACAAAGATGGCATCCTGTTGCTCACGCTGCCAAAGCGGGAAGAGCTGAAGCCAAAGCCTGCAAGGGCTATCGAGATTCAGTAAGCAGAGAAGGTCCTTAGGGGCCTTTTTTGTTGCACCTTACCAGGAAGTTGGCGGGCGGCCTTGGCAGTAAATCTGCTATATTTGTGCAAAAATTGGCCAACATGATCGCCACATCCACAATTTGTGCCATCTCCACACCGGCCGGAACCGGTGGAATAGCTGTTGTCCGGCTCTCCGGATCGTCGGCCATCGTCATCGCCGACAGGCTCTTTCAAGCCCCTGACAAAGGCAAAAAGTTGACAGGTCAGCCTGCCAATACCCTCCATTTTGGCTCAATTTGCAAAGGAGAAGTTACCCTCGACGAGGTGGTCATCTCCCTCTTTAGGGCTCCCCATTCATATACGGGCGAGGATGTCGTCGAAATTTCCTGTCATGGGTCACGCTATGTTCAGCAGCAGCTCCTGAAGTGGCTCATCGACGAAGGAGCAGAATTGGCGCAACCTGGCGAGTTTACCCAACGTGCTTTTCTCAATGGCAAGATGGACTTGTCACAGGCCGAGGCAGTTGCAGATTTGATCACCTCCGAAAACGAGGCTTCACACAGGGTTGCACTGAACCAGATGAGGGGCGGATTCTCATCGGAAATCAGCCAGTTGAGAGCGCAACTGCTGCACTTCATCACCCTCATTGAACTCGAACTCGATTTCAGCGAGGAGGATGTTGAATTTGCAGACAGGCTCCTTTTGATGGAGTTGGTGGTTCAAATTGAAGCACTTATCAGGAAACTTGCCGACTCTTTTCGTCTGGGCAATGTGCTGAAAAATGGGATTCCTGTGGCCATTGTAGGCGAGACCAATGTTGGAAAATCTACACTGCTCAATGCACTTTTGAACGAAGAGAAGGCCATTGTCTCTGACATCCACGGCACCACACGCGATGTCATAGAGGATGTGGTCCAACTGAATGGCATGCTGTTCCGTTTCTTCGATACCGCCGGATTGCGTACCACTGCAGAACCCATCGAAAGGATGGGCATCGAGCGCTCCTACCGGAAGCTCGGGCAGGCTTCCATTGTGCTGCTGGTACTTGACCTTACCACTTCAACAGCCCAAAATCTTACCAGGATTGCTGAAATCAGAACCAGGATTTCAGAAGAGCAGCAACTTATTCTGGTAGCCAACAAATCGGATCTTGCCACCAAACCCAGACTTGCAGAGCTGTTGTCCGTTCCCCTTCAAAACAACGAGAAGTTGCTCTTTGTTGCGGCCAAATCAAAAGAGAACCTCTCTTCACTGGTTCAAACGATGCAATCGGCAGTCGCGCTGGAGGAGCTTGGTACCGGCGATGTCATTGTCACCAACATCCGTCACTACGTGGCCCTTACCCACGCACTTCAGGCCATTGAGCGCACCATCGCCGGACTCCGGTCCAACCTGTCGGGGGAGTTTCTTGCGCAGGACATCCGCGAATGCCTGCATTACCTGGGTGCCATCACCGGTCAGATCACCACAGATGAGGTGTTGGGGAATATTTTTAAGAATTTTTGCATCGGGAAGTAACTGACCATTAACAAACAAATAACAACCCACCAAAAACCAGATACAAAATATTGAATTATAAGTATTTAGATGCTACAAAACATTGTTTATGCTACCCTTTATATTTGGTTGATTATATACTGTACCTCAAAAGATTAGTACTGAATTGTAATAGTTACGACCTAATTTGACATTCAGGGACTGACCATAATTTGGAACAACCCACTTGCGAACTTTATAACTTCAATCCCATAACATTGAAAGAACAGTATTTTTCTTATAAAAATCCTTTCTTTTCACCAATTGATTCTTTACCTTCGGCTGACCAATAAATCAGACCAAATCTAATTCATGGAGAGCAATTTCAAGTTTCTGGCCGAAGAGTACTCCATTCTGGCCAATCTCGGAAATTTAGCGGAAAGATACCTACACGATGACCCAAATACTTCCTTGTTTAAAATGAGGTTGTTTGGGGAGAGGATGGTTGAATACATCTTTGAAATTCAGCATCTTGATTTCCCCTATGAGAATACAGCCTTTCGAAGATTGGAGCTTCTAAGGGATGAAGGGATCCTGGCAGAGAATATTCTCGGCCTTTTTCATACCATCCGAAAGTCTGGGAACCTGGCGGTCCATGCCGGCAAACAGGCAGAGGAATCGGCCATGAGTTTACTTTACAGTTCTTTTAAGATTGCCAAATGGTTTTATGAATCCTATTCAGTCGAGGGTCTTGATATCAGTCCGGTCAGGTTTCACCCACCCGAAAAGGTTGATCTGGAAAGGGATTACAAGAATCTGGAACAGGAGTACCTACTGCTGGAACAAAAGTTTACCGATCTGTTGAAGGAACGGGAGGTTGGAGCTTTGAGTACAGAGAAAACAACTGAGATCAAACGGCGCTCAACGAAAGCTGCCCTTAAAATAGAAATGTCGGAGGCTGAAACACGGCTTTTGATTGATGCCCAACTTAGGGCTGCCGGATGGGAAGTTGACACGCTGACCCTGAATTTCAAGTTACGAGGTACTTTCCCGGAGAAAGGTAAAAACAGCGCCATTGCAGAATGGCCTTGTGGCAACAAATGGGCTGATTATGCCTTGTTTATCGGGACTGAACTGTACGGACTGGTCGAATCAAAAAAATATGCGCAAGATATTTCAACAGATTTAACACAGGCTAAACGATATGCTGAACTGGTAGAAGGACAAAGTCAGGTACGGATGTTGGGTGAATGGGGAATTTACAAAGTTCCTTTTCTGTTCTCTACTAATGGACGACCCTATTTGCAGCAATTGGCAACAAAAAGCGGTGTATGGTTTATTGATGTCAGAAATTCAATGAATCAATCAAGATCGTTAAGAGGTTGGTTCTCTCCGGAAGGTTTGGTGAAAATGTGGGAGCAAGATATTGAAGGAGCAAATGACAAATTGAAAAACAGCAAACCTAACTTTCTTCAGGATAAGAGCGGTCTTTCACTAAGGGATTACCAGATGAAAGCCATTGAATGCATTGAACATTCTATCATGAATAGTCCTGAGAAAAAGAGGTTCCTCTTGGCAATGGCTACGGGAACCGGAAAAACACGCACCATTATCGGCCTTGCCTATCGATTGATTCAGTCGAATCGCTTCCGCAGAATACTGTTTATGGTTGACCGACGTTTGCTGGCAAACCAGGCTCTTGATCATTTTAAGGATGACAAGATTGAGGATTTGAATACTTTTGCTGAAATATACCAGATGCAGGGATTAAAAGAATTGATGCCTGAGATGGACACTCGCCTGCACTTTGCCACCGTTCAAAGCATGGTAAAACGCCTGTTCTATTCGGAAGGTGATCTTTTGCCCATCGACACCTACGACTGCATCATTGTGGATGAAGCCCACCGAGGCTATTTGCTTGACAGGGAGATGGACGATGAAGAGTTTGGTTTTAAGGACCAACGCGACTATGTAAGCAAATACCGTCGTGTATTGGACTACTTTGATGCCACCGCTATCGGGATGACCGCTACTCCGGCCTTGAACACCACTGAAATATTTGGAGCACCTATTTATAATTATTCCTATCGGGAAGCTGTGATAGATGGTTTTTTGATTGACCATGAGCCCCCCTTCCTGATTAAAACGAAACTGGGGGAGGAGGGAATTATCTGGGAGAAGGGGGACCGGCCAAAGGTTTACGATAAAGAGAACAATCAAATTATTGAATTGGCCGAGTTGGACGATGAACTGGCTATCCAAATTGAAGGATTCAATAAAATGGTGATTACAGAGCCATTCAACCGGACTGCAATCAGTCAATTGGTTAAGGAAATTGATCCGGATGGTGATGAAAAGACCCTGATATTTGCTGCGACAGATGAACATGCTGATCTGGTAGTCAGCATTCTAAAGGAAGAATATGATAAAATTGGATGTGATCTTAATGACAATACGATTCAAAAGATTACAGGAAAATCCTATGATCCGGAAGAGCAGGTCAGACGGTATAAAAATGAGAAGTACCCGACCATCGCGGTTACGGTTGATTTACTAACCACAGGCATTGATGTGCCTGCCATTTGCAACATTGTTTTCCTGAGGCGTGTCAGGTCGCGGATATTGTACGAACAGATGCTTGGCCGTGCTACCCGTCGTTGCGATGAAATTGACAAGGAGGTATTCCGGATTTATGATGCGGTGCGAATTTATGAAGCCCTTCAGGATTACACTCAAATGAAGCCGGTAACCGTTAATCCTCTAACCTCATTCGCAGAACTGGCAGAAGAATTGGGACGGATTGTCAGCAATGAAAGGGCTGCCAAACAGCTTGAACAGATCATCGCAAAATTCAGGCGTAAGAGCAAATACATTAATGATCATAATATTGAACAGTTTAAATACCTGACTGAGGGACGAAATCCTGATAGTTTTGTCGGTTTCCTGAATGAATCCAAAAATAGTGGTTCATTGGATCAGGTTAGCCGAATGGCCGGAATCTGGAAATTTCTGGACGATTTGAAACCTTCGCCTGCATTCCTGTTTGTATCTGACCATGAAGATGAAAGCCGTGGAATTGAGCGCGGATATGGCAACAGCCAGAGACCGGAAGATTACATTCTGAGTTTTAGGCAGTTTATAACAGCGAACCTGAACAAGATGGCAGCATTACAAATTATTTGCACCCGCCCGCAGGAGCTCGACAGGAAATCGCTGAAAGAACTCCGACTTCAACTCGATCAACTTGGCTTTAACCAAAGGACACTAAACACGGCCTGGAAAGCCACGCAGAACGTGGATATTGCTGCCGACATTATCTCCTTCATACGTACAATGGCATTGGGCGATGCTTTAATCAGTCATGAAGAACGGATCAGAAAGGCCGTTGAAAAAATCAGGGTCTCAAAAAGCTGGAACAAGATTCAGCAAAAATGGATCGACCGGTTTGAGAATCAATTGTTGTCGGAAAATGTTCTCCAGCACGATGACTTGAATCTGGCTCCTTTTAATGAGAATGGCGGATTTGACCGGCTGAACAAGGTTTTTGAAGAACAACTCGATCAGTTGATCAATCAGTTGAATGAGAACTTGTACCAAACCGCATGATTGGCAAACCTGAAATAAATATTTCTCGTCCTGAAAGGACAGTTCAATTCAGCCCAAGGCAACGCCTTGGGGATAATTGGCAGCAAAATTTTGTTTTTCGCCCTGAAAGGGCAGTTTAATAGAAACAACTTATGTCTCAATCATTATCTAAATTGTACGTACACCTCATTTTTCACATCAAGGATTCACTTGTGCCTATAAAAACTGAAGAAAAGAATGATCTTTACGCCTACATTGGCTCTATCATTAAAGATAATGAATCGATTCCAATTTTAATAAACGGAACAAGAGATCACATTCATATTTTGTTTGTGTTGTCCAAGAATATTGCGCTCGCCAAGTTGGTAGAAGAAATAAAGCGGCACAGCAGCAGATGGATGAAAACAAGGGGGCCACATTACAATCAATTTGCATGGCAGGGTGGATATGCAGGTTTTTCTGTAAGCCAATCTTTGCATGACAAAACGAAGGGGTATATCCAAAATCAGGAAGAACACCACAAAAAATCGACCTTTAAGGAAGAATTACTTGCATTTCTAAAAGAATACGGAATTGAACATGATGAGAGATATTTGTGGTCGGATTAAGTTGCCCTTTCAGGGCGCACCGGACCATCTTCGATCAAAGCCCAAGGCGTTGCCGTTGGGCTGAATTAAGTTGGGCTTACAGCCCGTAAAACAAATACAAGTGATAAAAAAAACCAATCCGGCTCTGGTTTGATTGAATCACGTTGGCCAACATGGTTGAAACGATTCAGAAATCAGAAATTAACTGGGAAACCCGGGAATGGAGCAAGGTGCTACAGGCCTGGTATTGTGGAACAGAACTAAGCAAAAGATTTAAAAAATGAGTGCAGAAGAAATAGCCGGAAAATTATGGGGACTTTGCAATTTACTCCGCGACGACGGCGTAACCTACCACCAATATCTCAACGAGTTAACTTACATCCTTTTCCTGAAATTGAGCGAGGTAAAGGGCTTTGAGAAGGAGTTGCCCGAGGAATACCGCTGGCAGAGGCTGAAAGGCATCAAGGACAACAAGGATTTGTTCGACACCTACCGGGAATTGCTGGCGACCATCAGCACCAAAAGCGACAACGCCAACATCAAGGAGATATTTACCAATGCTTCTTCTACCCTACGGAAACCGGTGAATCTAAGATCACTGGTGAGCAGCATCGACCTGATTGACTGGTACGACGAGCACGACCGCGATGTGATGGGCGATATTTACGAAGATTTGCTGGAACGCAATGCCGGGGAGAAGAAAAGTGGCGCCGGACAGTATTTCACCCCACGCCCACTGATAAATGTAATGGTCGACCTGGTGGTTCCTCAATTGGGCGAACGCTGGAACGATCCGGCCTGCGGTACGTTTGGGTTCCCGATCTCGATCAACCAATACCTGATTAACCGGCACGATTACATTTACAAGGATGAAAAGACCAGGGTCTTTCAGCAAACCACCGCACTGAGCGGCGTTGAGCTCGTTCAGGACGCCCACCGCCTGGCTTTGATGAATGCCAAGCTGCACGGGCTCGACAGCACCATTTACCTGAACGATACCCTGAGCGATTTTGGCAAAAGCCTGAAAGGATTCGACGGCGTGCTGGCCAATCCTCCTTTTGGCACCAAACAGGGTGGCGAACGCCCCAGCCGCGACGATTTTACCTACCCAACCGCCAACAAACAACTCAACTTTTTGCAGCACATTTACCGATCGCTGCACAAAAAAGGCGGGGCACGCGCCGCGGTGGTGCTGCCCGATAACGTGTTGTTTGAAGATGGCGACGGCGCCAAAATCCGCCGCGATTTAATGGACAAATGCCGTCTGCATACCATTCTGCGCCTGCCAACCGGTATTTTTTATGCCCAGGGGGTGAAAACCAATGTACTGTTTTTTGAACGTGGAGTAACTGAAACCGGAAACACCGACCAGGTTTGGTATTACGACATGCGAACCAATACGCCTAACTATGGAAAGCGAACTCCTTTTACTTTGGCCGCTTTTGACGGGTTTATCAAAGCCTACACCGGTGGATTGACCACTGAAAATGTAGGTCTGGAATACGACGGAAAGGTGGATTACCAAAAGCGAGCATCAATAACCGACGAACGATGGCAGTGTATAACCCGTGAGCAGATTGCCAAAAAGAACGACTCACTCGATTTGGGCCTGATTGCCGATAGTTCACTGAGCAATGGTGACGAGTTGGACGACCCGATCGACATTGCCAAAGAAGCCGTATTGGAATTGAAGAGTATTATGGGCGAGTTGGATTCCATCATCAAAGAATTACAATAGCAAGATGGGGAAGGAATTACCAAAAGGGTGGGTTGAAACAAAACTTGGAGTCATTGCAGAATGGGGTTCTGGTGGTACGCCTAACAGAAGCGAACCAAATTATTATAATGGTACAATTCCCTGGGTAAAGACAGGTGATTTAAACGACTCAATAATATTTGAAGCAAGTGAGTATATTACGGAACTTGGATTAAAAAAATCAAGTGCAAAGCTCTTTTCTAAAGGTTCTATTATCATTGCAATGTATGGTGCAACAATCGGCTAGACAGCTAAACTTGGCATAGATGCAACAACGAACCAAGCATGCGCAGTTGCAAAGTCTTCTGAAATAGTAATACCTGAATTTCTTCATTATTTTCTTAAGTCTGAAAAACAAGGATTTATTGATAAGGGTAAAGGTGGAGCGCAGCCAAATATATCACAAACTGTAATTAAAGAACACCCATTTCCACTTCCTCCCCTTCCCGAGCAGCAGCGCATTGTGACCAAACTCGATACCCTGTTCGGGCACCTCGATGCCCTGAAAACCCGCCTTGACCGCATACCACAATTGCTGAAAGATTTCCGCCAAAAGGTACTTACCCAGGCTGTAACCGGCAAACTGACGGAAGAGTGGAGAGAAGGGAGGGAGTTGAAGGAATGGAAGATAGAAATTGCTTCAAAATGCTGTGACAAAGTACAAAGCGGAGGTACACCCAAAGGTGGAGGATTTATTGATGAAGGGATTCCGTTCTTAAAAGTTTATAATATTGTCAATAATCAAATTGATTTTGAATATCGTCCACAATTTGTGACCATTGAGGTACAAAACAAAGCCCTTAGCAAGTCAATCGCATATCCGGGTGATGTTCTAATGAATATTGTTGGACCACCTTTAAATAAAATTGCAATCTTACCCGCGAGTTATCCAGAGTGGAATTTAAATCAGGCAATTACATTATTTAGGCCTAAGAAATATTTAATGAATACCTTTCTCTATTATTTCTTCTGTGAAGGGAAGAGTGTGAGGGAAGTTATGGGAGAAACAAAAGGTGTGGTTGGTCAAGTCAATATTTCCCTTTCTCAATGTCGTGATTTTGAAATTCCAATTCCGCCAGTTGAAGAGCAGCAAGAAATCGTAAGACATGTCGAATCCCTATTTGCCAAAGCCGACAAGATTGAAGCCAGCTACCAAAAACTAAAAGCAAAAATAGAGCAGTTGCCACAAGCCCTGCTGGCCAAAGCCTTCCGTGGCGAACTAGTGGAACAACTCCCCATCGATGGCGATGCCCAAGATTTATTGGAGCAGATCAAACAAGCCAAAGCTGGGTTGGAGAAAGGTGGGAAGGGGAAGAAGTTGAAGGATGAGTTAAGGATGGTGGCAGAGGGGAAAGTAAGGTATGGGAAGAATAGAAATACATAAACTTTGTTTATATGGAACAAAAAACCGAATACTTTAATTTGTTTGTTGAGCGAGAAGAGCATTTTAACGATCTAATTAATGATGTATTTGTTAGTGTTATAACAAAGGAAGAAGTTTTTCAGTACTTTGATTACCTTGAACAAAAAAAATTTGGTAAGCAACCGATTGGTAATAAAAAAGTTGAAATAATTGATCCTAATTCTTATCGTATTTATGATTTTTCAAATTTCATAACGAGTAATCCAACTGCTAGAAAATCTGATTATATCAAAGAGGTCGATAAGAGATTGAACAATGGAGGAAATCATAAAGAAATTTTTAATGAATTAGGACAAGATGTAACTGAATCCTTTGGAATTAGGCTTGAAAAAATACTTTCAAATAATAATAATGTAATAGAAAGCAAAGTAGGAAATGCAAGCATTAGTGAAAAATCATCTGGGAACGATTCGATTTCAGGAGCCAAAACCTCTAAAAGTATAGTTGAAGGTACTCTTACAGGCACTTCAGGTCCACAAGGGCCACAAGGGCCACAAGGTCCTCCTGGGCCACCGGGGTCATCCGGGACCTCAGGCACTTCAGGCACTTCAGTTACCTCCGGTCTACAAGGTCCTCAAGGACCACCGGGGCCATCTGGTACTTCTGGTACTTCTGGTAACTCCGGAATTATTCCGGATGTGACTCCTGATAATGAACCTTATTTCCCAAATGAATTTACTGGTAGTATAATTGATAATTCTATTAGCCCAGTCTTTAACGTTGAAAAAATTGCTGAAGTTTTTGCGAATCATTTGAAAAATATTGAGGATGAAAGTGGGCAAATGGTTGGCCTATTTGGCAAGTGGGGTCGAGGGAAGACATACTTCATTAAAGAAGTGTGTAAACATTTAAAAATTGATTTTGAGAAGGAAACTCCAAACCCAGATTCAGATTTTTTATATGTTCAATTCCAAGCTTGGAGGTATCAAAGTACACCTTCCATTTGGGCTTACCTTTTTGAAACTATTATTGGCGGATATTTAAATGTAAAGTGGTGGAACAAACCTTTTAGAATTTTATGTTTATCAATTGAAAAAAAAGGCCATTGGGAAAGTTGGATTATACCCCTTATCTTAATTATAATTGGCTTCATTTTATTTTTCATAATTCCTTTTGAGGCAAAGGTTAATTCTTTACTTCAACTGATCAAATGGGCTGGGGGAATTTGGGCCTTTACGATTCTGGTGTATAAAGTTGTTTCATTTATAAGGTTTTCTAGTAAGCCAGCATTAAAGATATTTGATTCGATTACAAGTGTACCATCTTTTAGGAATGTTTTAGGTGTGCAAGCTGAAATACAAAAAGAATTGGTTTTTGTTATACGGTCTTGGACCGAAAGATTGAAAAGGACGAAATGGGATTGGAAAAGGTTCAAGTGGGAGGAAATTAATAAAAAGAGATTGTTATTATTTATCGATGATTTGGATCGTTGTTCGGAAGATCGAATGATTGAAATAGTTGATGCATTAAGAGTTATGCTTGATGATCCAGCGATAAATAAGCATATAGTGGTATTAATTGCAGTTGATGATTCCATTTTAAGGGAGGCAATTGAACATAAATACAGAGAAAGAAGGAATAATATATTGTTAGAGACTCTAAGTGTTGAATACCTTGATAAGCTATTAATCTCAGCAATTAAGTTACCTCCGATATCGCAAGAACAAAGATGTTTCTTTATTGAAAAACTAGCCCACCAAATTAATAGTTCAAAGCAAAGATCGGGAAAATTTATTGGCCAAATTACAATCATCCCTGATTCAGATCAGAAGGACAAAGTTGATATTTTAGAACAAGAAGTACAAGGAATACCATCAGAACGAAAGAAAACAATAGTGAAGCAGGAGATTGTTCTTAATATCTATAGTTTACGTCCGTTTGAAATTGATCTACTCAAACAAAAGATTTCTCTCATTAAAACGGAACTAACGCCAAGGCAAATCAGAATACTTACTTTTCGCTACCTTTTGGCAAGGAATCTCTGGTGTAAGCTATTTGAAGGGATTGAATTTAAGTATTCAGAAACTTTTGATTATATATTGAATCAATCATTTGATGAGCCAACAATTGCTTTTAAGGTTGATGAAGGTCTAAAAGAAATTGTTCAAATGGTAGTTGCATATTGAATGAGAACACTACTTTAAGGTTAATTAATTACAAAAATGTTTAATAACATTCAACTTTAAAGTTGTATTTACAAATATTAATCTAATTTTGCAGCCGATGGCAACCAAACAAGAGGTTGAACATTTTTTAAGCGACTTTAAAGTAAAGTTTCGGACTTTCCGCATCATCTTTTGGGACGAGCGTGGAAAAAATTCTCAGGCACTTTTGGATTTGGAAATTAGTTCAAACAGAAGAAAAGAGATTATTGAAAAATTAACTTGTGAGGATTATTCACAGGGTCCTATTGAAGATCAGATATATGGTATTCCACCAATGTGGGTATTTGGCAAGGATATGAAAGGAACAGAAATTTATATTAAAATTAGCATGGGTAAATTCAGTTCAGAAACCATTTGCATTTCATTCCATCCCGCCGAATACATTATGAACTACCCTTTTAAATAAGAAATATGAAAAGCCCAATTACAGGTAATGAAATGAAAGTCAGCAAAGAGATGCGCGACATGATTTACCGGAAAGAATCCTTTCCAGTTCTGTTTCATATTTATCTATGCGAGGAATCAGGAGAGCGTTTTGAAGATGAACATTATTCAGAATTAAATTACCGTCAAGTAGTTAACCAATACAGGGTAAGACATCACATTCCCTTCCCCGAACAGATACTGGAAATCAGACAGAAGTACAATCTCTCAGCAGCGAGGATATCTGAAATTTTGGGCCTAGGAGCAAATTCATGGAGAAATTATGAAGCTGGAGAAGTTCCATCGAAGGCAAATGCAGGTTTGATTCAACTAATGAGCATGCCTGAAGTTTTTGAACAGCAAATCCAACTTAACAGCGAGTTGGAAGAAAAAGAACGCGAGATATTGATAAAGCGCATTCAGAAATTGAAGACTGACAACTGTTTCAGTTTTGATCAGTTATCGAGGTTTCAGTGTCAACCTGATATAGCAACTGGGTTTAAAGCGTTTAATGCGGAGAAAACAAAACAGATAATTCTATTCTTTGCCGAACTCATGCAGCCATTTAAGACTAAGTTGAACAAACTATTGTTCTACGTAGATTTTGTAAATTTCAGAGATTCCGCTCAAAGTATAACAGGATTAAAATACGTCGCAATACCCCATGGTCCAGTACCTAATCATTATGAATACTTGTTTGAGGCCTTGGTGGAAGAAGGAATTATCAGTAAAGATTATGCTTTAACAAGTTATGGTGAAGTTGAGCGGATTCTTCCTTCTGGTAAAATAAAATTTGATGAATCCTTGTTTTCTGCATCAGAACTCAACTCTCTGAGATACATTGCCGAAAAATTTAAGGAGACAAGTGCAGGCGAAATAGCTGAGATCAGTCACAAGGAACCCGCCTGGATAGAAAATATTGATGTGAAAAGAATCATTCCTTTCCATTATGCTTTTGGATTGGTGACTGTGTAAATTTTCTTAGATACAAGCTTGTTTTTTAGGTATCTTTATCATTCACTAAACCTTAGTTTATGCCAAACTTCACATGGATTCCTTTCTATAAGGAGCTGGCCCACAAGCTCATGTTATATAGGAATAAGCAGACTGAGCTTATCGATTTTCTGGAGAATCTTAAAAGTGAAGGAATGCCCTCCATTCCAACAAATGATATTGATTCACAGGGCAATAATATAAAATTGAATGCCATTGACTTTTTTACCTTTTTTGCCTCATTTAATCGCGGAATCACGGACAAATACAGAGTTTCAATTTTAAAAAAAGTCAAGACAAAATTTGACATTGCAGCAGAAGTACCATCAGACTTTAATGGGATACCTGTTGTGAATAATTTGCATTCCTGGTTCTTTGCATACGAAAAGGACCGCACAACCGAAGACATTCCAATGCTTTGGAATATTGCCGAATTGGCAATAAGTGATCCGGATACTATTACTGAAGAATTATTTAATGGCTGTTTGAAAATCAGAGGTGTGGCTGCACCTTATCTTTCGATTGGACTCTATTGGATAAATCCTGAAAGATTTGCTGCCTGTGATGGAGTAATAACCGGATACCTTAAGAAAAAGGGATTTTCATATACTAATGTAGCGAGCTTTTCTGACTATTTAACATATATCCGGAATCTTAAAAATTTCATCCCAGAGAAATCTTATCCTGAATTATCTTTTGAAGCATGGGTAGATAGTAAAAAAACAAAAGGAGTAGCAGAACCAGCTTCTTCAACTAAGTATTGGCTATTTGCTCCGGGAACCCAGGCTGAAATGTGGGAAGAGTTTAAATCTCTTAGTATTATTGGAATTGAGGCAGATGCACTCGGCGATCTAAAAGGTTATAAAAACAAACCTGCAATTGCAAAACGTCTTCAGGAGTTGGCAAATGTGAAAAATCCCGGCTCAAAAAAGAATGATGCAACAGCTTGTGATGACTTTGCCAATAAAATGTCGGTTGGAGATGTAATAATCATTAAAACAAAACAAAAATCGCTCCTTGGCTATGGAATTGTTGTGTCAGATTATTATTTCGATGATGAACGACGGAAATATAAAAGTTGCAGAAAGGTTAAATGGGAAAAGACCGGTAATTGGACAACTGAATTTCAACTTGTGCAAAAGACCTTAACAGATATTTCAGAATATTCATCAAATCACCCGGATTACAATTTCTATTTTGAAAGGTTAATGGCAATTATCAATGGCTTATCTGCGACTGAGATGCCTAAATCAAAAAAGACTGCGTATTCACTTAACCAGATTCTTTTTGGTCCTCCCGGTACTGGGAAGACTTACAACTCAATAAATCATGCATTGGCCATTGTTGAAAATAAAGAGTTAGAAGCGATTGAAAAAGAAAGCAATGAAAACAGGCCAGAAATAGTAAAACGATTTCAAACATATGTTGATTCCGGCCAAGTTGTATTTACCACGTTTCACCAGAGCATGAGTTATGAGGATTTTATTGAAGGAATTAAGCCAATCGAAGCTGAAGGACAATTGCTATATGATGTTCAAAGAGGTGTATTTAGGCTACTCGTTGATGATGCTTTAACAAATTTCAAGAACTCAAAACTGCAAACTGGGAAGAAATTATTTGAAACCGTATGGGTGAAATTCTTATCTCCGCTAAATGAAGAAGAGACTATTCCGGTCAAAATGAAGCAGTCAACCTATCAAATTGTACATGTAAATGACCGGACCATCTTTTTTGACAAAAACAGTGGGGATAGTAAGCATACTCTTAGTGTCAATACACTAAAATCGATGTACGATGCTGGTGAAAATCAAATTATCAAAGGAGGACTTCAGCCATACTATGAAGCATTGTTAGGTAATCTTCTCGGCCTTGGAAAAGAATCAACCAAAGTTGAGCCAAAAAATTACGTCCTGATCATCGATGAAATCAATCGTGGAAATGTTGCTCAGATCTTTGGAGAACTTATAACACTAATAGAAACAGATAAACGATTTGGAAACAAAGAATCAATAACAGTAACCTTACCCTATAGTAAAAAGAAAGATTTCTCAATACCACCTAATCTGTACATAGTTGGCACCATGAATACTGCGGACCGCAGTGTCGAAGCATTGGATACTGCTCTTAGGCGCCGATTTACATTTATTGAAATGCCTCCAAAGTATGATCTTCCAGAACTTGAAAATGAAGTTATTGATGGCATCACGCTTGAAAGGATAATGAGAACGGTGAATGCAAGGATTGAAAAACTGTTGGACAAGGATCATCTTATAGGTCATAGTTATTTTCTTTCAGTGGACGATCTAGCCTGTTTAAAGAAGGTATTCCATCAAAACATCTTGCCGCTCCTACAGGAATATTTCTATGGTGATTTTGCCAAAATCGGACTTATTTTAGGAGAGGCATTTTTTGATAAGGTTGAAGGTTCAGGGAAAAACATCTTTGCAAAATTTGCACATGATGCTATTGATGAACTAAACGAGAAACCTGTTTACCGGATAAAGCAAGTTTGGAACGACGGGGAATTTGAAAGGGCGATTCAGGAAATGGTAAGTCCATAAATATGAACTCACCAGGACGAAATATCATTACCACCTACGAACATCAAAGTCTCAGACCCGGATACCATGAAGGCTTTGAGCAGAGGCATCTTTTGGCTCTTCAGCGGTACTATGGGGAAAAAGGGACCAAATATTTCAGTCTCATTCACAACGGAGTAAAATTCAACCAACATGTAGGTATTATTCAGGTTGATTCTTTGGTAATTGAAGTGCTACCCAAGTCAGATCAATCCAATGAGGAAGGCCATTGGAGAAAAATACTTATTGGTATGCTTAGAGCGGTAAAAACATTGAAAGTAAGTACTGCCGGGAGTACAGATTTAAAGCTCAAATCAAATTCAATCTTAGACCTCTATTTTGAAAATTTCATCACGGAACTTGAACATCTGGTTCACAAAGGATTGATCAGGCAATACCGCAGGCAAGAAGAGAACAGCCTGTCATTAAAAGGGAAATTGATCTTTTCTAAGCATATTCAGCAAAACTTGGTGCACCAGGAACAATTCTATGTGAATCATCAAACCTATGACAGACAAAATCTGTTCAATCAGATAATTTATAAAGCGTTGTTGCTTGTCAATAAGGTCAACACTTCTTCAGCCTTGCAGAGCCGGATTGGTTCTTTGCTTCTTAACTTCCCGGAAATGCCTGATATTAAAGTTTCCGAGACAACATTTTATCACTTACAATATAACAGGAAAACGGAATGTTATCGGGAGGCCATCAATATTGCACGGCTATTATTACTAAACTACCATCCTGACATTAGTCGTGGTCAGAATCATGTATTAGCCCTCATGTTTGACATGAATACATTGTGGGAACGTTTTGTACTTTCCAGTCTTAAAAAATTTTCGCCAGTTGACTACCAGATTAAAGGACAGGTAAAAAAGGCGTTTTGGGAGTCAGAATTGAATGCAAAAGTTGGAATGATACCAGATATCATTATCCAACGGGGCGCTGAAACTTATGTGCTTGACACAAAATGGAAAGTATTGAAGGGTTCCCGGCCTTCTGATGATGACTTAAAACAGATGTATGTTTATACAAAATATTTTGATTCCAACTTTACTGCATTAGTTTATCCACTTGATTCAGACTTTTCTTCTTCCGGTTTCTTTTGCCATGAAAAGGGTGAATCACAAGTTTATCCCTGTTCAATTATAAAATTGAAAATCCCACAAAATACATTAGACGTAGTTCAATGGCAAAAAGAAATTTGTATTGAACTACTGAGCACGATACCCCTTGAAATGAACGGTCAGAAATGCATTTTACCCTTCCAAAAGCCAATGCAAGGGTTCTGAAAGTTTATGCAGTCGTTCTGAAGCATGAAAAATCGGTTTTAGAGGGTTAAAAATCGATTTAAGAGAGTTAAAAATCGGTTTTAGAGGGTTAAAAATCGATTTAAGAGAGTTAAAAATCGGTTTTAGAGGGTTAAGAAACGATTTTAGAGGGTTAAAAAACGATTTTAGAGAGTTAAAAACCGGTTCTAAAGGGTTAAAAATCGGTTCTAAAGGATTAAGAAACGATTTTAGAGGGTTAAAAAACGATTTTAGAGAGTTAAAAATTGGTTCTAAAGGGTTAAGAAACGGTTCTAAAGAGTTAAAAGAGCATTTTCAAAAAACCACCTTAATGTTGCTTTGGCCGTGTCCCAAACGGCCATCGGTGGTGATTCCCTCCACCTCTACCACAAAATCGCTGAGGACTTTCCCTGTGCCAACAGAAAATTCGGCCTGACCTGTCTGATCGATTGAGAGAAGAGGAATCCACTGCAGGGTGGTACGGAGATCTGTTTTTGAGGTAGCAGCTTCGGCGGCGAATTGTTTAGGCAACCGGTATCCGTTCTCGTATTTTTCGGAGGACTCATCCGCCGTTTTTACCTCCCTGACGGTTGCTTTCTTCTGGAAAATTTCGATGACACCCACCGAATTCAAACCCGTGTAGCGCTGAATGTCCATGGCATTCGTGGATACGTTGATGTGGTCAACCTCCATGGGCGAAATGCTGGATAGCGCCGAGATGTCAGTTCCCAATTGTTGACCATCCAGGACGATGAGGGCGCCGCCCTGGTAGTTTAACGAATTTTCACTGCCTATGAAGACGATCTGGTTGCTAACAACCTTGTAAGGTTTCAGGGTCTTGATCACTTCCAGGATACTCGAGGAGGAGGCGAACATCTTGCGTTGGTTGTCGAGGGCAGTGTTGTTTGTTTTGAACAATTTGGGTGCTTTCACAAAGAGCGCTGCATTGTTGCTCAAATAGGTTGCATCCGGGATCTTGTTTCTGTACATCAGCTTGTAATTTTGTGCACATTTCGAAATGTATCCGGAAAATTGTACTTCCAGATTTTTGTTGCCGCTAAAATTCAGCCGCTCTTTTCCTCCCTGAACCTGATCGGGTCTGAAATTTTTGATCTTCTCCCAATCGTGGCCCTTTATCTTGTTGGCTATCAGAAAAACATCCAAAAGCGTTGACTGTGCGATCTTCCCTTTCATCGCACCCGAAACAAGGGAGAAGGGTGTTTCAAGCACCGAACCGAGGAGCAGAAATTCATTTATTCTGGGCTGGGCATATTCGTTGCGGTACTGATCCGAAACCCGGACAGTTACGTTTCCGGCAACAGGCTGGTTGTTTTCGTTGGTTAAGAGGATCTTGACTTTAAGGGTATTGTCAGGAGCAATGGATGATTTTTCGGGCAATACAGTGACTTTTAGTTCGAGTTTTTTGTCCATATAGACAATTCTTTCTCCCATAAGCACTCCCTCTTTCGAAAAAACAGAGAGCAGGTTGATGCCTTGTGGGATGTTGACTGCGGGTATTTTGATTCTTCCTGTGCCATCCACATCCATATCTGCCGCCCAGAAGATGCTGCTGCCCTGGGTGACTGTCAGTGCAACGGCATGTTTCTGCTTGTCAGCAAAGATCAGGTTGGCCGAGATAAAATCGGCATCTGTCTTTACAACAGACAAGGTAAGTCCCTTGGGATCCGTAACAGGAAGTTGAAAGGTCTGCTTTTCACCCATTTTACCAGAAAGCACCAGCTTGTATTTTTGATTTGCCTCGCAGACCATTGAAAAAAAGCCCAATCCCCTTGTGAAAGTTTTGATCTGTGCGGCGGTGCTGCCTGTTTCATTCAGGATCGTGCCTTCCGCATCGACGGGTATTCCCCATTTGTTGAAGGCTGTAAATCCGATTTTGGAGGGAGTGCCCGGAATCAGGGTTCCGCCTTCGGGGAAGAACCTGATCACCACCGAATCAAGTCCGGAAGGTACGAAAAGATCATTCTCCCAGGTATCCTTGTCGTTGATTTCAAGAACGAATGGCTGGCCATTGGTCTTGGATGGCATCGTAAATGGCAGGGTCATTTTCCCATTTTCATCCGACTTAATTTTTCCTTTTTCCAGAATTTCAGTCCCATTTGTCAATTGATAGCGAATGGTGGTGTTCTTCTTCTTTTCGCCGCCAAGGTCAGACAACTCGGCGTAGAGTTCATTTTTTTGCCCTGCAGACGAGATACTGTCTTTAAACCTGGTGCGG
The DNA here is from genome assembly GCA_964528535.1 of uncultured Tangfeifania sp. GTDB lineage: Bacteria > Bacteroidota > Bacteroidia > Bacteroidales > Prolixibacteraceae > CAINVV01. The sequence continues at coordinate 15,255 of CAZGSQ010000019.1, read as the reverse complement.
AGGGTCCATTGGTTGTTGTATTCAGGATCGATGCTGAGTGCCGTTGTGCTAACCTCTCCAAAAGTGTTTGATTCAGAGCTGTAGACAGAGAGGAAATAGATTCCTTTCGACATCTCTTTCGGTAATTTTACATCGCAGGAGGCCGAGCCGTTCTTCAGTTTGAAAAGCTGCTGGATTTCAGATTTTCCTTGTGCATCGAAGAGTTTAACGATGAGTTCACCGCTCTCCCTGGTAAGGTATGGAAAAATTTCTTCGGTCACCAGCACCTGAAACCAGATTGTTTCAGCAGGTTTGTAGTGGGTCTTGTCGGTGGTAACATATACCTTCACGCCGGGGTTTGCATTGTAATAATCGGTCAGCTGTTTGCTTAACTGGGGGATGGGGCCCTGATCCTGTGCGCTTGACAAGAATCCGAAGGTGAGAAGCAGCACAAAGAGGCTAAATGTTTTCATTCGTCTGTATATTTAAATTGACAACCATTTTTTATTGTCTCAAAGGGAGAACCAATAATTAAACTTAATCAGAAAAATATTGTTTGGAGCTGCCTGGGCCAAACGATCGGCTGCACGGCCAAGTGGTTCGTCACCCGGATTCAGCCAGTAGGTTCGTTCGTTCGACCATACCACAAAGAGTTGTGATCCGGGCTTGTACTCCCAGCGAAAAACCAGATTTGATCTGACCTGATTGAAATTGAAATCGGGTTTACCAAAACTGTAATCCATCGAATGATCGTTGTTTTCATCTGCCTCATAGGTCGTTCCATTCTTCAGTACCAGGTTTTGCAGTACATTGAACCGGTTGGTGTAAGCCTTGTCTACCGCGTTCGTAATCACTTTAAAGTTACTGTATTTTCCGACTGTAGCGAATGGACTTCCATAATATTGAAAGGATATTTCGGGGGTGATGTTGTAGTCGATTCTGAAGGTTAATCCAACCGTTTGCTGGTTGATTTGACCGAGCAGGTAGCGTTTGTCGGAAAGGTACTTAACCGTGCCAATGTACTGCAACTGATCTTCCTTGTCCGCGTAGTTTGCATTCAGCGAAAGGAGGAGGTTGTTGACAGGTCGGACAGAGATTCCTGCTGCTATTTCATTGAAATGGTAGGAATTTTCTCCGGATGAAGCAGTTGAAGCAGAGAGATGGGCGTTGATTTTTTTGGATTGATCGGTTCGTATCAAAAAGGTTTCTGTCCAGTTGTCAGGTACCAGCATGGCATATCCACCGCGCAGCAGGTGGTAGTCGAGCGATTGGTTCCGGTAACTTATTTTGTTGACAATCCCCCATTTGTTTTTAAAATCTGCTGAAAAGTTGAGTGCAACCTCTGAGCAAAGGTATTGACCATTGAAATCCCAATTGTTGGTCTGCTCTGCACCTATTGAATAGGTTCGGAAGATGGAGATAGGTTGGTTGATAAAATAGGAGAGCATGTTCTTTTGCCGGATCAGATCTGCTGTCTGAAGATAGCCAATATCGTTGAGGTCCAATCCGGGAGAACGCCATCCCAATTCGGTGGAGTACCTCCACAGGCCCTTGCTGCCTTTGCCAATTTTTATCAAGCCGCCACTGCCGGCAAGAGAGGTCAAGGTACTGTCGAAATTGAAATGACCGGCATCGGGTCGCTGGAAATACCGGGCAGATGAAAGCTGCAGGTTGCTGATGGCCCTTGCGTCGCCTTGAAGGTCACTGCCGATGACCTTTGCTTCGACAAAAAACTCCTTCTCTTTCCAGAAATGTTTCAGGTCCAATCCGCCTGTGAAGGCGCCTCTGTTGAGAAAGCTAAGTTCGGGATTATTCACGGCCCTGTTGGTTGCCGTAAAAATTCCTCCCAAAAAGGTATTGCTTTGGTTAAAATCCTGTTGGATCCGGGTTACGGCATAGCTTGTAAAGGGTTCTACATTAATCTTGCTGTTCCCTGAGGGGGAGTTGACCGTGGCCATTTCGTTGGCAGTGAAGCTTTGCAACACACCCACAGACAATCCGCTTGCCGTTTTTCCACTGAATTTTGCGGCACTTAAAATGGTGGATTTGTCGGGTGATTGAAGGTATTCCTGTTCTTTTAAAGTGGGATGGTAGGAGGGGGCATGACCGATTCGTCTGCTGTAAAACAGACTGGCATCGTCCATTTCGAAATCGAAAATATTCTTGCCTTCGAGAAAGAAGGGGCGTTTCTCTTCGTAAAATGTCTCAAATGCGGTGAGGTTCATGACAGATGGATCCGATTCTACCTGGCCGAAATCGGGATTGACAGTCAAGTCGACTGTGAAATTATTTCCAACGCCAATTTTGGCATCCAATCCGACATTTCCCATCAACCGGTGTCCACTGCTGGCAAAAGGATTTGCGGGTTCCTTCCTGAAGGTTCTCAGCTCACCGAGGGAGTAGGGCATCAGTTCAATGCGCTGGGCTTTTTTTAATCCTTTGATGCCCCGTAATTCGCCGAACAGATAAAGAACACCCGGGCCTGTGAGGGATTGTTTTTCCCAATCGCTCTCCTCCTGAAGGCGGTCAATCCAGCGCCAAACATGCAAGCCCCACACCTGTTCGTAGGCATTGCTGTACCTCAACTGGCTCAGCGGGATCTCCATTTCGGTGGTCCATGCGGAGTCCTCTTTGGCTACTTTCCCATACCACACTGCATTCCAATTGAGGTCCCAGAGCATTGGATTGGTGAGGATCAGATCCAGTTTCTGGCCAGCGGCGCTCATGTCAAATTCAAATCCTGTGCGATGGTCGTGGTAGCTGTCGAAATTTATGCCTGTCATGTCGCCAATCAATTCATCCCTTCTGCCTGCTTTCCTGATGATCTTGGCAGGTTCACTGTCCATGGCCCTGATGGCCACATAGATGCTTTTGTCGTCGTAGAGAATTTTTACATAAGTTTGCTGGGAGGGTTTTCCACCTTCTTTGGGGATAAATTGTGTAAAATCTCCTGCCCAGCTACCGGTTTTCCAGCAGGCATCGTCGAGGACTCCATCGATAACCGGTCTTGGGGTTGATAATCTTTGGGTTGTATAGATTCTACCCTCCTTGTTTGCAGATGGTCCATGGATGGAATCATCCAATAAATTCATACCTGCGTTGGCGGTTGATGGAAAATGAAGTGTCAGGAGGAGGAGGACGACCCAAAGAAAATTAGATACTTTGCGAAAAATTGGGTCGAATATTTGTCTCATGGAACTAAAAATGGTTGTCTAAACGGGAGAACAAGATAGCAATTGATTTTTCAACAAAAAATGTAGTTTTACATGTTTTATAAGCTATAATATTCTGATATCCCTGGACAAGTGCACAAATTTTGCCTCTTACTCCTGATCTTGCCGATGGTTTCTTGTATTTCAATCCGAAACTCCTATTTGGGTACGTCCAATTTTCAAATAGATTCCGTCAATCAATCTTTTGCCTCTGAAGCAGAGAAAAAGGCAAGAGGCTTAAGGGCGGATAGTCTTCTTCAAATCATTACCCGTCAGAAGAGCCAGAGACTTACCTTGAAAGCGTTAGATATCAATCATTTGTACACAAATTTTGGAGAGCAACTTTCCAACGACAGGGCCTATCAATGGGAGCTGCAGGATTTTGGGGGAAGAGGCGGGCAGATGCGTCCCAGGCAATACCTGGCTGCTGTTGAACTGTTGTCATCTGCTGCGGCTTATGAAAAAAGTTACCAAGTGAACAGGTTCGTGAGGCGGAGTCTGAACCGAGGCGATTCGGGGAATGGTATTCCGAGAAAGGTTTTGCAAAAAAGCAGGAATTTCTTGTATTCACCTTCCATTCGGAAAATTGTCAAATCACAATCTGCTGAATGTAGAGACTCGTATACAGACAGCCTACTCAGAAATTTGCCCAACACCAACTTCTTTAAATCGCTGGCTCATGGATTGTTTCGAAGCAACGACAGGTTTCATGCGTTCCTTTACAGTACTGCCTATGTAGCGAGTTATCTTTTTGGCAATTTGGTTGGCATTTTTCACCGTGATTCGAATCCCGAAAAAAACGCCAACGATCTGCGACCTTATCTACGGCCTTTCGACCTGGTGTTGATGCGATCGCCAAATCATCTGACCAATAGATTTATTCCCGGATATTTTGGTCATGTGGGAATTTGGATGGGTAACAACCTTGTTGAGAGGTATTTGATTAAGCCATTTCAGAAGCATAGCAAGAACGGAGCCGGCATGGTAGAGGTACTGCGAAGCGGCGTCCAGATCAGTACGCTGGATGATTTTGCCGATGGGGAGATATTTTTGGTGGTCCGCCCTGTTAACCTGACAAGAGATCAACGTAAGACGATTTTGACCAACCTTCGGAAGCAGCTCACCAAGGATTATGATTTTAATTTCGATGTAGAATCGCCGGAAGCCATCACCTGTACCGAATTGGTTTATTTGACCTATGATTATGTCGATTGGAGGATACGGTATACCATGGAAAGGTACACCATTTCGCCTGATGATCTTGTTTTTACGGTTCTAAAAACGGGGCAATTTGTCTTCAAGGCCTATTTAAAGGATGGGAAGGTGATGGTTGATCCGACTTCCGCTTTTGTTGAATCATTGGTAGGAGATTCGGGAAAGTAAGGTATTTCAGAGTTGAAGGATCATGTGCAGGTCACAGCCAAAATGGCCACTTTGCCCCATGGGCGCATCCAGGTAGGTAAACCCGAATTTTTCGTATACTTTGAGGGCAAGTTTGAGTTCCGGCATTGATTCGAGGTAAATTTGCCGGAAGCCAAAATCTCGTGCAGCCTCCAGGCAGGAGGCTATGATTTTTCTACCCAGTCCGATTCCCCGGGCTTCGGGCAGCAGGTACATTTTAACCAATTCGCAGGTATCTTCGGGCAGTCCGGTGGTGGGATAGATTCCGCCGCCACCAACTATTTTTCCATCCAGTTCGGCAACAAAGTAGGTAGATCTTTCACGCTTGAATAGCTCGAAAAGATGGTCTGTGGCAGAATCGAAGTAAACGGTACCGGGGTGATTGGCTCCAAATTCGGCCAGGGTATCCCGAATGATAGAGGCAAGTACCAAATTGTCAGGATATTGAATTTTACGCAAGATGATCATCTGCTCCTTTGTTGTAAATGTCCTGAATGACTAGACCTGCAAGTGTAAATCCATAAATTGCCGTAATGTGGGCGATTGTACCGTTGATGACGGCCTTCTGACTGCACCACTCGTGGTCTGCCAAATCGGGATCGCCAAGCGCGTTGGTATTTTTCGGACAGAGACATTTGTCTGTTCCGCAGGAGGAGCCTGAGCCTCTGTTTTCGAGTACTTCGTCACTGAAAATACAGATAAATTTTTTCGCCGGCAGCTCTCCTTTCTTGATCATTTTCCGGATTTTCGATGCCAGCGGACAGCCAATGACCTTCCAAAATTCGGCGACCTTAATTCTGGTGGGATCAAGTTTCAGGGAAGCGCCCATGGAAGAGTAAAATACAGCATTGGTGCGGGTTGCCATCCTGATAAGATGGGTTTTGCTTCCCAAACTGTCGATGGCATCAATGATGTAGTCGTATTGATCCAGTTCAAAGAAATCATGGTTCTCCCTGTTGTAAATCTTCTGGATGGCATTGATTTCGGCGGATGGGTTTATCTCCAGGAGTCGATTTTTTAAGGCATCGGTCTTGACTTCACCTACTGTGCGTGAGGTAGCATGCAATTGCCTGTTGATGTTGGTGATGCAGATTCTGTCGGAATCGACGATGGTCAAATGCTGAATGCCTGATCTGACGAGGCTTTCGGCACACCAGCTGCCCACACCGCCAATGCCGAAGATGATGATGTGCTTTTCCATGACCCTTTCCAGACGCTCCGTGCCAAGTAGTAATTCTGTGCGTTGGAAGATACCTTTGTTGAGACTCATTGCTAAATTGTATGCTGTTAATCAGTGGATTAAAAACATTTTCCCCGATTGTTTTTCCGGTTCGAAAATACTAAAAACATTTGGAAAATTGTCTGGTTGAAGGATGGGCCAGGTGGAAGCATTTTTTTTTATTGTCCAAAACCGACTATATTTGGTACCTCATTGAATCTGGCTTAATGTAAACCTCATGCAAAAAGAAAAATTAAGGGTGGCTTTTGTATCCGTTCTGGCAGCCATATTTTTGACCGGCTTTAAATTGTTGATTGGCATTCTCACAGGGAGTTTGGGAATATTGTCGGAGGCCTTGCATTCAGGTTTGGACATGGTGGCTGCGGTGATTACCTATTTCTCTGTAAGAATTTCGGATAAGCCGGCAGACAAGCAACACAATTATGGTCATGGTAAGGTCGAAAATTTTTCTGCCCTCATCGAGACTTTCCTGCTGTTGATTACCTGTGTTTGGATCGTTTATGAAGCATCCAACCGTCTGATCACAGGCAAGACACACATCGAAGTGAGTGCCTGGAGTTACGTGGTGGTGATCAGCTCCATTCTTATTGACGTCACCAGGTCGAGGGCGCTCAACAGGGTGGCCAAAAAATACAACAGCCAGGCCCTTGAGGCGGATGCCCTGCATTTCTCAACGGATATCTGGAGTTCTGCCGTAGTGCTTCTGGGGCTCATTTGCGCCAATTTCGGCTATTATTTTGCCGACTCCATTGCGGCTCTTGGGGTGGCAATTATAGTTCTGTTTGTCTCCTACCAGCTCGGCAAACGATCCATTGATGTGTTGCTCGACAAGGCACCACAGGAGACGATTAATCTGGTGAAGCTTACCTTAGGCGGGATCAGTGAAGTGAAGCATTTTCACAGTTTGAAAATCAGAACCGCAGGAGCAGATACTTTCGTGAAGGTAAACGTCCACCTGGATCCCGATTTGAGTCTGCGACAGGTTCATGAAATTTGCGACAAGATTGAGGATGAGATTGAAAGCCGCATCCAGCGAAGTGAAGTTTACATCCATGCCGAACCGCAGGATCTTGGTCATCTGGAGAGAGAGAAAGCCGACAATCTGTAATTAGACACCTCAAAACCAGCACCCTCTTCATTCAGATTTATTGCGTTAATTTATACCATCATTGTTGGCATAAAATGAAGATATTAATCATTGAGGATGAGCGCACGCTTTCGGATGCCATCGTCGACTACCTCGACGGGGAGGGTCATCTTTGCGAAGTGGTCTACACCTTTGAGGATGCCACAGAAAAAATTGAGCTTTACCAGTACGATTGCATGGTGGTGGATATCAACCTGCCCGATGGGAGCGGATTGGATCTGATCAGGTTGTTGAAAAAAAGATCAATCACGGTAGGCATCATCATTGTTTCGGCACGCAATTCTCTGGATAACAGGATCGAAGGACTTGATATAGGTGCTGATCATTACCTTACCAAACCGTTTCACCTGGCCGAATTGAACGCGCACCTCAAATCGATTCACAGGAGAATTAATTTTAATGGCAGTAATGAATTGATATTGAATGAAATTAAGTTAATTCCTGATGAGCACAGGGCCTTTGTTCTGGAGGAGGAACTTGTTTTGACAAAGAAAGAATACGAATTGCTGATGTTCTTTGTCTCTAACAAAAACAAAGTCATCACGAAGGCAGGTTTGGCCGAACATTTGTGGGGTGATCATATGGATTCGGCTGATTCTTATGATTTTATATATACCCATATCAAAAATCTCCGGAGGGAGTTGTTGAAAAGGGGTTGCAAGGACTACATCAAAACCATCTATGGAATTGGCTATAAATTTGACATAAATTGAGACTTTTAACCAAAACGACCCTTAATTTACTCTCTATCTCCCTGTTTATCTATCTTTTTGGGGTGGTGGCATTCTATTATTCACTGCGCATCCAGGTCGACAGCAATGTAAACAAGGAGATGGAGAAGCGGAAATTTAGCCTCATTCGCCAGATGGAGGAGGCGCATTCGTCAGTAAATCAACCTCCGGGGCGGAGTGAGATGGTATTGGTGACTCCTGTCGACAAGGCAGGAAGCAGAGACAGGTACCAGGATACGCTCATCTTTAACCGCGATGAAAAGCGGTACCAGCTCTTCAGGCAACTTGGGTTCTACGAAACTGTCAACAGTCAGATATATGAAGTAAGGATATTTAAGTCATTGGAAGAGACAGACAGACTGATCATTAGAATCGTAGTGACGATGACGGTTCTTGTTGTGCTGTTAATTGTCGCGCTGCTGGTGGTGAACAGGCACTCTTCGAGGCTTGTGTGGGGCGTCTTTTATGATACAGTAGAGAAAATCAACAGGTATGATCTCAATTCACACGGTGATTTTTCTTTGAAAGATTCTGATATCAAAGAGTTCTCAGACTTGAACCGGGTGCTTCAGAGCATGACAGAACGGATCAAAAACGACTATTTTAACCTGAAAGAGTATACCGAGAATGCCTCCCACGAGATCCAGACACCACTTGCGATCATCAATTCCAAACTGGAGTTGATGTTGCAGTCGGAGGAGATGGATGAAAAGCAATACAAGGCATTAGCCGATGCTTACGAAGCCTCCATTCGCCTCTCCAAATACAACAGTACCCTGATTTTATTGGCAAAGATTGAGAACAAGCAATTTCCGGAATCGAAGCAAATCAGTCCTGAAACAATTCTTAGCTCACTGTTCGACAACCTGGATGATTTGATCCTTGACAAGAAAATTGAGGTCGTCAGGCGTTTCAAACCGAATGTAACCCTGGAGATGAATCCCTACCTGGCGGAGATGTTAATCGTTAACCTGGTGAAGAATGCCGTCCGGCACAATGTGACGGGGGGAACATTGGTCGCAGAGGTGGAGGAAAATTTTCTCCGAATCAGCAATTCAGGGTCGGGTCAGCCATTGGACCAATCCATTCTCTTCAAAAGGTTTTACCACTCCTCTTCGTCGCCCGAATCGCTTGGTTTGGGACTTGCCATTGTGGAAAAGATCTGTTCTCTTTACGGTTTTGAAGTAGGCTACAGCTTTGCAGAGGGGTTGCACTGCATGAAAGTCACCTTTGCCAAAGAAGCTTGAATGAATTTAAATAATTGGTGCAGGCTAATTTTGATTTAATCCAGATAGTTGGATTCGTTGATTTTTGATAAGGAATTGGCCTCCTTTCAAGGCAGCCTTTTCACCTGTAAGGATGGTGTTGTATTCTTCCAAATGTTTACTAATTAGGTGTTTAAAAGCTATTCAGGAGACTGCCAAGTCAATCCTGGAACAGTTAACGCCGGGAAGTAGGACCGGGTTTAACTGAATGGTTGAAAACCTTTCTAATTAAGCGGTTCAAGCCAGGAGTCCAACTTCAGATTTACTACAGATTCTGTTTCTAATATCGCTTCCGAAACTTATTAGAGGCATTTTACAATGATCGGACTACTTGGATTGAATCACAAATCGGCACCCATAGAGGTGAGGGAACGTTTCGTCTTTTGCGAAGAAGATATCAAACGATTTGTGCCCATGCTGAAGTTAAACGGAATGTCGGGGGCCATTGTTCTCTCTACCTGCAACCGTACCGAGATCTATTACGAGATGAATGAGCTTTTGGTGCCTTTGAAAGCCTCAGATGTAGAAAATTTGTTGTTTACCTTCAGGAAAACTGACCAGGAAGTTCGGAAGTACTTCTATCACAAAGAAAATGAGGCAGTAGCAACCCATCTTTTTCATGTAGGATCGGGATTGGACTCCATGGCCTTGGGTGAATACCAGATCGTCGGTCAGATCAAAGCAGCCATTCAAATCAGCAAGACAAACAAGTTAATCAGTTGCACGCTCAGCAAACTCTTCGATGATGCGCTGAAAGCAGGCAAGCAGGTACGCACCGAGACTGCCCTCAACAAGGGGGCTGTATCTGTTAGCTATGCCGGTGTTGAACTGGCTGCCAAAAAGTTACATCACCTCAGTTCGCATCCCGTGTTGCTGGTTGGTGCCGGACAGACGAGTGAGCTTACCCTGCAAAATCTGATTAAAAAATCCTGCTCGCTTTTCACGATAGTTAACAGGACCAGGGAAAAAGCGGATGAGCTGGCTGAGAAATACAGTGCCAGGGTAGCAGAGATGGAGCAATTGGATGAACTTCTGTTGGTAAACGACATTGTCATTACCTCCACAGCTTCCAAGAAGCCCCTTTTCGATGCCGAAATGGTGAGACAGGCCATGGTGAAGAGGGAGGGAAAGCCCCTGTTTTTCATCGACCTGTCGGTGCCCAGAAATGTTGCCACGGAAGTTGGATCGCTCGACCATGTGCATGTTTACGATGTGGATGCCTTGAACCTCGTCATCGAAAACAACCTTGACAAGCGAAAAGGTGAGATATATATGGCAGAACAGTTGATTGAAGAATCGGTGGTTGAATTTATGAAATGGTTCAATATCAGAGCTTTGGCACCTACTTTTAAAACAATATCCACCAGTTTTCAGGATGCCAGCAAGAATGTACTGGATGGTGTCATCAAAACGAGGGAAGAGGAATATGAAAAAGCCCTCGAATACGGCGATCTAATTACCAAGAAATTGATTGGCATGATGATAGAGAATATCAAGACATTAACCGACAATGGATGCAAGAGGGAATATATAACCGTTGTCAATCAATTATTTGCACAGATTTAAGCATGCAGCAAACCATAAGAATAGGGACAAGAGGCAGTCAGTTGGCGCTGTATCAGGCCAATGTAGTGAAGGAAGAGTTGGAGCAGAAATTCCCTGGATTGCAATTTCAAATCGTTGTGATCAAAACGAAAGGGGACAAAATATTGGATGTTCCATTGTCTAAGATCGGCGACAAAGGTCTATTTACCAAGGAGTTGGAAGTAGCTATGTTCGAAAATGAGATAGACATGGCCGTCCATAGCCTGAAAGATTTGCCAACGCGCTTCCCGGAAGGTGTCGTTCTTGGTGCAGTCCTGAAACGCGGTGAAATACGCGATGCCCTGATCAGTACCACCAAAAGAACGCTAAAAGATCTGACCAAAGAGGATGTGATTGCCACTTCGAGCCTGCGGCGAAAGGCACAGTTGCTAAGAATCAACAAGGAATTTAACATTGTGGAGATTCGTGGTAACGTAAACACCCGCATACGGAAAATGGAGGAGGGATTTTGCACGGTGATGGTGATGGCAGGAGCCGGCTTGCAGCGGCTGGGGATGGATGATTATATTTCCGAACTGATTGATGTGGATCAGGTGATTCCTGCCTGCAGCCAGGGGGCCATTGCCATTGAAATCCGCGAAAATGATCCGGTGATCGCAAATTTGGTTGCGGCCATCAATGACCCAGAAACTTTGTTGGCCACGGATGCCGAACGTGCTTTCTTGCGCAAGCTGGAAGGCGGATGCCAGGTCCCGGTAGGCAGTTACACCACTATTGTTGGGGATAGATTCGAGATAACCGGATTTGTGGCCGGTATCAACGGAGAGCAATATCTCAAAGAGCATGCGTCAGGACCTGTCAAGGAGGCTGTTGAAATCTCTGAAAAACTGGCTGAAACGCTATTGGAAAGGGGTGGCAGAAAGATTCTGAAAGGTATCCGTATCGATGATCCTTTCGCCCCAAGGAAGGAGCTTCCCCTGGCAGGCAGAATTTTTGTCTCCACACGTGCCTCGGAAACGGGAGACACCCTGCCCGATTTGCTTGCGGCACAAGGAGCCAAAGTTCTTTCCCTGCCAATGATTGAGATCAAGGCTGCAGGTGCAAATGAGCAAATCCGTTCTGCCATTGAACTTCTGCATGGCTACGACTGGCTTTTCTTTACCAGCAAGAACGGGGTCATTCATTTCTTTAAACATTTGATTGACCTGACAGGCAGTTCGGAATTGCCTGCATCACTCCGGGTCGCTGTGGTCGGATCAAAGACTGCATCTGAACTTGAGTATTACGGTTATTCGCCGGCATTTACAGGCAATGAACATGGTTCGGCGGAAATGGCAGCAGAATTTGCCGAAAAGATTGATCCGCAAAATAAAAAAATCCTGCTGGCACTCGGAAATTTGGCCGATGACACTTTGAAAGACCAACTATCGATTGACAACCAGGTAGACAGGATCAATGTATATGAGACTTGTCAGCCAAAATATGCCGATCCTCAGGTGATAAAACTGATTGCTGAAGGAGGCTATGACTTGATTTTATTTACCAGTCCATCCACATTTAGTCACTTTATTTCGCTGGTTGACAAATCCTTACTTGAAAATCTAAAAATCGCCAGCATTGGAACGACCACCTCCCGTAGCATTCGGGAGGCAGGATACGATTCTTTGCTGACAGCAAAAATGTCTAATGCCGAAGGACTTACTGCTTCCATTGTTCAATATTATCAATTAACATAAAAAATAGAACCCATGAGATTTCCAGTTACAAGATTGAGAAGGTTAAGGTACAACAGTGTCTTGAGAGAGATGGTGACAGAAACAAAGCTTTCGGCAGATGATTTCGTCATGCCGCTTTTTGTTTGTTCCGGTACCAAAGTGAACAATCCGATTGGCTCGATGCCGGGAAATTCACAACTTTCTGTTGATTTCTTGGTGGAGGAGTGCAAAAATATTGTTGCGGCCGGTGTGAAATCCGTGCTGCTTTTTGGCATTCCGCCCCACAAGGATGAGGATGGAAGTGTTGCTTGTGAGCACAATGGAATCGTGCAGCAAGCGATTCGTGCCATCAAACTTGATCCTGCCACCAAAGGATTGTTCGTCATTGCCGATGTCTGCAATTGCGAATATACTGTTCACGGTCACTGTGGTACCATTGTGGATGGGGATGTGGAGAACGATCTCACGCTTGTCACACTTGCCAAACAATCTGTCTCTTTGGCCGAAGCCGGAGCAGACATGATTGCGCCGAGCGACATGATGGATGGTCGGGTAGGGATGATTCGTGCCCAGTTGGATGCCAATGGATTCTACAAGATACCCATCATGGCTTATTCTGCGAAATATGCGTCCGGTTTTTATGGTCCATTCAGGGAGGCGGCAGAAAGTGCGCCTAAATTTGGCAACCGGGCTACCTACCAGATGAACCCTGCCAACAGCGATGAGGCAATGAGGGAAGTCGAACTGGATATCGCCGAAGGTGCGGATGTGGTGATGGTCAAACCTGCCTTGAGTTACCTCGATGTGATTCACAGGGTTAAGAATGAGTTCAAAATGCCTGTAGCTGCCTACAATGTCAGCGGTGAGTTCTCGATGGTGAAAGCAGCAGCCGCCAATGGCTGGATCGATGGACCACGTGTGATGATGGAAATCCTGACCTCCATCAAGAGGGCAGGTGCAGACATCATCATTACCTACCATGCAGTCGAAGCGGCGAAAATATTGAAAGGACTAAACTGAACCATGCAATTTAAAAAGAGCATCGAGGCCTTCGAAAGGGCCAAAAAATCGATACCGGGTGGTGTCAATTCTCCCGTAAGGGCCTTCCAGAGTGTAGGATTAAATCCGGTATTTGTGCAACATGCCAAGGGTACAACGATTACAGATCTGGATGGGAATCAGTATATTGATTGCCTGGCTTCCTGGGGACCAATGCTTTTTGGGCATGCCCATGATCGAATCTTGAATGCCATCGGTGAAGCGGCAGTAAAGGGTACCAGTTTTGGTGCTCCGTCCCAATATGAGACAGAGATGGCGGAGCGGATCATCCGGTTGGTGCCATCGATGGAGATGGTTCGCATGGTTAGTTCGGGTACGGAGGCTACCATGAGTGCTATTCGACTGGCGCGTGGTTTCACCGGTAGGGAGGCATTTGTCAAATTCGCGGGAAATTACCACGGTCATGGCGACAGTTTCCTGATCAAAGCCGGATCCGGAGCGATCACCCTCGGTATTCCAAACAGTCCTGGAATTACTGCGGGTACGGCCAGGGATACCCTGATGGCCGATTACAACAATCTTGCTTCTGTTGAGGCACTCTTCCTGGAAAGAGGATCCGAAATTGCCGCGGTGATTCTTGAACCGGTGGCTGGAAACATGGGTGTGGTGGTGCCAACCAGGGAATTTCTGCAGGGTCTGCGCGACCTGACAACAAAATATGGCGCCCTGCTGATCTTTGATGAAGTGATTACGGGTTTCAGATTGGCACAGGGCGGTGCGCAGGAATATTTTGGCATCACGCCTGATCTCACAACACTTGGCAAAATTATTGGTGGCGGACTCCCGGTAGGAGCATACGGCGGCAGGAAGGAGATCATGGAGATGATTGCTCCTTTAGGACCTGTTTATCAGGCTGGAACCTTATCAGGAAACCCGTTGGCAATGGCTGCAGGTATTGCCATGCTTGCCATGATCGAAGAAACCAAAGGACTTTATGATGAGATGGAACGCAAAGCAGCAAAACTGGAAGCGGGAATTCTTGGCAATCTGGCCGAGACCGGTGTGGCCGGCGTAGTCAACAGGGTGGGTTCCATGATGACCCTTTTCTTTACCGATGCAAAACAGGTAACCAATTTGGAGGAGGCCATGACGGCCGATACCGGGTTGTATGCCAAATATTTCAAATTGTCGCTCGAAAGCGGCATCTACCTTGCTCCCTCTCAATTCGAATGCCTATTTATCTCTTATGCCCACAGTGATGCAGAGATTGATTTTATGATTGAGGCCAATTTGCAGGCATTGAAGGTGTTGGCAAAAGTCGAAAGTGAAAAGTGAAAAATGGTAGAACCGATAGATCACTTCTTGAAATTTTAAAACATTCATCAATGTCAAATTCGATATTCTTAGATACATTGCATGGCAAGGCAACGAGTCGACCTCCGGTCTGGTTCATGCGGCAGGCCGGTCGGGTGCTGCCCAATTACCTGAAGCTTAGGGAGAAATATTCGTTCACCGAGTTGATGCACACGCCGGCGTTAGCGGCCGAGGTTACCTTGATGCCTGTCTATGATCTGGGTGTCGATGCAGCCATTCTGTTCTCGGATATTCTGGTCATCCCTGCGGCATTGGGGATGAACCTCAATTTTACGGATACAGGACCTAAATTTGAGGTGGCTCTGAAAGATTTGGATGATCCCACGGTTCTTCTGAATCCGGATTCATCCAAACTGGATTACATCTACGATGCCATCGATGAGATTATTCGTACCAAACCAGCTGATATCCCTCTGATCGGATTTTGCGGTGCCCCTTTTACCACCCTCTGTTACATGGTGCAAGGACTTAGCTCCAACCATACTTTTCCGGAGGCAGTGGCCCTGCTTTACAAAGACAGAAAGCTGACAAACAAGCTTTTGTCTGCAATTACAGAATTGTCAGTAGCGTATGCCACAACCCAGGTCCAACATGGCATAAGATCGGAAGAGCACACGTCTGAACTCCAGTCACCTGAAGCTACCTCG